>DATLZD010000021.1:0-144647 GCA_035574155.1 Dehalococcoidia bacterium | reverse complement strand
GGCGGTGGTCTACGAGGCCTTCGACGAGGTGGAGGAAGCCTCCTTCGTTGCCGCCGAGATCGAGCGGCTGGCCAGGGAGGAGAGGCGCCCCTATCGCCACTTCGCCGTCATGTACCGCACCAATGCCCAGTCGCGGCCGCTGGAAGAGGCCTTTCTGCGTCGTGGCATCCCCTACCGGCTGGTGGGGGGCGTGCGGTTCTACGAGCGGCGCGAGGTGAAGGACCTGCTGGCCTACCTGCGCCTGGTCCACAACCCCTTCGACTCGGTAGCCCTGCTGCGGGTGCTGAACGTGCCGCCGCGGGGCATTGGCGAGCGGACGGTTCTGGAGCTGCAGCGCTGGGCGCGACAGCTGGGGGTCCCCCTCTACGCCGCGCTGCAGTTGCTGGCTCAGCAGGAGAGGGACTCTCCCACGCCGGAATCTCTCGCCGCGCCGAAGCCGGGATTCCAGCGGCGGGCGGTGGGGGCCTTGCTGCGCTTCCTGGGCCTCCTGAACCAGCTCATCGCCCGGGCCTCTCAGGTGCCTCTGTCGCAGCTACTGGACGCGGTCATCGAGGCCACCGACTACCGCCCCTACATCCTGTCCGAGCCGCAGGGAGAGGAGCGCTGGGAGAACGTGGAGGAGCTGCGCTCTGTGGCCGCCACCTACGACGAGCTGCGGCCGCAGGATGCCCTGGCAGCCCTGCTGGAGGACGTGGCCCTGGTCACGGATGTGGACCGCTACGACGAGAGCGCCAATGCTGTCACCCTCATCACTCTTCACGCTGCCAAGGGGCTGGAGTTCCCGGTGGTGTTCATCGTGGGGATGGAGGAGGGCCTCCTGCCCCACATCCGCTCCTTCGACGACCCAGAGCAGATGGAGGAGGAGCGGCGTCTGTGCTACGTGGGGATGACGAGGGCCAAGGAGCTGCTCTACCTGGTGCGTGCCTTCCGCCGCAGCCGCGGCGGGCCGCACCCGCCCTCGCGCTTCCTGGCCGATATCCCGCCCCACCTGGTGGTGCCGGCCCAGCCTCGTCGTCCCTCCCAGGTCTACGCCACCCCCGCGACCAGCGCCGATGGCGGCGCCACCGCTCCCGCTTTCAGGGCGGGCGACCGGGTGCGCCATCCCCGCTTCGGAGAGGGGGTGGTCGTGTCCTGCACCCCCACAGGCGATGACCATCTTGTGACGGTGGCCTTCAAGGGCGAGGCAGGCATCAAGAAGCTGCTGCTATCGCTGGCCCGGCTGGAGCATGCCGGGCCCCAGGGGGCGTCTTGACCTCCCAGGACGGCATGGACTGGTTCTTCGACCATGGCCTGCGCATAGTGGGCATCGTCGTGGCCCTGGCGCTGGTCTACATCGTCTTCCGCGTCTTCTTCCCGCGCCTCCTGGGCCGCCTGCTTTCCCATCCGGCGGTGGACGTGGACTTCCGCCGCAGAGTGGAGACCCTCGCGTCGGCCGCCAACTGGCTGGTGGCGGCCCTGCTGTTCATCATCGGCCTGCTGACTATATTGCCCGAGCTGGGGGTCAACATCGCCGCCGTGCTCACGGGCCTGGGCATCACCGGAGTGGCCCTGGCGCTGGGTGCCCAGCTGCTGGTGCGGGACGTCATCAACGGCGTCTTCATCCTGTTGGAGGACCAGTTCCGCAAGGGGGACTACATCGCCGTGGGCAACTTGCAGGGGGTGGTGGAGGACCTGAGCCTGCGTCGCACCGTCCTGCGGGACTGGAGCGGAGTGCTGCACGTCGTCCCCAACAGCCTCATCGGCGCGGTGTCCAACTACACCCGCGGCAGCGGCGGCATCTTCCTGGAGGTGCGGGTGGCCTACGGCGAGGACCTGGAGCGAGTGCGTCGCATCGTAGATGGTGTGGGGCAGGCGCTGGCCCGCGACCCGGCCTGGGGGCACCACATCATCGAGGCACCACGTCTGGCCTGGGTGGAGGCGGTAGGCGACCAGGGCATAGTGCTGCGGGTGCGGGGGATGGCCCGCCCCGGCTGCCAGTGGGAGCTTTCAGGGGTGTTGCGCCAGAGGCTGGTGGAGGCCTTTCTGCGGGAGGGGGTGCGTGTCCCCTTCCCCTCTCACGTTCTAGCCCAGGACCAAGGGTCGAACCGCTAGCCCTTGACCACGCCGATGGGGCGCATGCGGGCGACCTTCAGCGAAATGCCCGCCTCGTGCAGCACCTCCACCACGTCGGCCACGTCCTTGTAGGCCTCGCTGGCCTCCTCGGCCAGGAGGGCCCGGTTCTGGGCGCGGACGATGATGCCCCGGGCCGCCAGCTTCTCGGCGATGTCCACCCCCTTGAGGGCGCGCTTGGCGGCGGCACGGCTCTGCACGCGGCCGGCGCCGTGGCACGTGGAGCCCCACGTCTCCTCCATTGCCCTCTGGGTCCCCACCAGCAGGAAGGAGTAACGTCCCATGTCCCCCGGCACCAGCACCGGCTGGCCGATGCCGCGATAGCGGGCGGGGACATCGGGGTGGCCGGGGGCGAAGGCGCGGGTAGCACCCTTCCGGTGGACGCACACCGTCAGCTCGCGGCCGTTGTAGCGGTGGCGCTCTATCTTGGCGATGTTGTGGGCAACGTCATAGACCAGGTGCATGCCCATGTCACGGGGGTCGCGCCCCAAGACCCGGGCGAAGGCCTGCCGCACCCAGTGGGTGATGATCTGACGGTTGCAGAAGGCGAAGTTGGCCGCTGCCGTCATGGCTGCCAGGTAGTCCTGGCCCTCCTTGGAACGGATGGGCGCGCAGGCCAACTGGCGGTCAGGCAGGTGGATGTTGTAGCGCTTGGCCGTGGCCTCCATCACGTCCAGGTAGTCCTCGCAGGTCTGGTGGCCCAGGCCGCGGGAGCCGCAATGGACAAAGACCACCACCTGGCCGGGCTCTCGGATGCCCATGACCGCCGCCCGGTCGGGGTCGTAGATATGGTCGATGACCTGGACCTCCAGGAAGTGGTTGCCGGAGCCCAAGGTGCCCAGCTGTGGCAGCCCCCGCTCCTTGGCCCGCCGGCTCACCTTCTCCGGGTTGGCGCCGGGCAGGGCGCCGCCTCCCTCGATGACCTCCAGGTCTTCGGGCCAGCCATAGCCCTGTTCCACCGCCCAGCGCGCGCCCTTCACCAGGACCTGGTCTATCTCCTTCATGGAGACCTTCACCAGGCCGGCGCTGCCCACGCCCGAAGGGATGTCGCGGAAGAGCTGGTTCACCAGCTCCCGCAGCCGGGGCCGGACGTCCTCCTCCCGCAGGTCGGTGCGGATGACGCGGGTGCCGCAGTTGATATCGAAGCCGACCCCACCGGGCGAGATCACGCCGTCCTCCACCCGCATGGCGGCCACGCCGCCGATGGGAAAGCCGTAGCCCCAGTGGATATCGGGCATGGCCAGGGAGTACCCGACGATGCCGGGCAGGAAGGCCACGTTGGCCACCTGCTCGATGGCCATGTCCTCGCCGATGTGGGACAACATCTCTTCGGAAGCGTAGATGAGGCCCGGCACCCGCATGCCTGGCTTGTATTCCTGGGGCAGCAGCCAGCGCCACTCGTCCAGCTTCTGCAGCACCTTCCTCCAGTCCCTGCCCATAGCACACCACCCCTCAGCTCAGG
The DNA here is from genome assembly GCA_035574155.1 of Dehalococcoidia bacterium. GTDB lineage: Bacteria > Chloroflexota > Dehalococcoidia > SM23-28-2 > HRBIN24 > HRBIN24. Next base: position 141,076 of record DATLZD010000021.1, on the reverse strand, counting down.
CGACCGTCTACCTTGAGGAAGAACTCCAGGACACGGCGGCGGGCCTCGGCGCTGTCTCCCAGGATGCCGTGGGGCGCTCCGGTCACCACCGCCACTTCGGCGACGGGTAACATACGGGCCAGCTCCAGCCCCCAGTCCAGGGGGACCACCCGGTCGGCATCGCCGTGGACGACGATGGCCGGCGCTCGGACGTCGCTCAGTCGTGGCCGCAGGTCGGCGTCCAAGTAGGCGGCGATGTTTTCCACCTCGGCAGCGCAGAGCTGGACCCACTCCTCCTCGCTCAGGGAGGCGGCGGCCTGCCGGGCCAGCTCTCGATAGCTGTCCTGCCACTCCGACAGGCGACCTGCGGCCTCCATGGCCGGCCGCTCCCAGAGGGCGGCCAGGGAGATGCGGGCCTCGGCAGGCCGACGGCGGAACAGGGCGAGGGCACCCTCGCGGCGCAGAATCTCCAGCTCCCGCCGGACGATGTCGGCGATGCCCCCCGAGGCCTCCGGGCGGAAGAGGGCTGCGGCGGTGTTGGCCAGGGCCAGGGAGCGGACCCGCCGGGGGTGCTCCAGGGCCAGCAGGAGGGCGATAGGCCCGCCCGCCGAGCTGCCGATGACGTGGGCCTGGTCCAGCCCCAGGGCGTCCATGACCGCCACGGCGTCCGAGACCTGGGCCGCCAGCGACCACCCGTCCTTGGGCAGGGAGGACCACCCGCAGCCGCGACGGTGGTAGACAACTACCCGGTAGTGGGGCACGAACTCGTCCAACCACTCGTAAGTCCGGGGCTGCAGTCGGTAGCCCACCCCGGCGAAGCCACCGTGAATGAAGAGCACGGGGAATCCCTCGCCCCGCACGTCATACCATAGGCGCACGCTGCCCGTCTCCAGATAGGCCATGCCTTGCCCCTTGCACCGAAGGCGTCAGATATCAAACACGACCTGGGCCTGCCACCAGCCGTCCTGGTGCCGCACCTGGAGCAGGTGACGCGTTATGCCCTTGATGCCCATGTGTAGCTGGTGGCGCGTGGGGTCCAGGCGCTCTCCCCACGCCACCGCCCGTAGGCGATAGGGCGCCAGCTCGTCCACCTGGAACCGCCGGAAGAGCATGTTCTTGGCGTCCAGCCAGTAGAGCAGCTCGTTGAGCCAGCGGACCAGCAGGGACTCCCAGTCCTGGCCCTCCGCCGATAGCTCCTGCCGCTCCCTCTCGGCCACCCCGTCCAGGTCGGCCACTAGATGGGACATGGCCAGGGCGGCATTGGCGAAGAGCTCCTCCAGGGTGCGGCCTCGGGCCACCACCCTGACGTCGGCCGTGTGCTCCAGGACCTCGAAGGGTGGCGGCGCCTCGGCCATGCCCACTCCCTCCCGGCCGGTGCCCGGCGGCCCGGCCCAAGACCATTATAGGGCCTGGGGCGCCCGCCTCAGGCCAGCCCGCACCTCTCTTTGAGGAGGGCGATGATCTCCCGCACCGTCTCTTGGCGCCAGCGTGCCCACACCGGCCCCTGCTGGAAGGCCTCGTATTCCTGGCGGGCGCGTTCGGGGTCCTCCTCCCGCAGACGACGTATGTCCTCCAGCAGGTGCATCTCTTGGTTGGCCAGGGCAGGGCGCTCGATCCAGTGGCAGATGTAGCGGTGGTCGCGGGTATAGAAGACGAAGGTGGGGATGGACTGGTACTTGCCCTGGTTCAGGAACTCGTTCATGATGTCGAGGTTCTGGTCGCGGGGGAAGATGCGCAGCTCCATGCCTGCCGCCTGGGCCATCTTGGCCATGACGGGCAGCCCACGGAAGACGTCGGGGCACCAGTCCTCCCCCAGGGCCAGCACCTTGGCCGGGCCGTGGGGCAGGGAGACCAGCTCCTTCAGGGTGCGCACATCCTCTTCCGAAAGCTGCGTCTCGCGGTAGTTGTACTCGAACTTGTCGCGGTTCCGCTTGATGCTGGCCAGGTATTCCTCCCAGGTCATGCCAGAGGCGAACCGCTCGGGGGTAACCACACTCTGCTGCTGCGCGCCCACGCCGGCACCTCCTTCCGGGACTTGCGCTGCGGGCGCTTATAGGTTACCACGTTAAGGAGAGGGCCTGAAGACGTCCGACGCCCCTCCTGGGCAGGGACGGGGCGTTACGGCAAACGTGGAGGAGCTAGAGGGCCGCAGGAGGTGAGCCGAATGCGACGCGTTTTGCCGCTGCTCATCGCCGCCATTCTGGCCAGCCTGGTGGTGGTCGGGCTGGGTTGCGAGGAAGAGGAGGCCACTCCCACGCCCGCCCCTCGCACGCCGACTCCCGCCCGCAGCAGCTAGCGCCGTCTTAGTGCCACACGGAGGGCCAGGGCGCTGGTGCCCGTGACGGGGGTCGTGCCTCAAAGGGGTCCGCCGGCTGCCTCCTGCCAGAGGCGGGCCAGGTCCGTAGGCGATAGGTCCCTGAGGGACTGTCCCCGCTGTCGGGCCATGCCCTCCAGCCGCTGGAAGCGCTGGCGGAAGCGCTGACAGGCCAGGAGGAGTGCGTCCTCGGCGTCCAGGTCCAGCAGGCGGGCCAGGTCGGCCAGGGCGAAGATGGCATCGCCCAGCTCGTGCAGCGCCGCCCCCGGCTCGGGCGCCCGGCGCAGCTCGTCGAGCTCCTCCTCCAGCTTCTGCCAGGCCTCCTGTGGGGAGGGCCAGGTGAAGCCGGCACGGGCGGCGCGACGCTGCAGGGCCTGGGCCAGGGCCAGGGCGGGCAGGGTGGCGGGCACGCCCTCCAGGGCCGAGGCGTCCTCGCCCCGCTCGCCACGCTTCAGCTCGTCCCACTGGCGCAGCACCTGTTGGGGCGTCTCCAGTCTTTGCCCGCCGAAGACATGGGGATGGCGGCGCACCAGCTTGGAGGCGACGCCGTGGATGACGTCCTCCAGCGTGAACTCGCCCGCCTCCTCGGCTATCTGGGCGTGCATCAGGACCTGCAGCAGCAGGTCGCCCAGCTCCTCGGCCAGCCGCTGGCTGTCGCCGGCCTCGATGGCCTCTAGGGCCTCGGCCGCTTCCTCACGCAGGTAATGGCGCAGGCTGAGGTGGGTCTGGGCCCGGTCCCAGGGGCAGCCATCGGGTGCCCTGAGGGCAGCCACCACCCGTCGCAGCCCTTCGAACGTCCTCAGCTCGGCCTCGTCGATCTCCATACCGTCCCTCCTGCCGCCCATGATAGGGCGCTGGCACATGCGGGTTCCATCCGCGACGGTAACGGGTGGGAACCGTTGGCCGCGCCCCCCGACAGGCCGGTGCCGTTGTGGACCTGGCCTGCCGGCAGGACGGCCGCGGCCACGTTGACAGGGGCGGCGCCTGTGCTAGGATAGCGACTGCTGGGCGGGTGGAGGCGTTGTCCACATCTTTTCCCAGGCAGCGGGAGGCCCCCCATCGGTGGGGACGGCCTGGGCCATTGCGTTTCGCCGCCACCCTCCTCTTCGTTGTGGCGCTGCCCGTCCTGATAGTGACCACCGGCGTCCGCGTCCTCTTCAGCCTGCCCCAGGTCTACGACTACAGCGTTCACCACTTCGACGCGGCCTCCCTCACCGGCATCCCTGAGGCCGAGCTGAAGCGGGCCAACCGCGAGCTGGTCCGCTACTTCGCCGACGACCGTTCCCTGCTGCAGCTGGAGGTGACGGACGAGCGGGGCCAGTCGGTCCCCCTGTTCACGCCGATGGAGACGGCCCACCTGGCGGACGTGAAGACGCTGTTGCGGTGGGTCGGCGCCGTCCAGCTGGCCGCCCTGACCTACGTGGTGGCCTACGTTGTCCTGGTCTACGTCTGGGCCAGGGAGGGGCCGGTGCGCGAGCTGGCCGGTGCCGTTGTCTGGAGCGCCGTCGGCACCCTCGCCTTCCTGGGGGCCACGGGCGCCATGGCCCTTGCCGGCTTCGATGCCTTCTGGGATCGGCTCCATCAGGCCCTGTTCAGGAACGACCTGTGGCGTCTGGACCCGGCCCGCCACCACCTGATCCAGATGTTCCCGGAGGAGTTCTGGTTCCAGATGGTGGCCCTGGTGGTGGGGGGCACCCTGGCCCTGATGGCCGTGCTGGCGGGGCTGGCCCTCGCCTACCTATGGCTGACGCGCCCTGGCCGCGGGACTCGCGGGGCACCGCTCCCCCAGGATTCGCCCACGCCGCCCCAGCTGGCGGCTGGCGGCCCCGTCCGCGAAGGGCTAGGCGGCGGCCCCCACTAGTGGTGGGAGCAACTGGCGCAGTGGCCGCCGGCGCAGCCGGCACAGCCGCCGCCACCCAGGGCGGTCTGGCCGCCGTCCCCGCTGGAGAAGGCAGCGAAGACCGAGAGGACACGCTCGGCGCCCTGGTGGCCGGCCGGGCAGGTGGCGGGGTCGTCCATGCGCGACACCGGCCGCAGCAGCTCGAAGCGGCTCCCGCAACGGCTGCAATAGTACTCGTAGATGGGCATCCTGGCCCCCTCTACTCCAGGAAGTCCCGCAGCTTCTTACTGCGGCTGGGGTGGCGGAGCTTGCGCAGCGCCTTGGCCTCGATCTGGCGGATGCGCTCCCGGGTCACGTTGAACTCCCGCCCCACCTCCTCCAGCGTGCGGCTGCGGCCGTCCTCCAGCCCGAAACGCAGGATGAGGACCTTCTGCTCCCGGGGAGTCAGGGTAGAGAGGACCTCCCGGACCTGCTCCCGCAGGAGCTGCTGGGCGGCGGCGTCCATGGGCGACAGAGTGGCCTGGTCCTCAATGAAGTCGCCCAGGTGGGAGTCCTCCTCCTCGCCGATGGGCGTCTCCAGGGACACCGGCTCCTGGGAGACGCGGATGATCTCCCGCACCCGCTCGGGGCCCACCTCCATCTGCTTGCCTATCTCCTCGCTGGTGGGCTCGCGGCCATACTCCTGCACGAGGCGGCGGCTGACCCGCATCAGCTTGTTGATGGTCTCCACCATGTGGACAGGTATGCGGATGGTCCGGGCCTGGTCGGCGATGGCGCGGGTGATGGCCTGTCGGATCCACCAGGTGGCGTAGGTGCTGAACTTGTAGCCCTTGCGGTAGTCGAACTTCTCCACCGCACGGATGAGGCCGATGTTGCCCTCCTGGATCAGGTCCAGAAGGGACATGCCGCGGCCGATGTACTTCTTGGCCACGCTCACCACCAGGCGCAGGTTGGCCTCGGTGAGGCGCTTCTGGGCCTTGCGCCCGTCCTCTATGAAGCGCTGCAGCCGCTCCCGCAGGCGCCCCTCGTGGGCTGCCAGCCGCTGGCCCAGGTCCGGGGCCGGAGGGACCAGGGCGTCGGGGGTGCCGGCCGCCTCTAGGATCACTCCCAGCAGGTCCTGGACCAGCACGTGGCTGGCGGTGGAGAGGTGCACCAGGGCCTGCTCCGCCTCCCGCTGGCCCATGCCCAGGGCCTCGACGAGCTTCTGGGCCATCTCCTGGTCGATCTCGCCGTCCACGCAGGAGCGGAAGGTCGGGTGCTGGAACAGCTCTGGGAGGGAAAGGCCCTCCAGTCCCAGCTCGCGGGCCACCACTCTGCGCACCGGCTCAAGAGTGGCGAGGTCCTCCAGGATGGCAACCACCGTCTCAGCGGCGCTGGGCCGACGCCCGTGGGCCTGCTGGAAGCTCCTTTGCAGGTCCTCGATGTAACGGGCCTCCTCCATCTGGCGGGCCAGGAACTTCTCGTCGTCGGCGGTCAGGAGGGCGACCTTGCCGATCTCGCGCAGGTACATGCGGACGGGGTCATCGACCCCCTCCTCCAGCTCCTCCAGCTCGCGCTCGGCCTCCTCCTCCAGGGCCTCGGCCTCGCGGGCCCAGGCGTCGGCCTCCAGCTCGTCCAGGGACACCTGGGGGCCGGCGGCCACCGCCTCCTCCTCTTCGGCTACAGCCTCGTCGGGCGCGAGCCCTAGCTCGGGCTGGGCCTCCAGGTCGAGGACCTCCTCTTCCTCGTCCAGGATGTCCTCCTCGTTCCTGGGCGTCTGGCGACGCCGCTTCTCGGTCTCGTCCATGTGCTCGGACATGTTATCACATCACCCCGTGTTCTCAGGACCGGTCCGGTGGGTGCCTGGGCGGCGGTGGAGGCGCAGGCCCAGCTCCAGGTCTTCCAACAACAGGGGGAGGGGGGAGTCTCCTGCCTCCCGCCCTTCTGTGAGGGTGCGGAGCGCCTCCTCCAGCAGAGGCATGCTGCCCGTGGCCTCCTCCTGGGCTGCCAGGGCTGCGGCCCGGGCCATCTTCTCGGCGCGGAGCTGCCGCTCCTCCAGCCGCCTCAGCAACGACTGCAAGGCCTTCTCGCCATAATCATTATCCCACGTCGGGTCGAACCTTGTCCAAAGAGAAATGAGGGACTCCACGTGTTGGTGCAGCTCTTCCGGCAGAGCCTGGTGCAGCTCGGCGAGGTCCCGGCAGTTTTTCCAGGCCCTCAGCACCTGGCGGTTGGCACTGTCCCAGAACAGCTCCTCCGGAATGGTCATCCCCAGCGGACGGAGGGGAGAGTAGCGCAGCAGCAGGGCCAGCAGCCAGTCCTCCCGTCGGTCGCGGGAGGGCTGGGGTGCAGCGGCAGCCTCCTCTGGCTGCTGGGTGGGCCGACGGCGGCGCAGGTAAGGGCGCAGGTCCTCCTCCCGGACCTGGGCCAGCCGGGCCAACCGCTGCAGGTAGTGTGCCCGCACCACCGGGTCGGCGATGGCGTCTACGAGGGGCAGCAGCTCCTGCACCAGCTCCGAGCGGGCGCGGGGGTCTCGGAGGTCGCGCGATTGGGCTGCGTGACGGAAGCGGAACTCCAGTATCGGCTCCGCCCCCTCCACCAGCTCCCGCCACTCCGCTGGCGAGGCCCTTATGACCTCGTCCGGGTCCTTTCCCTGGGGGAGCAGGGCCACTCGCAGGTCGACGGCCGCCCGCTCCTGGTAGCGCACCATCCCCTGCCACGAGAGGACCGGGACCGTCTCCCCCTCGCCGGCGGTGACGGCGGCGACCACCTCGTGCCCGCGGACCGCCGCGGCGGCACCTGCGGCGTCGGCGTCCAGGGCCAGCACGATACGTCGGGCATAGCGCTTCAGGAGCTGGACCTGGCGCTCCGTCAGGGCCGTGCCCATGGATGCCACCACATTGGTATATCCGCTCTGATGGGCGGCGATGGCATCCATGTAGCCCTCTACTATGACGGCACACCCCGACCGCCGCACCTCCTCGCGCGCGCGGTCCAGCAGGTAGAGGAGGCCCCCCTTGTCGAAGATGGGCGTCTGGGGGGTGTTCAGGTATTTGGGATGGGAGTCGTCCAGGGCGCGGGCACCGAAGCCCACGGGCCTGCCCCGTTCGTCCCAGATGGGGAACATGATGCGACCGTGGAAGCGGTCGCGCAGCACGCCTTCGCCCTCGAGCAGAAGCCCCGCCTCCAGGAGCTCGCCGTCGCGGAAGCCCAGCGAGAGCAGGTGCCGGCGGAGGGCGTCCCTGCCCTGGGGGCTGTAGCCCAGGAGGAAGCGGCGACACGCCTCCATGTCCACGCCCCTACCCTCCAGGTAGCGGCGGGCAGGGGCTGCCTCGTTGGACTCCACCAACTGGCGGTGGTAGAACTGCGCGGCCGCCTCGGTGGCCGCTCGCAGACGCTGGAAGCGCTCCTCCTCGGGCCGCTCCCGTCGCTCCGGCAGGGGGACGCCGGCCCGTTGGGCCAGCAGTCGCAAGGCATCGCGGAAGTCGAGGCCCTCCTTGCGCATGACGAAGGAGATGACGTCCCCGCCAGTGCTACAGGCCCCGAAGCAGTGCCAGCTCTGCCTCTCGGGCGAGACATAGAACGAGGGCGTCCGCTCGCTGTGGAAGGGACACAGGGCACGGTAATAGCGTCCGGCCCTCTGCAGGGGTACGTATTCCCCTACCACCTCGACTATGTCCAGGCGTGCCTTGACCTCTTCGACGATATCCATGACCGGGCCGGCCCTACACCGCTTATTGTAAACGCCCGAGGGTGGGCAAAGATTTCAGGCCTCTGTCACCTTTCGGACAGTCAGTCCCGGTAGCCCAGGCGGTAGGCCGTCTCCAGGGCGAAGCGGTCCGTCATGCCCGAAACGTAGTCGGCTGCCTGACGCCAGGGCGGGTCGTCGGGGATGACGTAGTCGCTCTTTATCTCCTCCGGGTGGTCGCGGAAGTAGGTGTAGAGGAAGCGGACGACCCGCTTGGCCCGTTCGGCCTCCTCCCTTCTCCCCTCCCACTGGTATACGCGGCGGAACATGAACTCCCGCAGGACGTTGGCCGCCTCGTGCACCGGCGGGCTCATGACGATGCGCGGCTGCACGTGCTGGCCCAGGCGCCCACTGGCTGCCCAAGAGGCCACCACGATATCGCAGACCATGGCGTTGATGCGCTGGGAGTGGCTGCGGCCCAGTCGCTCCTGGACCACGGCCGGCAGCTCGTCCTCCGACAGGAGGCCGGCGCGGATGGCATCGGCTATGTCGTGGTTCAGGTAGGCGACGGCATCGGCGATCTTGACCACCTGCCCTTCGAGGGTGGCTGGCGTGCCCATCCCCTCGCCCAGGATGTCCTCCCGCGGCTTGGAGCTGTAGAGGATGCCGTCGCGCACCTCCCAGGTCAGGTTCAGTCCCCTGCCCCCTTTCTCCAGGCGCTCCACCACCCGCAGCCCCTGTTCGGCATGTCGGAAGCCTCCTGGGACCAGCTCGGCCAGCGTCTCCTCGCCGGCGTGGCCGAAGGGAGGGTGGCCCAGGTCATGGGCCAGGGCTATTGCCTCCGTCAGGTCTTCGTTCAGGTCCAGGGCGCGGGCGATGGTCCGGGCTATCTGGGCCACCTCGAGGGTGTGGGTCAGGCGGGTGACGAAGTGGTCACCGCTGGGGGCAATGAAGACCTGCGTCTTGTGCTTTAGCCGACGAAAGGCCTTGCTGTGGATGATACGGTCACGGTCGCGCTGGAATTCGGTCCGCACCGGCGACGGCTCTTCGGGCCGCTGGCGTCCGCGCGAGGAGCGGCTGCGGGCCGCAAAGGGCGAGAGGCACTCCTCTCGCTCCAGGAGGCGACGGCGCACCTGGGCCAGGACTTCCTCAGCGGGGACGGACGCCTGACGGGCTTCCATGACGGGTGGGGCGGGCGAAGGCCGGCACCAGGACCATCTTACCAGAGGGACCTGGCGGGAGTGTATGGGAGTCGAACCCACCCGGGACGGGCACGCCGCCCCGCCACGGTTTTGAAGACCGGGAGGGCCACCGGGCCCCTGCCACTCCCGCCCGTCTATTTTACTTTAGCGTCCTGCCTCGCCGATGCCAGGGGAGGTGTCCCGGTGCTCGCCCTCCCTTCCCCAGCTAGAGATTGGCGAGGGCACGTCGTGCTGCCGCCAACGTGGCCTCGATGTCGTCCTCGCTGTGGGCCAGCGAGACGAACCAGGCCTCGAACTGGGAAGGGGGCAGCAGTACCCCCTGCTCCAGCATGGCGGCGAAGAAGCGGGCAAAGAGGCCCGTGTCGGCCTGCCGCGCCGAGGCGTAGTCGCGGACGGGCCCCGGTGCGAAGAACAGCGTCAGCATGGACCCGGCCCTCTGCACGGTGGCCGTCACTCCCAGCTCGGCTAGGGCAGCGGCCAGGCCCGCCTCCAGGCGGGCCGAGAGTTCCTCCAGGCGGCGATAGGTGCCTTCCTCCCGCAGCAAGCGCAGGGTGGCGACGCCGGCAGCCATGGCCAGGGGGTTGCCGGCCAGCGTCCCCGCCTGGTAAACGGGCCCCAGCGGGGCTACCATCTCCATGATCTCGCGGCGGCCGCCGTAGGCGCCCACCGGCAGGCCGCCGCCTATGATCTTCCCCAAACAGGTCAGGTCCGGGGTGACGCCGTAGATGGTCTGGGCGCCTCCGTAACAGAGGCGGAAGCCCGTCACCACCTCGTCGAACACCAGCAGCGCACCGTAGCGCTGGGTGACCTGCCGCAGCCCCTCCAGGAAGCCTGGCTCCGGCGGGACCACGCCCATGTTGGCTGCCACCGGCTCCACTATGACCGCCGCTATCTGCTCCCCCTGCTGCTGGAAGGCCTGGGACACCGCCGCCAGGTCGTTGTAGGGGAGGACGATGGTCTCGGCGGCGTAGGACGGCGGCACCCCTGGGCTGTCGGGGAGGGACAGGGTGGCGGCCCCAGACCCGGCCCGGGCCAGCAGGCCGTCGGCGTGACCGTGGTAACACCCCTCGAACTTGACCACCTTGCTGCGGCCGGTATAGGCACGGGCCAGACGGAGGGCCGACATGGTGGCCTCGGTGCCCGAGTTGACGAAGCGGACCATCTCCAGCGAGGGCAGGGCCTCCCGCAGCAGCGATGCCAGCTCGACCTCCAGCCCGTTGGTGAGGCCGTAAGCCGTGCCAAGGGTCGCTGCCTCCTGCACCGCCGCCACCACTTGGGGATGGGCGTGGCCGAGTATGAGGGGCCCGAAGGCCATCAGGTAGTCTATGTAGCTGCGGCCGTCGGCGTCCCACAGCCGGGGACCGGAGGCACGCGTGGCCACGATGGGCTCGGCAGCGACGGCCCTGAAGGAGCGGGCCGGGCTGGAAACGCCCCCTGGCATCAGCCCTCGTGCCCGCTCCATCAGGAGGCGGTTCCCCTCAGCCATGCCCCAACCCCAGGGCGGGCAGCAGCTCCCGCAGGGAACGGACCTTCAGGTCGGGTGCGGGCACACCCCGGGGGCGTCGCCTGCCCTCCCGGTCCAACCAGGCCACCCGCAGGCCTGCTCGACGTGCCCCCAGGACGTCGGGCAAGGGGTTATCGCCCACGTAGAGGACGGCAGCGGGCGGCAGTCCCAGCCTGTCCAGCAGGGCCCGGAATATGCGCGGGTCCGGCTTCAGTGCCCCCGCCCGCTCGGAAGTGACGATGACGTCGAAGTGCAGACCGTTGCGCTCCAGCGCCGCTAGCAGGAAGTCGTCGTCGGCGTTGGAGAGGAGGGCGAGGCGGTAGCGGGGTGCCAGCGCCGCCAGGACCTGGGGCACCTCGGGGTGGACCGAGGCCTGGGCCAGTCGGTCCCGCAGGAAGAGGGCGGCCGCCTGCGCATCGCCCCGCAGCCCCAGGCGGCGGAAGGACTCCTCGAACTGGCGCGCCCACGCCTCCGAGAAGCGGAGGTAGGCGGGCTGCCGGTGGTTCTCGCTGCGCAGGCGGCGGGCGGCCTGGAGGAAGTGCCGCCACAGCGAGGCGGCATCGGCCTCGAGCGCCTGCAGGGCCAGCAGCTCAGCGAAGGTAGCGATGAAGTCGGCCTCTGAGTAGTCGAAGATGGTGCCGTAGCCGTCGAAGGCCACGGCCTCGACGCCCTCCAGGATGGGCAGGCGCCGGCGCGAGGCCCTAGCCGTGGGCATGGCCCAGGGGGAGCATCAGCCCGCCAACCAGCGGGCTGCCTCCTTGGCGTGATAGGTGATGATGATGTCAGCGCCGGCCCGGCGGATGGCTGTCAGGACCTCCAGGGTGATGCGCCGTTCGTCCAGCCATCCCAGCCGCGCCGCGGCCTTGACCATGGCATACTCGCCGCTCACGTTGTAGGCGGCGATGGGCAGGTCGAAGCGCTGGCGGGCACGGGCGATGATGTCCAGGTTGGGCAGGGCGGGCTTGACCATGACTATGTCGGCACCCTCGGCGATATCGGCCTCTATCTCGCGCAGGGCCTCGCGGGCGTTGGCCGGGTCCATCTGGTAGCCGCGGCGGTCGCCGAACTGGGGGGCCGACTCGGCGGCCTCGCGGAAGGGGCCGTAGAAGGCCGAGGCCGCCTTGGCTGAATAGGCCATGATGGGGACATGCCCGTAGCCCGCCTCGTCCAGGGCGCGGCGGATGGCCGCTACCCGCCCGTCCATCATGTCCGAAGGGGCTACCATGTCAGCCCCCGCCTCGGCGTGGGAAAGGGCCATGCGGGCCAGGAGGGGCAGGGTGCGGTCGTTGTCCACCTCCCCGTCCACCACCACCCCACAGTGCCCGTGCTCGGTGTACTCGCACAGGCAGACGTCGGTGATGACCACCAGGTCGGGGTCGGCGTCCTTCAGCGCGCGGATGGCCCGCTGCACGATGCCGTCGGGCGCGTAGGCCTCGGACCCCACGTCGTCCTTGGCCCTGGGGATGCCGAAGAGGATGACGGCCCCGATGCCCAGGGAGCGCAGCTCCTTAGCCTCGGCGGCCAACAGGTCCGGCGAGAGGCGGAACTGGCCGGGCATGGAGCTTATCTCCTCCCGCAGGCCACGGCCGTGGGCCACGAAGATGGGGTACACGAAGCGTCCTGGCTCCAGGGACGTCTCCCGGACCAGGGCGCGCAGGGCCTCGCTGCGGCGCAGGCGACGGAAGCGTCGGAAGGCCTCGACGGCTGTCCGTGTGGTCACGGCTCTCAGCTCCCTTCCGGGGCACGGGCAGGCCCCAATTGGCGGCAGAGGGCCTCCACCAGTCCTGCCATAGTATACTCTTGGGCCACCACGTCCGGGGAGCGGCCCAGGACCTCCCGCACGGCGCGCGCCGTGATGGGGCCGATGCAGGCGATGGTGACCCGCTGGAGTCGGCCCACGTCCTCGCCCAGGAGGGCTGCCAGGTTGCGGACCGTGGAGGAGGCCGTGAAGGCCACGGCGTCTATCTCCCCCTGACGCAGCATCTCGATGGCCCCTCGGGGGACGTCCTTGGGCAGGCGGGTCCGGTAGAGGGGGAGGATGTCCACCCTGGCGCCGACGGCCGCCAGCGCCTCCACCAGGGCTGGGCGGGCCTCCTCGGCCCGGGGGAGCAGGACGCCGTCGCCGGGGCGTAGGTGGGGCGAGAGGGCCGCTGCCAACCCCTCGGCGACGAACTCCCGCGGCAGCAGGTCGGGGCGTATGCCGCGGGCATGCAGGGCCTGGGCCGTGCCGGGGCCGATGGCCGCTACCCGCACTCCGGCCAGGGCACGGGCGTCGCGGCCACGGGCCTCCAGCAGCCGGAAGAAGTGGTCCACAGCGTTGGCGCTGGTGAACAGTAGCCAGCGATAGTCCCCCCGGGCCAGGCCGTCCAGGGCCTTGGCCGCCGCCGGTCCCTCATCGAGCGGCTCGATCTCTATGACCGGGACCTCGACAGGTAAAGCGCCCGCCTCCAGCAGCATGCGCGAGAGTTCCCCCGCCTGGTGTCGGGCGCGGGTCACCAGCACCCGCCGTCCGAAGAGGGGCCGACGCTCGAACCACAGCAGGCGCTGGCGCAGGCGGACCACCTGGCCGACCACGACCACGGTGGGAGGCCTCAGGCCTGCCTTCTCCACCCTGGGCACGATATCGGCCAGGGTCCCCGTCACTACCTCCTGCTCGGGCGTAGTGCCCCAGCGCACCACCGCCACCGGGGTGTCGGCCGGGCGGCCATGGGCCAGGAGTCTCTCCACCAGTTCTGACAGCGTCCGGGTCCCCATCAGGACCACCAGGGTGTCGGCGGCCGTAGCGAGCCGGTCCCAGCGCAGGGATGACCCGGCCTTGGCGGCGTCCTCGTGGCCGGTGACGATGGCCAGTGATGAGGACAGGCCCCGGTGGGTTACGGGTATGCCGGCGTAGGCGGGGGCAGCCACGGCCGAGGTGACGCCGGGCACCACCTCGAAGGGGACGCCGGCCTCGGCCAGGGCGAGACATTCCTCACCGCCCCGACCAAAGACGAAGGGGTCGCCCCCCTTGAGCCTCACCACTCGCTTCCCCTGTCGCGCCTTCTCCACCAGCAGGCGCTCGATATCGCGCTGGGGGAAGGACTCGCCTCCTCCCTCCTTGCCGACGAACAGCAGCTCGGCGTCGGGACGGGCGTGGGTGAGGAGGAGGGGCGAGACCAGCCGGTCGTAGACCACCACGTCGGCCTGGCGCAGGGCCTCCAGGCCGGCCACGGTGATGAGGCCAGGGTCGCCGGGGCCCGCCCCAACCAGCCAGACCTTGCCGCTGGCCTCGCCCACTGTCATGCCTCCCGCGCCTGCAGGGCCCCGGCCGCCCGTCGCAGCAGCTCATGGGCCAGGCCGCGGCCTACCGCCTCCGCTTCGGCCAGGGGACCGCGGGCCTCGCCGCGAAAGAAGGCCATGCCCTCGGCAGCGGCGGCCAGGCCCCGCAGCCAAATGGTCTCGCCCTGGGCCACGGCCAGGGCGGCCACCACGGCGCTGCAGCCGCCGCCGAACTGGGCCTCGAAGGCCCTCTCGGCTGTCACACAGGCATGGACGACAGGGTCATCAACGGCGCGGCAAAGGGCCAGGGCCTCAGCATCGTCCCCCCGGACCTCCAGGGCGATGGCCCCCTGGCCGGGGGCGGGCAGCATCGTCTCGGGCTCCAGGGGGTGGACAGAGCTGTCGGCCAGCCCCAGGCGGCGCAGGCCGGCCAGGGCCAGCACGGCGGCGTCGTATTCCCCCTCCATCACCTTACGCACGCGGGTGTCCACGTTGCCGCGGATCTCGGCCACCGTCAGGTCGGGGCGCAGGGCACGGAGCTGGGCGGCCCGGCGGGGGCTGCCCGTGCCCACCGCGGCCCCCGGCGGGAGAGAGTCCAGGGTAAGGCCTTGGCGGGAGACCAGGCAGTCGCGGGGGTCGTCCCGCAGGGGGACGGCGGCGATGACCAGTCCAGGGGCGGGCCGCGAGGGCAGGTCTTTGAGGCTGTGGACGGCGATGTCCACCTCCCCCCGTAACAGGGCCTGCTCCAGCTCGGCCACGAAGACGCCGCGGCCCCCCAGGCGGGAGAGGGGGGTGTGCTGGTCCCGGTCGCCCCGCGTGCGGACCACCGTCACCTGGAAGGAGATGTCGGGGCGGACGGAACGCAGCGCTGCCAGGGCAAGCTCTGTCTGGGCGAGGGCCAGGCGTGAGCCTCGGGTGCCGACGCGGAAGGTGCGACCCGCCAACGCGGGCACCTCACTTTCTGGGCTGCTCGGGCGGGAGGCCGAACAGGTCCGACAGGACCTCGCGGTAGAGGGCGATGTCGGCCCCGTCCTTGAGGCGGGCGATGGGACGGTGCAGCAGCTTGTTGACGATGGCCGCCGTCATGGCCTCGATGCGCTGGCGGTCCTCAGGCGATAGGTCGGGGAGGCGTCTAAGGGTCCGCTCTAGCTCCCTGCGCCTTATCTCCTCGGCCCGCTGCCGTAGGGCGGCGATGATGGGCACCACGTCCAGCGACTGCCACCACTCCTGAAAGCGGGCCACCTCCTCCTCCACGATGGCCTCCGCCCGCCGCAGGTCGCGCAGGTGTGTGCTCTGGGGGGTTGCCACCTCCTGCAGGTCGTCAATGTCGTATAGGTGGACCCCCGGCAGATCGGCTACGGCCGGGTCCACGTCCCGCGGCACGGCCAGGTCGATGAACACCAGGGGACGACCGTCCCGCCGTTCCAGGGCGGGGGCCACCTGCTGGGGCCCCAACACGAAGCCCTGGGCACCGGTGGCGCTGATGACGATGTCCGCCTGGGCCAGCGCGTCCGAAAGCTGGGAGAAGGGGACAGGCTCCCCGCCCAGGGCCCGGGCCACCTCCACTGCCCTGGCAAAGGTGCGGTTGGTGACCAGGACGCGGATCGTGCCGGCCTCGGCCAGGGCGCGGGCGGCCAGCTTCCCGGTGGCGCCGGCGCTGACCACCAGGACCGTGCGCCCCTCCAGTCCCGCCAGCACCTGCCGGGCCAGGGCCACGGCGGCGCTCCCCACCGATGCCGCCCAGCGGCCGATGGATGTCTCGCGTCGGGCACGCTTCCCCACCGCCAGGGCTGTGTGAAAGAGGCGCGAGAGGACGCCGTTGACGCAGTTGGCGTCGGTGGCCAGCGAGAAGGCGTCCCTCACCTGCCCCTGGATCTGGCTCTCGCCCACCACCATCGAGTCCAGACCGGCTGCCACGCGGTAGAGATGGCGGACTGCCTCCAGCCCAGTCAGGACATAGAACCGGGAGGGGTCCACCCGGGCGTGCCGCAGCCGAAGGAGGAGGGGCACAAGACGGCAGGCGTCCTCGGCGGCCCCAACAGTGGTGTAGAGCTCGGTGCGGTTGCAGGTGGAGAGGACGACGGCGGCCCCCAGCTCGTGCCGCAACTGTGCCAGGGCGGCAGGGAGCTCGTGGGGGGCGAAGGCCAACGCCTCCCGCTCCTCCACCGGGGCGGTGTGGTGGCTTATGCCGGCCAGGGCGATGAGGGGCGCCTTAGCTCTCATGGACCGCCTCCGCCGCCGATAGCAATGAGCGGCGCAGGCGCTCTTTGGCCTCCCCCCTTCGTCCCTCCCTCAGGAGGGAGAGGAGGGTCTCGTCCAAGGCCCGGTTCCAGGTCTCGGGGTCGGGCATGATGCCACGGGCGCGCAGCTCCTGTCGCACCTCGCTGGCCACGTCCAGCATGAGGGCATACTCATCGCCCAGCATGCGCTCCAGCTCCTCCCGCAGCTTGCGGGCAGCGGCGGGGCTACCCCCTCCGGTGGAGATGGCGATGGTGATGTTCCCCTTGCGGACGATGGCCGGCATGATGAAGTCGCAGTTGGGCGGGTCGTCCACGGCATTGACCCAGACCCGACGTTCCTTGCCCTCCCGGGCCACCTGGGCATTGACGGAACGGTCGTCGGTGGCCACGAAGGCCAGGAGATACCCCTCCAGGTCACCCGGCTGGTATTCGCGGGGCAGGTGGTGGAGCTGGCCCCGGGAGGCCAGCTCGGCCAGCTCGGGGTGCAGATCGGGGCTGATGACGGTCACGCGGGCACCCGCCTCCAGCAGCCCCCGGACCTTCCCCAGGGCCACGTTGCCGCCACCGATCACCACTACGGGGCGGCCGCGCAGGTCGAGGTAGACGGGGTAGTAGGGCGTGCCCACGGCAGCCCCCTAGCCCTGCTGGCCGTCCTGGCAGTAGGCCTCGGCCAGGGCCAGCAGGACCTGGTCGGCCAGGGTGGAGAGGAGGTCCCACACCTCTACCGCCTCCTCGGCCGACAGGTTGTTGCGCTGGCACAGCTCCACCGCCGAGTCGGTGAGGCCACGACGGAAGAAGACGAACGCCTCCAGCGCGGCCTTGAGGGGGACGCCCTCCCCCCTCAGCTCCCGCCCGTACTCCAGGGCCACCTCCCGTGCCTCCTCCAGCAGACGGCCCCGCTGGGAGCCGCGGCCCAGGTAGTCCGACACCAGGGCCACCAGGCGACGGCCCAGCGGCCGCAGGCGCTCACGCGCCGTCTCGGGCAGGCTGGTATACCAGTCGGCGGCCTGGGCGCGCCCCCTCTGCAGCCGGCGCCGTATGCGGGCCAGGGCCAACTGGCCGAGGTCGCGGTAGGACGCACGACGCTCGGCCGTGTGGCCCTCGATGAGGGCGCGCAGGTCCTCCTCGGAGAAGCGGCGGTGGCCGCCAGGGGTGCGGAAGGAGCGGACATGGCCAGCATCGGCCCAGCGGCGCAGGGTGGACTCGTTGACTCCCAGTAGCTTGCAGGCCTCGCCCAGCGTCAGCCAGCGCGTCGGCCTGGCCTCGGTAGCTTCGCTCGCCGTCCTCGTCGTCACGGTAGAACCTCACTAATCCTCAAGAATTTATCCTTCGTCGCCACGTCATCTGAGATATTACAACCGCGTAGGCGCTCGTGTCAAGCGTCACAAGCGCCCCCATCGAAAGGGCGCCGCCACGCTCCCCGGTCAGGGACAGGTGGTATCCGTCCGACGTCGGTCGCTTGCGGCGGGGATGGGCCATCATGCTGCACCCGACGGGAGGTAGCGCAGGGTGAGGCCGATCCAGTCGGCCCTGGAGTCCAGGTAACGGCCGAGGCCGCTCAGGAGGCCTACCGCCCGCATTATCAGCACCACCTCCCGTGGGTAACTCACCAGGGGGTTCTGGCGGAACAGGCGCAGCAGGCGGGCGTTGGCCTCGGCCACCAGCTCGCCGTCGGCGTAGGCGCGTCCGGGCCGGGCGCCGGCCAGGAAGGCCTCACGAAAGGCCAAGAGCAGCGCAGGGTCCCAGCGCTGGGTGCGGAAGCCCAGGTCGGTGAAGGCCTGGACCAACTCGCCCGTGTCCCCCGTCAGCATGGCCCTGGTCAGCCGCAGGTAGCCGCGGTGGAACTCGGGTGGCAGCCGCCTACAGAGGCCGAAGTCCAGCAGCACCAGCCTGGGGCCGGGCTGGACCAGGAAGTTGCCAGGGTGGGGGTCGGCATTGAAGAAGCCATGCACCAGGATCTGGTGGCAGTAGACCTCCAGCAGGAGCTGGGCCACCTCCTGGGGGTCGATGCCGGCCCGCTGCAGGGCTGCCACATCGCTGACCTTGGTCCCCTCCACGTATTCCAGCACCAGCACACGGCGGGTGGTGTGCTCCCGGAACACGGCTGGCACCACTACGTTGGGCCAGTCGGCGAAGATGCGGGCCATCGCCTCGGCGTTCTCGGCCTCCTGCCGGAAGTCCAGCTCCAGGGGGATGAACTCCTGCAGCTCGTCGACGATGGGCATGAAGTCCAGCCCCCGCTCCAACCTGTTGAGCACCGACAGGAGAAAACGCAGCGTCGCCAGGTCCACGGCGACGATGCCATCCAGGTCGGGGTACTGGACCTTCACCGCTACCTGGCGGCCGTCCCGCAGACGGGCACGGTGCACCTGCGCCCAGGTGGCAGCGGCGATGGGCTGCGGGTCGAACTCGGCGAACACCTCCTGGGGGCGGCCCAGCTCCCGCTCCAGGACCTGACGCACCACGGAATACGGACGGGGCGGCACCCTGTCCTGCAGCCGCGAGAGGACCTGGACGTATTCGTCGGGCACCAGGTCGGGCCGGCTGCCGATGACCTGGGCCAGCTTGATGGTGGGCCCCTGAAGGTGGACGGCCAGGTCGTAGATGCGATGGGCGCTGTCCGTGTGATGGGCACGGCGCAAGGCCTCGGCCCGCTCCTGCCCCAGCCCCAGCCATCGCTGACGAAAGGAGATGAGCTTATAGCCCAGGTAGATGCGGGCCGCCAGGAATGCCACCCTCAGGGCCCGCTGTAGGTACCGCCAGCGCAACATAGGACGTCGCTTCCCATTATGACGCCCACGACGGGGGCGGGCCAGCGATGGCTCAGCGCACGTGCAGGCGGGCCAGGATGGGGGCAAAGCGCGTGTGCCCGGTCTGCAGGACGCCCTCGCCATGGCGCCGGCGCAGCCAGTCGGTCCAGCGGGCCAGGCTCTCCCAGCGCCAGATGGGGTCGCGGACGGCGGCCTCGGCCAGGGGGAGCAGCAGCTGCGAGGCAGGGACCAGCTGCGAGGCGCTGAGGCCCACCAACCGCACCGGTCGGCCGGGCGGCTGCCACAGGCGCGGCAGGAGGCGACAGGCGGCCTCGAACAGGAGCTGGTCGGCGTAGGTGGGTGCGGCCAAGGTCAAGGAGGCGGAGGTCGTAGCCATGTCGGCGAAGCGCAGCTTCAAGGTGAGACAGCGGGCCTTCTGGCCCTGCTCCCGCAGCTCGGCGCCGATGCGCTCGGCATGGAGGCGTAGCACCGCCTTCACGGCCGCCGCCGAGGAGACGTCATAGGGCAGGGTGACCTCTCGGCCCACCGACTTGGCCGCCACGGGCGGCCGTACCGGCCCAGGGTCCAGGCCGCGGGCATGCAGCCAGAGGACATGCCCACGCACGCCGAAGCGGCGCACCAGCAGGTCTCGGGGCACCCGGGCCAGGTCACCAACGGTGGCCACTCCCAGGGCCGCCAGGACGCGCTCTGTCTTCCTGCCCACGCCGGGCAGGGCACCCACGGGCAGGGGGGCCAGGAACTGTTCCTCCTGTCCCAGGGGGACCACCAGCAGGCCGTCGGGCTTGGAGAGCTCCGAGGCTACCTTGGCCACCACCTTGGAAGAGGCCACCCCCACCGAGCAGGCCAGCGACAGCTCCTCCCGCACCCGCCGGCGGACCTCCCGCGCCACCTGCTCAGGGCTGCCGAAGAGGGACTCGCAGCCCGTCAGGTCCAGGAAGGCCTCGTCCAGGCCCAGGGGCTCCACGTCCGGCGTGTAGTCCTGGAGGATGGCGTGGAAGCGGCGGGAGAGGGCCTCGTAGTAGGCGATGTCGGCGGGCAGGAAGACGGCCTCCGGGCAGAGGCGCCGGGCCTGGGCCAGGGGCATGGCGGTGCGCACGCCCAAGGCGCGGGCCTCGTAGGTGGCGCTGCAGACCACCCCTCGGTCGGTGCCCCGGGGCCCGCCCCCCACCACCACCGGCCGTCCCCGCAACTGGGGGCGACGGGCCACCTCGGCAGCGGCGAAGAAGCAGTCCAGGTCGGCATGCAGGACCGGCCGAGGGCGACGCCTGATGGTGACCATGGCACCCTCCGCCGGTATCGGAACATATGTTCCCTGCTTCGGCCAACGGGGGCATGACACTCGGGAGTGGGGCCATGGCGCTCTGGGAAGGGGCCCTGCCTGTCCCTCTCCAGCGGAGGCAGCCCCTCTTGGGGTCGTCCCCTAGTCGGGGTCGGCCTGGGTCTCCAGTCGTGCCCTCTCCCTGCCCTTCATCCCTCGCGGGGGCGGCCGCGCTATACTGCTGGTGCAGTCCTGGCAATGGGGGGCGGTGCCATGACGCAGGAGACGGAGGAAGAGGTCGGGCGGGTGATGGACTACTTCGCCCGCATCGGCGTGGCTGGCGTGGAACTGACGGCACCCCTGCGCCTGGGCGACCGTATCCGCATCCGCGGCCACACCACCGACCTGGAGCAGGTGGTGGAGAGCATGCAGATCGACCGGCGGGACGTGGCCGAGGCGGGGCCGGGAGCCCGCGTGGGCATCAAGGTCATTGACCGTTGCCGGCCAGGCGACCGCGTCTATCGCGTCCTGGCCTAGCTCAGCCCCGCCGCGGCGGCCTGTCCACCGGCCGCACCTGCACCAGCTCCCGCAGGTCCCGGAAGCGGTAGTCCTGGCGCCGCACCAGCGCGTGGTAGGAGCCGAACCGCTCCTCGGCCTTCTCGTCCTCCACCAGGTCCAGGGGGTCGTAATGGTCGTCCTCGTCGGGCGGGAAGAGGCGTCGTATCTGGTAGGTGGTGGTCCGCTCGGCCGGGATGCGCCCGATATCGCGGATCAGGCGCCGCATCTCCCGCGGCCGCATGCGTTGCCCGTACTGGGCGCCCGCCGCCGTGGAGATGGACTCGTTGATAAGGGTGCCCATGAAGTCGTTGCAGCCGGCGTTGAGACAGAACTGGGCGAACTTGGGGCCCTCCTTCACCCACGACACCTGCAGGTTGGGTATCCAGTTGTTGAGCATGATGCGGGAGACGGCGTACATCTTCACCACCTCGGCGCCGGTGGCGCCGGGACGGACGCCCGGCACCAGCCCCTTGCGCCACATGGGCGCCTCCTCGTGCACGAAGGAGAGGGGCACGAACTCGGTGAAGCCGCCCGTCTGGCGCTGGATGTCGCGGATGAGGGCGATGTGGGCTGCCTGGTGGCGCGGCGTCTCCACGTGCCCATACATGATGGTGGCCGTGGTGGGTATGCCCAGGCGGTGGGCGGTGGTGATGACCTCCACCCATTGGGCCACGCTGATGCGCCCGGGGGAGATGCGCCGCCGGACCTCGTCGTCCAGGATCTCCGCCGAGGTCCCGGGCAGCGACCCCACGCCGGCCTCCTTCAGGGCCTTCAGGTAGTCCTCGATGCTGCAGCCGGAGCGGATGGAGCCGTAGAGGACCTCCTCGGGCGAGAAACCGTGGATGTGGATGTCAGGCAGCTCCCGCTTGATGGCCTTGGTCAGCTCCACGTAGTAGTAGCCGTCCATCTTAGGGGGCAGCCCGGCCTGTATGCACACCTCGGTGGCCCCCAGCTCCCAGGCCTCGCGGGCCCGGCGCACCACCTCCTCGGTGGGCAGAAAGTAGCCCTCCTCCTCGCGATGGTCACGGGAGAAGGCGCAGAAGCCGCAGTGCTTGATGCAGACGTTGGTGAAGTTGATGTTGCGGTTGATGACATAAGTGACGATGTCGCCCACGCGCCGGCGGCGCAGCTCGTCGGCCACCAGCACGATGGCGTTCAGCTCTGGCCCCTGGGCCTCGAGGAGACGGGTGCCCTCGTCCACGTCGATGTCTTCGCCGGCCAGGGCCTTGTCAAGGATGCGGGCCACCTCCCGGTCCAGCAGGGCCAGCACCCGGTCCCAGAGGCCCCGCATCTGCTCCAGCCCCAGTGTCCTGCCAGCTTCTATGGCCATCGCTCCCGCCTCCCGGGTCAGTATGGGCCTTCTCTGTCGGGGCGGACCAGGCCAGCCTCGTCCACCAACGCCCCCACCCGCTGTCGCAGCCCTTCGGGCACGAACTCGGGGCGGCGCACGTATTCCGGGTAGATGGGCAGCCGCTCCCGCAGCTCGAACCCCTCCTCCCGACACACGTCCCGCAGCTCCCGCAGCTTGGGCCAGGGGGCCTCGGGGTTGATGAAGTCCTGGGTCAGGGGCGATATGCCGCCCCAGTCGTTGATCCCGGCCCGCAGGTACCAACGGTACTGTCGCGGCGCCAGGTTGGGGGGCGCCTGCAAGTTCATCTCCTGCAGCACCAGGCGGGCCACGGCAATGGTGCGGAGCATGTCCTCCAGGGCAGGCTCGGGGTGCTCCCACATGGGGATGTCGGGCTTGGCGCGGAAGTTCTGGACGATGACCTCCTGGATGTGGCCGTAACGGGCGTGCAGCTCACGTATGGCGAAGAGGGAGTCCACCCGCTCACGGGGAGTCTCGCCGATGCCGATGAGGATGCCCGTGGTGAAGGCCACCCTCAGCCTCCCCGCCGCCTCGATGGTCGCCAGGCGACGGGCGGGCACCTTGTCGGGGCAGCGGTGGTGGGGCATGCCCGGGCGCAGCAGCCGCGGCGATACGTTCTCCAGCATGATGCCCATGGAGGCGTTGTAGGGGCGCAGCATGGCCATGTCGGCCTCGGTCATGAGGCCGGGGTTGGCGTGGGGCAGGAGACCCGTCCTCCTCAGCACCAGGGCGCACATGTCCCGCAGGTACTCGAGGGTGGTGGCGTAGCCCTGCTCCTGCAGCCAGCGTCGGTAGGTGGGGTACTTCAGCTCCGGCTTGTCCCCCAGGGAGAAAAGGGCCTCCTTGCAGCCCAGCAGCCTGCCTGCCCTGGCCACCGCCAGCACCTCGTCGGGGGTCATGGTGTGCGCTCCAGCCTCCCCCGGCTGCTTGACGAAGGTGCAGTAGGCGCAGACATCGCGGCAGAGGTTGGTGAGGGGAATGAAGACCTTGCGCGAGTAGGTGACGACCTTACCCTTGTAGCGGTCCCGCAGGCGGGAGGCGGCGTCCAAGAGGGCGTCCAGGTCCGGGCCCTCGGCGGCCAGCAGGACGCAGCACTGGTCCGGAGTGGGAGGCGTGCCGTCCAGGGCCCTGGCCAAGGCCTCGCGGGTCGTCAAGCTGGGGGCCCTGCGGACGAGGGGCATCGTCTCTCCGCGCAGTCGAGCGCACTCTCCAACTTACCTGTGCCCCGTCCCCCTGTCAACGACGTGGACAAGTCTTGGACAACGTGTCTATGGGCTGTGGACAGCCCTGCCCCTGTGGTGCCCATGGGGGCCAAGCCGTATCTGTTCCTGCGTTGACAGCCCCTGGGGCCGTTGCTACCCTCAAGGAAGGGCCGGAGGTGACGCCTGCGGGGCATGAACGTCATCCGCTGCACCGTCATTGACCACAAGGGTGCGGTGAGCTTCATAGCCCATGCCGATGCTCTCCCGGCCCTGGTGGCCGCTTGTGCCACCAACCCGTCGTCCCTGGAAGAGCTGTTGGACAGGGCCGAGCCCTACTACCGGACCCTGAAGGACTACGTCCTCTCCGGGCTGGCCGTCTTCGACGAGCACAACACCAGCGACGAGTTCTCGGCCATCCGTCAGGAGCTGGAGCAGAAGCCCCCTTACCAGCATCCGGTGTTCAGGGTGGTGGACGAGGTGACCCGGGAGGCCAGCCTGCAGCCGGTGAAGGCGGGGGCGGTAGTCTTCAACCTGCGGGACAAGCGCATCATCCAGATCATCAACACCTACCGTGAGATCCGGCGGACGGGAATGGCCCGCGTCTTCGATGGCGAGGCCTTCACCGGCAAGGTGTTCCGTTACCGTCTGCCGGAGGAGTGGTCCCTGGTGCCCTGATGTGGGGATAACCAGCGGGCCGTCCCGCTCGTTGTTATAGGGACAGGGGAAGACGGTGTTCGAGGAGATAGGCCTTTGGCGGGGGCGTCCCCTCTGGGCAGAGGTGGACCTGGACGCCCTGAGCCACAACGTCCGTGCCCTCAAGGCCCGCGCCCAGGGTGCCCAACTGTGGGCGGTGGTGAAGGCCAACGCTTACGGCCACGGTGCCCTGGCCATCTCCCGCGCCGCCCTGGACGCAGGGGCCGATGGCCTGTGTGTGGTCTGCCTGGAGGAGGCCGAGGAACTACGGGCCGGCGGCATCGAGGCCCCCATCCTGGTCATGGGGCCCAGCGAGCCCTCCCAGGCACGCCGTCTGGTGGAGCTGGGCGTCATCCCCACCGTTGCCGGTCGGGAGTTGGCCCTGGCCCTGGCTGATGCCGCCGCCGCCCTGGGGGTGGTGCAGCCCGTGCACCTGAAGGTGGACACAGGGCTACACCGCTTCGGGCTGCCACCCCACGAGGCCATCGCCCTGGCCCGCTTCCTGCGCCAGGTGCCCACCCTCAGGGTGGAGGGGCTGTTCACCCACTTCGCCAGCGCCGAGGACGGAGACAAGACCTTCACCCTGGAGCAGTACCGGCTGTTCCTGTCGGTGGCGGCCGAGCTGGACTGGGTGCCCGTGCGGCACGTCTCCAACACCGCCACCATACTGGACATGCCCGAGATGAGCCTGGAGATGGTCCGCCCGGGCGTGGGGGTCTATGGCTGCTACCCCGCCGGGCCCCGCTCCGATGTGGAGCTGCGGCCGGTGCTGTCCCTCAAGTCCCGCATCGTGCGGCTCACGTGGCTGGAGCCGGGAGAATCGGTGAGCTACGGCCGGACATGGCGGGCGCGTCGTCGCAGCCTGGTGGGCCTGGTGACCTGCGGCTACGCCGATGGCCTCCCCCGCGTCCTCTCCAACCGCGGCTGGATGCTGGTCAGGGGCCGGCGTGTCCCCGTCATCGGTCGGGTGTGCATGGACATGTGCATGGTGGACGTCACCGAGGTGCCCGACGTCGCCGTCGGTGACGAGGTGGTCATCATCGGAAGGCAGGGCGAGGACGAGCTACGGGTCGAAGAGATGGCCTCGCTATGCGACACCATCAGCTACGAGATCCTGTGCGGCATTGGCCCCAGGGTGCCCCGGCTGTTCCTCCGACAGGGCAGGGTAGTGGGGAGGGAGCTGCGCCGTCCCCATCTGGACGGAGAGGTGGGCCGGCCCGCCGCCGCCCGCGCTGCCGAGGCCCATGAGTAGGGACGAAAGGGGCAACCGTCCGGGGCGGGCCGGCGGTGGCCGCTACAGCCCGCTGCTGGTCTTCGGCATCGCCCTGTTCGCCGTGGCGTCCTTCTACGGTCTCCTGGCGGTGGCATCGCAGCTGGACGACTACTTCCTGCCCGGCAACGAGCTGCAATTGGGCCCCCTGGGCAATCTGCCGGGCATCGACAGCGGCCAGATGCCCGAGGCGGCCACGCCCGAGCAGCGCATAAATGTGCTGCTGCTGGGCCTCGACCTTCGGCCCGACGACCCGCCCGGGACGCCTGCCCGGACGGACAGCATAGCCATCCTCACCCTGGACCCCTACAGCAACACGGGCGGGGTGCTGAGCATCCCCCGTGACCTATGGGTCCAGATACCTACAGGGCGTGGCGGCTCCTTCTATCAGCGCATAAACGTGGCCTACGAGGCGGCCGACTGGCCGGACGTGCGCTATCCAGGGGGCGGCATCGCGCTGGTGAGGGATACCATCAAGAACAACTTCGGCATCAACATCGACCACTACGTGGTCATGGACTGGACCACCTTCGTGCAGATCATCGACACCCTGGGCGGCATCGATGTAGACGTGCAGGAGACGGTCTACGACCCTGCCTACAACGAGTGCAACCGCTGCCCATACCAGGAGGTCCTCTTCCGGCCGGGGCGGCAGCACATGGACGGCAGGCGGGCCCTGGCCTACATCCGTATCCGCTACGGCTCCGACGACCTGGACCGCATCGAGAGGCAGCAGCAGGTGATGATGGCGGTGCTGGACAAGGCCACCAGCGCCGGCATCCTCCTCAACCCGGCCCGGTTGAGGGAGCTGTATGACCGCTTCCGCCGGTCGGTGAACACCGACGTGAGTCCGGCCCGCGCGCTGGGCCTGGCCCTGAAGCTGAAGGACGTGCCCCGCGAGCAGATCAAGACCTTCTCGCTGCGGGACGTCGTCTACCCCATGACCACCGCCGACGGCGCGGCTGTGCTGGGATGGGACCCCGACAAGATGAGGACTGTGGTCCGTCAGTTCTTCCTGGACGGGAAAGTGGACCAGGAGGCGGCCCGCATCGAGGTCCAGAACGGGAGCGACGTGCCCGGGCTGGCCACCCAGATCAAGAACTTCCTGGCCAGCCAGGGGCTGCCGGAAGAGCGGTTGTCGGTGGCCAACGCCCCCGGCCCTCGGCTGACCGAGACGACCATCTGTGACCTGTCGGGGAAGTCCTACACGGCCAAGAAACTAGCCGAGTGGCTGAGCCTGCCCGAGACCAGGGTCACCAACGGCAACTGTGCGGGCGTCGCCCCCGTCAACGGACCGGCCGATATCATCATCGTCGCGGGGCGCGACGCCCGCACCCTGGTGCAACGCAGCTAAGGGCCCCTCTTCAGACTACTGCTGGAACCAGTTGGGCAACTGCATCAGGATGCCCATGTCGCCGGTGAAGGTGAACTGGCCGCTCATGAAGGCCGAGGCGCCATCCAGCTCCCGGCGGACGATCTTGAGCCAGACCTCCGACGGCGCGTTGATGGTCACGTTGGGGCTGTCGGCCGTGCCCTCGCGCACCTCGCACTTGCCCTGGTCGATGGTCACCACCCAGTTGCCCGGTTCCTGACCGCTGAAGTTGAACTGGATGACGGCCTTCACTCCCTGAGCGCGCTCGGGGCGGAAGGCGTTGGGCATCCCCTCCATCAGCTCGCGAATGGAAGAGGGCAGTTGCTGCTGGGTCATGCGCCACCTCCTTAGCTAAGCATGTGCTCGTCTAAAGCGCCCCTAGGATAGCACCTGCTGTCGCCTTCGTCCAGCCGTTGCCGAGGAGGGAGGGGCACAAGCGCCCTGCCCCTGTCGCTGCCGGGGGCATCGGTGAACGGGCTTCAGCTGCTGGCCTGCTTGGAGGCCACCATGGCGTTGAAGCGGAGCATGAGGCGGGACTTGCGCCTGGCGACGTTGTTAGGGTGCAGCACCCCTTTCTTGGCGGCCCGGTCCAGGGCGCTGATGGCGGCCCGCACCGCCTCCCGGGCCGCTTGGGGGTCGCCGCTGGCGATGGCCGTCTCGGCCTTCTTGATAGCTGTCTTGGTATAGCTCTTGACGGCGCGGTTGCGCAGGCGCCGCTTGAGGGACTTGCGGTGGGCCTTTGCTGCCGACCTGGTAGCCACCCTCGTTCCTCCTTGCCGCCGGGACAGGTGCCGGGCCAGAGGTGTGCCTTACTGGCCCTCGTCCATCATACAGCGGCTGCCATCGGCCTGTCCACCGGCAGATGGCGCCCTCGGGCCCGCTACGTGCGGACGCATCGGTTCAGGTCGGCAGGGTGCCCGGATGCTGTGGCCCGTGGGCTGCGCCGGGTCGAGAGGCGCCGTCGGCCGGTGGCCTATACACTGATGACGGCGTCGGCCGAGAGGACCACGTCATTGAGGGTGGCGGCGCCCACGACCTCGGCCCCCTCCACGAAGTCGCCCCGGTCGAGCCCCAGCAGCATGCAGGACTGCTCGCAGACGAGGAAGCGGACGCCGGCCTGGCGTGCCTGGTCCATGACCTCCTTGAGGCTGGGAAAGGCGCCTATCTTGACCTTCTCGGCCTCGCCCTTCTTGAAGGCGGTGATGCCCTTGATGAAGGCGTAAATGGTGGGCTCTTGGCCCATGGCAGCGGCGGTGGTGGCCAAGATAAAGGGAGCATACAGCCGTTCGGGCGTGTCGGTGCCGCTGGTGAGCAGATAGACGATCCTCTTGCGCTCGGCCATGTCCTAGCTCCCCTTCCGCAGAAGGACCCTGAGGTAGCCCTCGGACTTGTCGACGGCCAGGACCTGGTGGCCGGCCCACTTGGCCCAGGCCTGCAGGTCCGATTCGGCGGCAGGGTCGGTGGCCAGCACGGCCAGCACCTGTCCCTCCGCCAGCTCGTCCACGGCCTTGCGGGCGGCCAGAACCGGCCCGGGGCAGAATTGCCCGCGCACGTCCAGGACCCTATCGGCCTGTATCTCGACGGTCATGTCCTCTCCCTCCTGGCCGCTATTATCGATGTTTTCAGGAGGAATTGTCAACTAAGGCCGTCGGGCGGGAGCGGTGGCCTGCGCCTCTGCGCTGCCCTACACTGTAGCCGGGAGGGAAGCATGGGAGAGGTCGTAGTGCGGGAGCGGACGCCCTGGGGCGTGGGGGACATCATGGCGGGCATCGGGCTGGCGGCCCTCTCGGCCATATTCCTGGCCATACCGTTGGGGATCGCCGCTGCCGTCGTTAGCGAGGGTGGTGACCTGAGCGACGACCCGCTGGCCACGGGCCTGCTGCTGGGGGCCAGCATGGGGGTGGAGCTGGCCCTGCTGGGGGTGTCCCTGGCCCTGACGGTGGGCAAACATAACGCCAGCCCTGCCCAGCTCGGCTGGCGGCTGGGCTGGCGTGGTGGCCTATGGGTGCCCCTGGCGGCCCTGGTGGGCGCCTACCTAGTGCTGGGCATCTATGCCGCCGTTGTGGAGGCCCTGGGGGTCAGGGACGCCCTTCCCCAGGAGCAACTGCCCGACGTCGCCTTTCGCGAGCGCTCCCTGGCCGCTCTTACCGGCATTACCGTAATGGCGTTGGCGCCCATCGCCGAGGAGACCTTTTTCCGGGGCTTCGTCTTCGGGGGGCTGAGGGGGCGGTGGGGACTGCCGCTGGCGGCGGTGGCCTCGGGGCTGCTGTTCGCCGTAGTCCACTTCCAGCCCCAGGTCATAGTCCCCTTCGCAGGCATCGGCGTGGTCTTCGCCCTGGCCTATGCCTACAGCGGCTCCATCGTCCCCACGGTGCTGGCCCACTTGGCCTTCAACGGCATCAGCTTCGCGCTGGCGGTGACGGGGGTCGGCTGAGGTGGGCCGCATCGCGACCTGCTTCGAGGCACTGCGGCGGCGGGGCGAGATGGGCCTCATCGCCTACCTGCCGGTGGGCTATCCCGACGTGGAGGCCACCTTGCAGCTCGTGCCCGCCCTGCTGGCTGGTGGCGCCCACATGGTGGAGCTGGGCGTCCCCTTCTCGGACCCTTTGGCCGACGGTGCCACCATTCAGCGGGCCACGCAGGTGGCCCTGGAGCGAGGGGTCACCCCCCGTAGCTGCCTGGAGACGGTGGCCGCCCTGCGGCGACGGGGAGTGGCGGCCCCTCTGGTGCTCATGACCTATTGCAACCCGGTGCTGGCCTACGGCCTGGATCGGTTCGCCGCCGATGCGGCAGCGGCCGGCGTCGACGGTCTTATCGTGGTGGACCTACCGTGGGAGGAGGCGGGGCAGCTGCTGGCGGCCTGCCGACGGGTGGGGCTGGACCTGGTGCCGCTGGTGGCGCCCACCACCTCCGATGCCCGCCTGGAGCGCATCGGCCGTGAGGCCAGCGGCTTCATCTACTGCGTTAGCGTCACCGGGGTGACGGGGGCACGGGAGGAGCTGCCTGCCGATCTGCCGGGGCTGCTGCAGAGGGTGCGGGCCCGCAGCCGGTTGCCTTTGGCGGTAGGATTTGGTATATCTAAGCGTAAACACGTCGAGTCCCTCCGCCCTTGGGCGGAGGCCGTCGTGGTCGGGAGCGCCATAGTCCAGTGCCTGGACGGGGCCCCTCCCCATGAGCGGGAAGAGCGGGTGAAGGAGTATGTGGAGGTGCTGGCCGGCCGTCGGGGCCAGGACGAGGCCTGAGAAGGGCCGCGCCCTGCCCCAGGCCGGCGCCTATGGCCGTTAAGGGCAGGGCGGGCCCCGCTAGGGCGGTGCAGGGGTCTAGGGATGCTCTGCCGCGGCATAAGGGGTGCGACGACGGTGCCGGCTAACACCCGCGAGGCCATCCTGGAGGCCACCAAGGAGCTGCTTCTGGCCATGGTGGAGGCCAATGGCATCCGCACCGAGGACATAGCCTCGGCCATCTTCACCACCACCCCCGACCTGACGGCGGAGTTCCCGGCGGTGGCCGCCAGGGAGCTCGGCTGGACCAACGTGGCCCTTCTCTGTGGGCACGAGATGAGCGTTCCCGGCTCCCTGCCCATGTGCCTGCGTGTCCTCCTGCACGTCAACACCGACAAGGCCCAGGGCGAGATAGTGCACGTCTATCTGCGCGGGGCCAGCGCCCTGCGGCCCGAGTTCGCCTTCGGGGGCTGATGCCCCCGGTGCCACCAGATACCGACGCCGCATCGTCAGACATCCCAGAAAGGGAGGAGTGCACCATGATCGTGGTCATGAGGACCGATGCCACCAAGCAGCAGATAGAGGCCGTGCGGGCCAAGATCCGCGAGCTGGGATATCAGGACCGCCCCATCCACGGCGTGGAGCGCACTGTCGTCTGTGTCCTGGGCCAGGTCTATCCCGAAATGATGGACGAGCTTTCCGTCCTGGACGGCGTGGAGACGGTGCTCAGGGTCAGCAAGCCCTACAAGCTGGCCAGCCGCGAGGTGCACCCCATGGACACGGTGATCCGCGTGGGCGACCTGGAGATCGGCTCCGGCCGTGTGGTGGTGATGGCCGGTCAGTGCTCCGTGGACACGGAGGAATACACCCTGGCCACCGCCCGGGCCGTGAAGGAGGCCGGTGCCCACGTCCTGCGGGGCGGGGCCTTCAAGCCCCGCACCAGCCCTCACTCCTTCGAGGGTCACGGCGCCAAGGGCCTGGAGTTGTTGGCCAAGGCCAGGGCGCTGACGGGCCTGCCCATCATCACCGAGGTGATGGACCCCCGCGACGTGGAGCTGGTGGCGGAGACGGCCGACATCCTCCAGATCGGCTCCCGGAACGGTCAGAACTTTGCCCTGCTGAAGGAGGTGGGCCGCACTGACAAGCCTGTGCTCCTGAAGCGGGGCATGTGGGCCACGGTGGAGGAATGGCTCCTGGCCGCCGAGCACATCATGACCCAGGGGAACCACAACGTCATCCTGTGCGAGCGGGGCATCCGCACCTTCGAGACGGCCACTCGCTTCACCTTCGATGTCAATGCCATTCCCTTCGTGAAGAGGGAAAGCCACCTGCCGGTGATAGCCGACCCCAGCCATGGCACGGGCCGCTGGTATCTCGTGGAGCCGGTGGCCCTCGCTGCCATCGCTGCCGGTGCCGATGGCCTCATCATCGAGGTCCATGTCAGCCCCGACCATGCCCTGTCCGACGGCGCCCAGTCCCTGACGCCCCAGAACTTCGCGCGCCTCATGCAGAGGCTGGAGGTGCTGTGCCAGGCCCTGGGCAGGCCCCTGCACCCGGCTGTGGGCCAGCAGCCAGCCTCCGCCAGGGGCGATGGCCAGAGGCCCTGAGGCAACGGTGGAAGACCAGGGGACGCTGGAGCTGGACCTGCCCGCCTACCGTGGCCCCCTGCAGGGACTGGTGGAGGCGGCCGAGCGGGGGGAGGTAGACCTGTCGCGGGTCTCGCTGGAGGAGGTGGCCCAGCAGGTCTGGCGCCATGCCGAGGGCGAGGGCCGCCTCGACCCCGAGGTGCTGGTGGAGTTCATCGCTGCCCTTGCCCGCCTGCTGGAGCTGAAGGCGGCGGCGCTGCTGCCCCGGCCCCAGGCGCCTACGGTAGGTGCGGGCGAACGGGGCGGCCACCCCAGCCCGGACGAGGACCTGGCCACCGCGCTGGAACGACTGGAGCCGTTCCGGGAGGCAGCCCAGCTCCTGCGGGCCTGGGAGGAGGCCCGTCGGCGGGCCTACACCCGCCAGGCGCCACCCAAGGGTGTGCCCATGCCCAGCGGACTGCGGGGCGTCACTCTCGACGACCTGGCGCGGCTGGTCCAGGAGGTGCTGGCCCAGAGGCCTCCCGAGCCTCTGCCCCTCCGCCTGGAGGAGGACTTGCCCCGCATCGAGGCCAAGATGGACGAGGTCCTGTGGGCGGTGCGGGCCACCGGCGGCCCCCTCCCCTTCCGCCGCGTCCTGGAGGACTGCCGGACACGCCGCGAGGTGGTGGCCGTCTTCCTGGCCGTGCTGGAGCTCATCAAGCAGGGCCGTCTTTGGGCCCAGCAGGAGCAGCCCTTCGGCGAGATACTGCTGGTGGAGGCAGAACCCCTGTCCCCTTAGCCCCTGCCGCCTCCTTCCGCGCCCTGATAGACTGGATATGGCGTCATGGACAAGGGCAGGCGTGTCCTGGCGGCCCTGTCGGGCCTGACGGTGGACAGGGTGCCCGTCTCGGCCTGGGGCCACGACTTTCGTCGCGAATGGTCGCCCGAGGGCCTGGCCGAGGCCACCCTGGAGGCCTACGGGCGCTACGACTGGGACTTCATCAAGGTCAACCCCCGCGCCACGTATTATGCCGAGGCGTGGGGCGCCCGCTACGAGCCGTCCCCCGACGGCGACCAGGGGCCCAGGCTGGTGGCGCCGGGGCTGCGGGACGAGTCGGACCTGGCCCGCATCACGCCCCTCGACCCGAGGCAGGGGCCCTTCGGCGAGCAGCTAGAAGCGCTGCGCCTCATCGGCCGTCGCCTCAACGGCGAGGCCCCCTTCGTGCAGACCGTCTTCGCGCCCTTGGCTGTCCTCTCACGCATGGCCGGGGGGCCGGGGCCGGTGAAGGACCTGATGGGCCGGGCGCCGGAGGCGTTGGAGCGGGCGCTGGGGGCCATAGCCGTTACTCTGGCCGACTACGCCCGCGCCTGCATCGAGGCCGGCGCCAGCGGCATCTTTTACGCCACGGTGGAATGGGGCAGCCGGGACCTCATCTCCCCCCAGGAGTATGCCCGGTTCGGCCGGCCCTACGACCTGCGGGTGCTGGCGGCGGTGGCCGATGCGCCGTTCAACGTCCTGCATGTGTGTCGGTCCCGCAACCTGCTGCTGTGGCTGTTGGACTACCCTGTGGCCTGCTTTCACTGGGCGGCCCACGAGCCGTCCAACCCCACCCTCGAGGAGGTGCAGGCCCGGGTCGGTCTGGCCGTGTCCGGTGGCGTGGCCCACGACGGTGCCCTGGCCAACGGCGACGCCGAGGGCGTGATGGCCGAGGCGCTGCAGGCCATCCGCCGCTCCCGTGGCAGGCGCTTCCTGTTGGCCCCGGGCTGTTCGGTGCCACCCTCGGCCCCTGCCGAGTGCCTGCGGGCCCTCCGACGGGCGGCGGAGGTGGGCGCGTGACGGTCCCCACTTTGGCCCGCGAGGAGCTGAGGCGTCTGGACCCCGGGCGCGAGAGCGCCGTCACCATCGGCAAGTTCGACGGCGTCCACCGTGGGCACCAGCACCTGATATCGTGGCTGGTGTCGCGTGCCCGCCGCGATGGACTGGCCCCGGTGGTCATCACCCTCCACCCCAACCCCCTCACGGTGCTGCGGCCCGGCATGCCAGTCACCTACCTGTGCACCCTGGAGGAGCGGCTGGAGATGCTGCGCGCCCTGGGGCCGGAACGGGTGGGGGTGCTCACCTTTACGTCGGAGCTGGCCCTCCTTTCGGCGCGGGAGTTCGTGGCCCTGCTCATGGAGACCCTGCGTATGCGCCTGCTGGTGGGCGGCCCCGACATGGCCCTGGGCCGCGACCGGGAGGGGACGATGGAGGTGCTGTCGGCGCTGGGACAGGAGATGGGCTTCCGGGTAGAGCCGGCGCCGATGCTGCGGGAGGACGGGCGCAAGGTCGGTTCCTCTGCCCTGCGGGAGGCCCTGGCCCAGGGGCAGATGGAGGAGGTGGCACGCCTGCTGGGGCGTCCATACCGGCTGCGGGGACCGGTGGTGCGAGGGGCGGGCAGGGGTCGCGGCCTAGGCTTCCCCACCGCCAATGTGGCCGTGGCCCCCGACCTGGCCCTCCCGGCCTTCGGGGTCTACGTGACCCGCGCCCTGGTGGACGACCGCTGGCTGCCGTCGTGCACCAACGTGGGAGTCCGGCCCACCTTCGCCGACGAACGCCCCGCCGTCACCGTGGAGGCCTATATCCTGGACTACGATGGCGACCTGTATGGTCGGAGCATCGCCCTCGAGTTCCTGCACCGGCTGCGGGACGAGCTCAAGTTCACCACCGTGGAGGAGCTGGTAGCGGCCATGCACGGCGACGTCGAGCGGACGCGGGAATACTTCGCCCACACCGGAGGGACGTAGTGGCGGGGAAGGCACAGGTGCCCAGCGAGGCTGAGCTGCGACGGCTGCTGCGTCGCGGGGTGGCCGAGGTGATCCCCGAGGAAGAGCTGGTCCGGCGACTCCGCTCCGGCCGCCCCCTGCGTCTGAAGATGGGCTTCGACCCCACGCGGCCGGTGGTGACCCTGGGTTGGGCCGTAGGGCTGCGCAAGCTGCGTCAGTTCCAGGAGCTGGGACACCTGGCGGTCCTCATCATCGGCGATGTGACCGCCCAGATAGGCGACCCGTCAGGCCAGTCCGAGACCAGGCCCATGCTGACGGCCGAGGAGGTCCAGGCCAACGCCGAATCGGTGTTGCGGCAGTTCTTCCGCGTCCTCGACCCGCAGCGGACGGAGGTCCGCCGCCAGAGCGAGTGGTTCGACGACTTCCGCCTGGGCGACGTGGTCCGACTGGCCGCCCAGGCCACCGTGGCCCAGCTGCTGCAGAGGGAGGACTTCGCCCAGAGATACGAGCAGGGACGGCCCATCGGCCTCCATGAGTTCATCTACCCCCTCCTCCAGGCCTACGACTCGGTGGCGGTGCGGGCCGATGTGGAGTTCGGTGGCAGCGACCAGAGGTTCAACATCCTGATGGGGCGGGAGCTGCAGCCCCGCTTCGGCCAGGACCCGCAGTGTGCCCTGCTCATGCCGCTGCTGGTGGGCCTGGATGGCGAGCGCAAGATGAGCCAGTCCCTGGGGAACTACATCGCCATCGATACCCCTCCCCATGACATGTTCGGTAAGCTCATGTCCCTGCCCGACCACCTGATCGTCCAATACCTGGAGCTCCTGACGGACGTGCCCGACGAAGAGGTGGAGGACATCGCCCGCGCCCTGCGCGAGCGGGCGCTGAACCCCATGGAGGCCAAGATGCGCATGGCGCGGGAGGTGGTGGCCCAGTTCCATGGGATCGAGGCTGCCCGCGAGGCCCAGGACGAGTTCGAGCGAGTCTTTCGCCGTCGCCAGGCGCCCGCCCAGGTGCCCGAGGCACGGGTGCCGGTCGGGGAGGGCCCGGTGGACCTGGTGGAGGTCCTGGTGGGGGCGGGGGTGGTGCGCAGCCGCTCCGAGGCCAGGCGGCTGCTGGCCCAGGGGGCTATCGAGGTGGACGGCCGGACGGTGCGCGAGCCCCATGCCGTCGTGCACAGCGGTGCCCTGGTCCGGGTCGGCAAGCACCGCTTCCTGCGCATCGTGGACGCCGACCAGCGCTAGATGGACAACGCCGTGGGCGTCGACATCATCGAGATCGAGCGGGTGGCCCAGGCCCTGGCCCGCTTCGGCGACCGCTTCCTGCGCCGTGTCTTCACCCCAATGGAGGCCGCCCTCTATGGGCGGAAGCCCCATGAGCTGGCTGCCCGCTTTGCTGCCAAGGAGGCGGTGATGAAGGCCCTCGGTACCGGCGCCCGAGGCGTCGCCTGGCGCGAGATCGAGGTCCTGCCCAACCGCCGGGGCAAGCCCCTCGTCTTCCTGCACGGGCGCGCCCGCGAGAGGGCCGTGGCCCTGGGCCTGACGGGCCTGGACGTGAGCATGTCCCACTCCCGCCACTACGCTGTGGCCTTGGCCGTGGGCCATTCCCGCCCGGACGACCAGGGCGAGCGCGAGCGCTGGCGCCTGCACCTGGGCGCCATGCTGCGCGACAGGGGGCTGCTGCCGCCGTGAAGCTGGTCACCGTGGCCGAGATGCGCGAGGCCGAGGCCCGCGCCGGCGTCCCCGTTGCCCAGCTAATGGAGAACGCCGGCCTGGCGGTGGCCCAGGAGGTCTGGCTGCTGCTGGGTGAGGTGGCGGACCGCCGCATCCTGGTGCTGGTGGGGCCGGGCAACAACGGCGGCGATGGCCTGGTGGCCGCCCGTCACCTGCACGATTGGGGTGCCCAGGTGGAGGTCTACCTGCTGCGGCCCCGCCCCGACGACGACCCCGTGTTGGCCCATGTCCGCCAGCGGGACATACCTGTGTGCCTGGCCCAGGACGATGCCCGGGAGGGGTTTCGGCACCTGGAGGAAGCCCTGGGCAGGGCGGAGGTGGTGATTGATGCCGTCCTCGGCACCGGCCGTGCCCGCCCCCTGGAGGGCGAGATGGCCGAGGTGCTGGACCGCTTAGCGGCCGTCCGCCGGCGGCCCTACCGCCCCCGCCTCATCGCCTTGGACCTGCCATCGGGCGTGGACGCCGACAGCGGCGCTGCCGACCCCCATGCCGTGGCCGCCGACGTGACGGTGACGCTCCAGTGGAGCAAGGTGGGACTGCACCAGCTGCCAGCCTCGACCCTGGTGGGCCGACTGGAGGTGGTGGACATCGGCATCCCCAGGGAGCTGGAGGCGTCCTTCGCCAACGAGCTGATGGACCGACGCTGGGCGCGGGAGCTGCTGCCGCCGCGGCCACCGGGCGCCCACAAGGGCACCTTCGGGCGGGCCCTGGTGGTGGCGGGCTCCCACCGCTATGTCGGCGCGGCACGGCTGTCGGCCCTGGGTGCCCTGCGGGTAGGGGCCGGCCTGGCTGTGCTGGCCTGTCCCCGCTCGGTGCAGCCGCTGGTGGCGGCAGGCATGAACGAGCCGACCTTTCTCCCGCTGCCCGACCACGATGGCCAGCTCTCAGCGGAGGCTGTGGCCCCCATCCTCCAGGCCGTGGACCAGGGGGCCGATGCCCTGTTGGTGGGCCCCGGACTGGGCCTGGGCGGCTACGTGCAGGGGATGGTGGGGGAACTTCTGCCCGCCCTCAAGGCCCGCTCTCTGCGGGCGGTGGTGGTGGACGCCGATGCCCTCAACAACCTCGCTGCCCTGCCCGACTGGCCGTCCCGACTGCCCCCCAACTGCGTCCTCACTCCCCACCCAGGGGAGATGTCCCGCCTCTGTGGCCTTGCCGCGGAGGAGGTTCAGGCCGACCGCGTGAGGGTCGCCCGGGAGCATGCCCAGAGGTGGGACGCCGTGGTGGTCCTGAAAGGCGCCCACACGGTGGTGGCCTCCCCCGACGGCCGCGTCCGCATCAGCCCCTTCGTCAACCCCGGTCTCGCCAGCGGCGGCACCGGCGACGTGCTGGCCGGGGCCATCGTGGGGCTGGCTGCCCAGGGCCTCTCGCCCTTCGACGCCGCCTCACTGGGCGTCTACCTGCACGGCCTGGCCGGCGAGGGGGTCCGCCGCGAGCTGGGCGAAGCTGGGATGCTGGCCGGCGACCTGTTGCCCGAGCTGCCCCGGGCCATCAAGTCGCTGCGGGAGTAGCCATGGCGGCGACGGTGGGCAGCCGTTGGCGGCTGAGGGAGCAGGCCCCACCGTCCTTCCTGTCCCGGTCGTCCTATCCGGCCCTGGTCCGCCAGCTCCTCTGGCACCGGGGCGTGCGCAGCGAGGCCGACGCCAGCCGTTTCCTGGGCGACGTGCCTGTCGAGCATGACCCGCTCCTGTTGCCCGAGATGGAGACAGCGGTGGCCCGCCTGCGCCGGGCGGTGCTGGCGGGGGAGGCGGTGGCCGTGTTCGGCGACTTCGATGTGGACGGTGTGACGGCGGCCGCCCTCCTGACGGAGGCCCTGGGCGGGTTGGGGGCCCGTGTCCTGCCTTACATCCCCGACCGCTATGCCGAGGGGTATGGCCTGAACGTCGATGCCCTGAAAAGGCTGGCGGCCCAGGGCGCGCGCCTTCTGCTGGCCGCCGACTGCGGCACCACCGCCGTGGGCGAGGTCCAGGAGGCCCTGAGACTGGGGATGGACGTGCTGGTGTTGGACCACCACTCCCTGTCGCCGCATCTGCCCAGGGCTGCTGCCCTGGTGAACCCGCGGCGACCTGACAGTCGCTACCCGCAGTCGGAACTGGCCTCGGTGGGCCTGGCCTACAAGCTGGCTTCGGCCCTCTACGAGGCGATGGGACGGCCCTTCCCGCGCCACCGCTTTCTGGAGCTGGTGGCCCTGGGCACCATCGCCGACCTGGTGCCCCTCCTGGACGAGAACCGCTGGCTGGTCCGGGAGGGACTCAGGGCCCTCTCCAGGAGCGAGCGGGCCGGCCTGCGTGCCCTGGTCCAGGAGGCGGGCCTGGACGGCCGAGAGGTGGACACCTGGGCGGTGGCATGGGTGTTGGGGCCGCGCCTCAATGCGGCCGGCCGCCTGGCCCATGCCCGCCAGGCCTTCGAGCTGCTCGTCTGTCGCGATGAGGGCAAGGCCCGCGAGCTGGCCTGCGCCCTCTCCACCCTGAACCGGGAACGGCAGCGGCTTACCGAGGCGGCCCTGGCCCGCGCCCGCGAGGCCGTGGAGTCAGGGCCCCTCGGCCCCCTCATCTTTGTGGCCGATGCCGAAACGCCCGCTGGCGTCGTCGGGCTGGTGGCGGGCCGCCTGGCCGAGGAGTATCACCGCCCTGCCTTCGCCTGCGAACGGGGCGAGGTCCTCAGCCGGGGCAGCGCTCGCAGCATAGCGGGCTTCGACGTGGCGGCTGCCCTGCGGGCCTGCGGCCATCTCCTCCTGAAGCACGGCGGCCACCCCCAGGCGGCAGGGTTCACGGCCCCCACCGGGAACCTGGAGACCCTGGCGGCTATGCTGACGGATCTGGCCGCTGAGGCGCTGGCAGGGGCCGAGCTGACACCTTGCCTGGAGATCGACGCTGTGCTGCCCCTGCGCGCCCTGCGGGGGGAGCTGCTGGGCTGGCTCGACCGCTTCCATCCCCACGGCCCGGGCAACCCCGAGCCCATCTTCTTGGCCCGAGCCGTGGTGGTGGCCGACGTGCGGCTTGCCGGCGCCGATGGCCAGCACCTGCGTCTGAAGCTGAAGGACGGCCCCGTCACCTGGCCAGCCTTCGGTCGGCGGCTGGGAAGCAAGGTCCCCGAGGTCGGCCAAAGGCTGGACGTGGTCTATTCCGTGGTCCGTGACCGCAACGAACACGGTGCCCTGGAGCTGCGGTTGCACGACCTGCGGCCGTCGGCCCGGTCGGTGCCCTAGGCTATAATCGGTCTGTGAAGCTAGAGCGCCTGCAACTGGTCAATTTCCGCAACTTCCGTCGTCTCGACCTCTCCTTCGGCCCCGGCGGCCACCTCCTGCTGGGCGACAATGCCCAGGGCAAGACCAACCTGCTGGAGGCCGTCTACCTCCTTTCCACCCTGAGGGCCTTCCGGGCGGAGAGCGATGCCCAGCTTGTGAATCGTGAGGCCCAGGCGGAGGGGCTCCCTGCCGCCCGCATCGCTGCCGAGGTGCGCGGGGCCGCCGGCCCCCTGCGCCTGGAGGTGGTGGTCTCCCTGCGGGAGTCCCCTACGGGCAGCCAGGCTACCAAGGCGGCGCGGGTGAATGGGGTGCCCCGACGCCTGCATGAGGCTGTGGGCCTCTTCCTGGCCGTGCTGTTCACTGTCCAGGACCTGGAGCTGCTGGAGGGGCCGCCGGCCCTGCGCCGTCGCTACCTGGACACCGTGCTGGGCCAGGTGGACCGGGGCTACCTGCTGGCCCGCCAGCGCCTCGAGAAGGTCCTGCTCCAGCGCAACCACCTGCTGCGCCGTATCCGGGAGGGCGCGGCCCGCAGGGACGAGCTGGACTTCTGGGACGAGGTCCTGGCGCAGGATGCTGCCACCATGGTCTGGGCGCGGGCGCAGGCCGTGGCGGAGCTGGCGGAGCTGGCCGCCTCCGCCCATGTGGACCTGGCCGGCGGCGATCACCTGGGGATCGTTTACCGGCCACGCCTCGGTGTCCAAGGAATGGAGGCCCTGGGCCAGTCGCCCGAGGCCCTGGCCTCCGCCATTCTGGCCGACCTGAGGCGGCACCTGGCCCAGGACATAGCTGCCGGGGCCACCACCATCGGCCCCCACCGCGACGACCTGGAATTCGTCCTGGGAGGCCTGCCCGCGGCCGGCTATGCCTCCCGTGCCCAGCAGCGGACCATCGCCTTGGCCCTCCGCCTGGCCGA
This sequence comes from Dehalococcoidia bacterium, assembly GCA_035574155.1. GTDB lineage: Bacteria > Chloroflexota > Dehalococcoidia > SM23-28-2 > HRBIN24 > HRBIN24. The sequence goes on along the minus strand of DATLZD010000021.1, from coordinate 101,140 downwards.
GGCGGCCCTCCTGCGGCAGCGTCGGGGCGAGGCGCCTGTGCTGCTGCTGGACGATGTCCTCTCGGAGATGGACGCGGGCCGCAGGCGCCGGGTGGTGGCGGCCATCGCTGGCTACGAGCAGGTCCTGGTGACGGCGGCCGAGATGGACGCCTTCCCCCCCGAGTTCCTGGCCCGCGCCCGTCTCTACCTGGTAGCGGGCGGCCAGGTCACCCCTGCCCTTGACGCGGCGACGACCCGAACAGGGGACTCTTGAGGCCGCGGCGGACTACGGCCCAAAGGGACGACGGCTCCGCTTCGATGATAGTGTCCGCCAAGGCGAAAGGGTCGCCGTCCAACTGGACGGGCACGGGGGCTGCGCTGTCGATCTCGAGACGCCGCACCTGCCGGTAGACCACCTTCGAGGAGCGCAGGTGACGGCCCAGGGCCACCAGCAGGGCGTGCAGGACGATATCCCGCAGGCCATCGCCACGGAAGAGGCACACGTCGAGCAGGCCGTCGTCGGCCCGGGCCAGAGGCGTCACTTGGACCAGGCCAGCGTAGTTGCGGGTGTTGCCCGCCACCAGCATCAGGGCGTCCTCGGACAGGACCTGGCCGTCGGCCCGGACCCGCATCGACAGGGGGCGCCAGCGCAGGGACTCCAGTACGGCGGTGAGGGCGTAGGCGGCGGCCCCCAGATGACGCTTGGCCCTTGGCCCCACGCGGGCCGCGATGCGACCGTCCAGCCCTACCCCTGCCATGAGCAGGAAGCGGTGGCCGTCGGCGCGGCCCAGATCGACCCGCCGCCGCTCGCCCAGCAGCACCGTCCTCACCGCCGCCTCCGGCCGACGGGGGATGCCCGTCTCCCGTGCCCATATGTTCACGGTGCCGGCGGGGATGGGTGCCAGGGCCGTCCCGGTCCCTGCCAGGCCGGAGGCCGCCTCCCGCAGGGTGCCGTCCCCGCCGCAGACCAGCACCAGGGGGAAGCCCTCTGCGGCGGCCCGGGCAGCCAGCTCAGTAGCGTGGCCGGGAGCTGACGTCTCCCGCCAGTGGGCCTTCCAGCCCGCCTCCGCCAGGAGGGCGTCTACTCGCGCCAGCTCCCGTCGCGACGGCAGATTGCGGGCTACCGGGTTGACGATCACTAGGGCAAGGGGATGGCCGTCGCCGGTCCGCATGCTGCCCACGACTATCATATGGCGAACGGTGGGGCGGCGGCCACGGCCGCAGATGGCCTTCGAGGGGCTAGGCCCTTATCATTCCCTAGTGTGGGAGCGATGCAGGAGGGACGCAGCATGGCCAACCCCATGGGCATCAAGCGCTTCGACCACGTCAGCTGGGCGGTCTGGAAGATAGACGATGTCCTACCCCTCCTGACCCAGCTACTGGGCATGGAGGTCGTGGCCCGCTTCCGCGACGAGGACCAGGGCTACGCTGGCGTCGCCCTGCGGGTGCCCGGCAGCAACACCGAGTTCGAAGTGCTGGAGCCTACTGGCGAGGACTCCTTTCTGGTCCGCTTCCTGCGGGAGCGGGGCCCTGGCCTGCACCACGTCACCTTCATCGTCGAGGATGCCGAACGGGCCGCCGAGGCCATCCGCGCCTTCGGCATCGAGCCCTGGGGCGGCGTCCGACGCCGTCACGGTTGGGGAGAGACCTTCATCCACCCCCGGGACTCGGGGGGAGTGCTCTTCCAGTTCTACACCGAGATGGGCCACGACCACGGGGAGGGCGTTGCCAAGTGAGTGTCCTGGTCCAGCCCAGGGAGGGCGAGCTGAAGCTGAACGGCCTCCGCATTCACTACTTCGAGTGGAGGGGCAAGGGCGAGCGGCCCCTGGTGCTGTTGCACGGGCTACGCGACAGCGCCTACTACTGGCAGGACTTCGCCAACCGTGTCCTGGACGAGTTCCACGTCTTCGCCTACGACCAGAGGGGCCACGGCGAGAGCGAGCATGCCCCGGGTGGCTACCTGGTGTGGGCCTTTGCCGCCGACCTGGCCGCCTTCGTGCGGGAGCTGGGCCTGGAGCGGTTCGACCTGGTGGGCCTGTCCCTGGGCTCCCGCTGCGCCATGGCCTATGCTCGCGAGAACTGGCCGCGCCTAGCCCACTTGGTGCTGGTGGACATGGGGCCGCAGATGGCCCGTCGCGGGGCGGTGGGCCTCAAGGAGGACATGACCAGCAGCGCCGCCCGCCCGCCCTCGACCTTCAGCCGCGACGACGCCCTGGCCTTCCTCCGCCAGCAATGGCCCACCCTGGATGCCCCTTCGCTGGAGCGTTACCTGCAGAACGCCTTCGCGCAGGGGGAGGATGGCTCCTACACCTTCCGTTACGACCGTCGCCTGGCCGATATAACCACCAAGGCGGCCATCGTGGAGATAGACTTCCTCTGGGACGCCCTGACCCGCATCCGCTGTCCCACCTTGGTGCTGCGGGGCGAGGAGAGCCCCATCCTGGACGAGGAGATAGCCGCCCGCATGGTCTCCTCCCTGCCTAACGGCCGCCTCCACGTCTTCGCCGGGACAGGGCATGCCCTGCCACGGCTGCGACCCGAGGAGTTCGCCCGGGTGGTGCGGTCCTTCCTTCTGGACGAGGAGGCCGATGGCCCGGCGGGCCGGGCACCGTAGCCGCGGGCCGCTATTTGCCCCGCTTCCCTCTCTCGGCGCGGGAGGCCATGAAGGCCAGCAAGGCCAGGCCGCCCACCACCGCTGCCAGGAATACCACGCCGAAGGTGGACTCGTGGCCGATGGCGTGCAGAAAGGCCGTTCCCCACTCCAAATCGGTTCCCCCTCCTACTGTGCGATGTCCACCTGGAAGGTGGCCCGGCTGTCCAGCAGCCCCTCTCGCCGCACGATGACCTGCACCTGGTAGCGACCGGGCAGGCTGAGCTGCTGGGTTTCCAGAATGTAGTGCTCTGGCGGATGCAGCGGCTCCATCTGCTCCTCCACCGTCCCCAGGTCCTGTTCCAGGTAGCGCCAGCGGACCAGGACCAGCTGGACGGGCCGGGGGTCGCCGTTGGTGTCCGTGATGTATAGCTGGACCCAGTTGGGGCCGGCGCGGCCGGGGTTGACGAGGAGGGTCAGCGACAGGTCGTCGGCGCGGGCCTTGTTGACGACGCCCACTGGCTCCTGCTGGCCCGCCGAGGCTGTTGGGCTGGCAGGGGGCGCCGTGTTGACCAGAAAGGCGGTAATGCCCACCACCGCCACAGCCAGGCACACCTCGCCCAGCACGGCCCGCCGCAGCCTCCACTCCCACGGCCGGAGGGCCTGAAGGGCGGAGCGGGCCGTCCGGGCCAGCGACTCCAACCGGGGCCGCACCAGCAGCAGGTTGAAGGCCCCCAGGGCCAACAAGGGCAGGAAGAGGGCGCTCTTGGCTACCAGGGCGCGGCCATAGGCAGAGCTGGCCAGTTGGCCTGGGCTTCCCATGGTCAGCAACGCCTGGGTCAGCCCCGTGACGGCGATGACCCCCACCGAGGCCAGCGCCAGCAGCGAGAAACGGGGCACCAGGGCCGCCAGCAGTGCGGGCCTGGTGCCACCGTGTGCGGGCACCAGGGCGAGGAAGAGGGCCATCTGGACTAGGCCCCCCACCCAGATGCCTGCCGCCGTCAGGTGCGCCCAGTCGAGGGCCACTCGCAGGGCGGCCGGGTCCTGGGCGTTGGCGTGCCCGCTCAGGCTAACGGTGGCTGGCACCGCCGCTGCCACCCCCAGCAGCATCCAGTGATAGGCCCCGTGCTGTAGGCCGGGGCGGAACAGGAGCGACCCCAGGTAGCCCGCCGTCGCAAGGAGGGCTGCCCGCACGATGAGGGCGCGGCCGAACGACGAGTCCGTCAGGAGCTGGCCCGCTGCCTTCCAGGCAGCCGCGCTCCCCGCGGCCTCCCAGGCCCTCATCCATATGACCAGGCCCGATGCCAGGAGGCAGGCCACGGCCAGCGCGACGGTCCAGCGCCGTGCCAGGGCCGCAGCCCTCACCTCTGCCAGCTCGCGGCCGCCTTCCAACACAGCGGTGGCCCGTCGGGCCACCAGCAGGTAGAAGGACACTGCCCCCACCAGCCCGATGACGGTAGCCAGCTCCAGCCACGTGGCGAGGGTGCGCACGGCCTTGGGCGGCCCCGATGGGCCTGCACTCTCGGCCACCACCGCGGCCGGAGCAGGGAGCGTGGCGACGCGCCCCACGGTGAAGGCGAAGCTGCCGACGGTGCGGTGCCCGTCCACGGCCGAAAGGGCACTCCAGACCACCGTATAGGTGCCCTCGGGCATCCCCCCTTTGAGGGTCACGCCCAGGTTGGTGTCGTCGAAGTGCAGGTGGGCGTCGTCGTTGTCCCAGCGCTGGCCGGACGAGTCCACCACCTGGATGCGGCTGAAACGGGCGTCCACGGGCTCGCTGAACCAGAGCAGGACCTCCGAGGGTGCCTGGGAGACGGAGCCGTTCATGGGCGGGTCGGAGCGCACCAGGTTAGCGTGGGCGTGGGCCCTGGGCATCCCACCCAGGGCCCAGGCCACCACCAGGGCCAACAGGCATAAGAATGCTCGGGCCGCCTTCGTCCTCACCTGTCCCACCTACCTCTCGCGGCGGGCAGCCACAGCTCCCCAGATGCGCAGGCCGGCGTCGATGGAGGCCACCGCCAGGGCGGCGGCGCCGATGCCCAGCGCCAGGGCCACCAGGCCATCGTTGCCGGAGCCCCCCTCTCGTTGGGCCAGGGACTGCTGCAGGTCGATGGTGGTCGGCATCTGGCGCGGGAACTGCAGCTCGGCCGGATCCGCAGCCGGGTCGAACCGTCCCGGGCCGGAGGTGAAGCTCTCGTCCACCGTCTGCCCTCCCACCTGCCCGTAGATGCGGAAGGTGTAGTCGCCCGGCAGCGTGGGGATGAAATAGCCGAAGTAGCGGCCCGGCTGGTTGAAGGCCGGCTCCAGCTCAAGCGCTCGGCGCTGGGCGCCTCCGCCCACGATGACCTCGGCCCGGAGCGTCTGCTCCAGCCCCGTCACCGGCTGGCCGGAGGCGTCCTGGACCCGCAAGTCCAGGGCGTTGGGGTAGTAGGCGATGGCCGGCTCGTTCATGAAGCCCACGATGAAGGTGTAGGCGCCCACCGTCCGCCGCTCGTGGGCCAAGGCCGCTCCGGGGGCCAGCGCCACGAGGGCGAGTCCAAGGGCCAACAGGGACAGCAACGATAGTCGCCACACGGCGCACTTACCTCCCTCGCGTCGGCGTGGGTATATGGTCCAGAAAGTCTACGCTCGGGCGGCGCGAGGGGGTTGCAGGGGCCGCTGAGGGAGGAGCTGAGGTGTCGGCGTCGTCCCTGTGGTCAGCAGGAGGAAGAGGGTGCAGGCGGCCAGGATGAGGACTGGGGCGACAGGCGGGGCCACGGCCACCTTGCCGCCGCTGTCGGCGCAGGTGGAGGGCCCCAGGTGGCAGTGGCGGGCATGCTCAGCTGCCTCCTGGGGGGAGTTTATCTCCTCATGGCCAGGGCCCCAGTGGCCCAGGTAGACGAACTGGGGCAACAGGCCGAAGAAAAGGACCGCCAGGGCACCGGCCTGGAGCCAGCGCCAGCGGCGTCCTGCTGACGCTGTGAGCACACGCATCTATTGCCGGGACCGCAAGTCGTCAGCCCATGACCCGCTTGCGCTTCTGGGCCACGTAGTCCACCAGGATGTACTGGCCCAGCTTGTCCGGGGTGGTGTAGAAAACCCGCCCCTTGTTCATCTTGGCGATCTGGTTCACGAACTCCTTCAGGTAGTAGTTGCGGTCCAGCATGAAGGTGTTGATGACGATGCCCTTCTGGGTGCAGCGCTTCACCTCTTGCAGCGTCTTGCGGATGGTGATGGGGCTGGGCGGGTAGGAGAAGTAGGAACGGCCGTGCTCTAGGTGGGCCGTGGGTTCGCCGTCGGAGATCATTATGATCTGGCGGGTGCCGGCCCGATGGCGGGAGAGGAGCTGCTGGGCCAGGATGAGGGCATGGTGCATGTTGGTCCCCAGCACCGACTCGTCCCAGCGGACATAGGGCAGCTCCTCGGGCTTCAGCTCGCGGGCGTAGGCCGAGAAGCCCAGGATGTAGAGCACGTCCTTGGGGAACTGGGTCTTGATGAGGTTGTAGAGGGCCAGGGCCACCCTTTTGGCTGCCTGGAACGAGCCGCGCAGGGCCATGGACCAGGACAGGTCCAGCATCATGACGGTGGCGGTAGTGGTCAGGTGCTCGGTGGAGTAGACCTCGAAGTCGTCCTTGCCCAGGCGCACGGGGACCTGGGGGCCTTCCCTCAGCACGGCGTTTAAGACCGTCTGGCCCAGGTGCAGGTGGAAGGGGTCACCGAACTCGTAGCGCTTGGTGTCCTCGGTGCGCTCGGTGCCGGGCCCCCGCTCCCGGCTGGCGTGTTTGCCGTAGGACGACTTCTTGATCTGGGCGTAGATCTCGCCCAGGGCCTTCTGGCCTATGCGGCGGATGGCCTTGGGCGTCAGCTCCCATTCCTGGCCCCGACGGCGGATGTAGCCGGCCCGCTCCAGGACCTCCAGCAGCTCCTTCAGCTGGCGGAAGGTCTGGTAGGCCTCTTCGCCCAGCAGCTCCCGGAGCCGCTCCTCGTCGATGTCGTCCAGGGAGCCGCCGTACTGGACGCGCTCTAGCTGGCGCTCCAGCTCGTCCAGCCCCTGCATGTGTTCCATGAGGCGCATGGCCTGGAGCAGGTCCAGGGTCTCGTCGCCGCGGAAGGGGTACTGGTTCTCCAGGTCGCGCAGCGGGGCCAGGATGTCCAGGTTGATGGCCAGCTCCTGCAGCTCCCGCATCAGCTCCGGGTCGCCCACCTTGTCCATGAGCAGGTCCTGGAGCTGGCGCCGCATCTCCGGCGGCAGGCTGTCCAGGAGGCTCTGCATGGCGGCCATCTGCTGCTGCATGCGCTGGACCAGCTCGTCCAGGGACTGGGGAGGGTTGGGGCCCAGCAGGTCTCCATACTTGTCCAGGAAGGACTGGTAGTCAGGCTGGCCGCCGGCCATCTTTTCCGACAGCAGGCGGTTCAGGTCGCGGACCATCTCCTTAAGGCGCTGGAGCTGGTCCGGGGTGAGGCCGGCCAGCTGGTTGTAGAGGTCCTTGAAGAAGGCGTCCAGCATGGCCTGGCGCAGCATCTCCATGAGCTCCTGGAACTTGGCCGCCGCTTCGGGGTCCATGAACTCGTATTCCTGTAGGCCCTTGATGCGGCCGCCCAGGTCCTGGGGCAGGTTCCTGAGGTAGTCCTGCTTGCGCTGGGCGATGTTCTTTAGCATCTGGGCCATGTTGCGGGCGTCGTCCCCCTGGCTCTCCTGCTGACCGCTCTGGCCCAGCGCCTCCTGGAAGGGCTGCAGCGAACCCGGCTGGCCCTGAAGCTGGCGCTCGGCCTCCTCCAGGCGACGCCTCAGCGTCTCCTGCTCCAGGTCCAGGACCTCTTGCACCCGCCTCTCCAGGTCCTCGAACAGGGAGCTAAGGTTGTAGCGGTCCAGCATCTGGCGGCGGTTCTGGCGCAGCCGCTGGAGGAGGTCGCGCAGGCCCTGCATGCGCTGGCCCATGGGCCCCCGCAGGCCCCGTTGCAGCAGGTTGCGCAGGGCGTGCTGCAGGTCGCCAAAGTTCATGAGGTCATCGGTGATGGCCGAGAGGATCTCGTCCGGGTCCAGGGGCGGTATCTCTTGCGTGCCGTCCCACTCGGAGTAGCGATAGAGCCAAGTCATGCTATCCACCCCTTCATGTGCGTCCTGTGCCCCGCGGGGCGCCGAAACGCCAGCGGGTGGCCGTAGCCGGGAAATCCTCGCTCTCGACGAACCCGAAGGCCACCTCAGGCCTCACGGCGAAGACCAGGTCAGCCCCCTGCTGGGGCCGGTAGTTGTATTTGGCCTCGTAAGCATCGGCGAAGTGGCTGAAGGTGGCCTCATCCCTCACCTCTTCTGCCTCCCCCTGGACGATGACTGCCTCTCTCCCGCCCTCGGTGCAGACGACACAGCGGGGCGAGCTGGCCAGGTTTCGGGCCTTGCGCGACCGCGGCCCGCTGCTGAAGAAGAACATGCCGCCTGTCCACACGCCCCAGACCGGGACGCAGTGGGGCCGTCCGTCGGGCGATACAGTGCTGACGAAGTAGTTATGGCTGGCCCGAAGACGCTCTTCGGCCCAGTCCCAGGGCAGGGGCCTGGCCGTTACTTTCTCCAGGCCGTAGCCGGGCATGTGGGGCCGTTGGACGATGGGGTCCTGGGGCTCACGACCGGTACTGGACACGACCGGCCAGCCTCTCCTTGTTGAGGCGCTTACTGAGGTGGAGGCCCTCCAGCACGAACTCGACCGCCGATGCCAGGAGCTGGGGGCTCCCGTCGCATTCCAGCTTCTTGGCCGCCTCCTGCAGGCCCTCCACCTGGTGGGCGATGGCCTCGTAGGCGTCGGCCGGGGCCAGGTCCGAGACCTCCACCACATAGCCGCCGCGGAAGCGGGACACCACCTTGTCCAGCTCGCCGATGCTGAAGTAGCGGTTGAAGACGGCCAGCACCGCGCCCTGGAGCAGCCGCTCCATGATCTGGTCCTCCCTGCCTTCCTCCACCGTCTCGAACTCCAGCTTGCCCGAGAGGGCGGGCAGGATGTAGGGCAGGTCGGTGATGCGGGGGACGGCCACCGGCTCGTCGAGCAGGATGGCGCGGCGCAGGGCGTTGGCCAGCAGGGCCTCGTAGCTGGTGATGGACGCCCGCACCGAAACGCCGGAGCGCTGGTTGACGTCCGGGCTGCGACGGGCCAGGCGAGTCACCTCGGCCACGATCTCCTTCATGAACTGGGGAGTCTGGACCGGCCTCTCCTCCTCCCCCTCGAACACGGTGCGCTCCTGCTCCATGATGGCGATCTCATGCTCCACCGTGCGCGGGTAGTGGGTGCGGATCTGGGCGCCGTAGCGGTCCTTGAGGGGGGTGATGATGCGGCCACGGTTGGTGTAGTCCTCGGGGTTGGCCGATGCCACCACCAACACGTCCAGCGGCAGCCTGATGCGGTAGCCGCGGATCTGGACGTCGCGCTCCTCCATGATGTTCAGCAGTCCCACCTGGATGCGCTCGGCCAGGTCGGGCAGCTCGTTGATGCAGAAGATGCCCCGGTTATGGCGCGGAATCAGGCCGTAGTGGATGGTCAGCTCATCGGCCAGGTAGCGCCCCTCGGCCACCTTGATGGGGTCCACTTCGCCGATGAGGTCGGCGATGGTGATGTCCGGGGTGGCCAGCTTCTCGCCGTAGCGCCGCTCTCGGTCGATCCACTCTATCTCTACGTTGTCCCCCTCCTCGGCCAGCCACTCGCGGCAGCGGCGGCAGATGGGGGCGAAGGGGTTGTCGTTGATCTCGCAGCCGGCGACTATGGGTATCTCCTCGTCCAGCAGGCCCACCAGGGAGCGGATGAGGCGCGACTTGGCCTGTCCCCGCTCTCCCAGGAAGATGATGTCCTGTCCGGCCAGGATGGCGTTCTGTAGCTGGGGGATGACGGTCTCGTCATAGCCGATGATGCCCGGGAAGAGGGGTTCCCGGCGCCGCATCTTCTCGATGAGGTTCTTGCGCATTTCCGCCTTTACGGAGAGGATCTTGTAGCCGGAGTCCCTCAGCTCCCCGACGGTGCGCGGCTTCCTGTCCACGGTCTAGACCTCACCCTCCCAGCGCCGTCGACCAGCGGGCGGCGCCACGATATTGCACTAAGCCATTATACCCGTTGCAGCAGCGAAAGGCACAGGCGGCCGCGCCACGGCCGTGTCCTATGGCATACTGGAGGGTGATGTCCGGCATTGAGGACCGGCTCCTGGAGCTGGCCCGCCACCTCTACGAGGCCATCGGCTGGCCAGGGGTGGTCGTCCTCATGGCGGTGGAGAGCGCCTGCGTCCCCTTCCCCAGCGAGGTCATCATGCCCCTGGCCGGCTGGTTCCTGGTGAAGGAAAAGGGGCTGGGGGCCGAGTGGCTGCTGCTGGCCGGCCTCTACGGGGCCATCGGCAACCTGGCGGGCTCGATGCTGGCCTACCTGGTGGGGGCCTGGGCGGGGCGACCCTTTCTGGAGCGTTACGGCCGCTACCTGCTCATCAGCCCTGGGGAGCTGGCGCTGGCCGACCGCTTTTTCCGCCGCCACGGTGAGGCATCGGCCTTCTTCTCGCGGCTGTTGCCGGTGGTGCGGACCTTCATCAGCCTGCCGGCCGGGGTCGCTAGGGCCGAGCCAGTCCGCTTTGCCGTCTTCACCTTCCTGGGCTCCTATCCCTGGTCGCTGGGCCTGGCAACGGCCGGCTACCTGCTGGGGGAGCACTGGCAGAAGCTCATGGAGTGGTTCCGCCCGGTGAGCCTGCCCTTGGCTGCCCTGCTGGCCCTGGCGGTCATCATCTACTACGGACGGCGCCTGCGGGAGGCCTTCGGCCACAGCGCCAAGGGCCGTCCGACGGCGGCGGTGGAGGAGGTGAAGGAGTGATAGACGCTGTCCGGCGTCACGTGGAGGCCGTGCGCCGCAACCATGCCCTGGAGCACGCCACCATCGCTGTCCTGCTGTCGCGACTGGGCAGGCCAGTCCAACTGCTGGGCCGGGCCAGCGGGGACGGGTTCTACATCGTGGGGCGGGTGGGGGCCGAAGACCTGCAGGCGTCGGTCCTAGAGGCCCTGGCCCGTCTGCGACGGGGCGAGTCCTATCTGGCCGTTTCTCCCCTGTGCGGGACCAACATCTCCCTCACGGGCCTGCTGACGGGCCTCTCCGCCTTCTTGGTGGCCCGCCGGTCAGGGAGATGGGAGCGGCTGCCCCAGGCGCTGCTGGCGGCCATGCTGGCCACCGTGGTGGCCCAGCCCCTGGGCCGCCTCGTCCAGCGTCACGTCACCACCTGCGCCGACATGGACGGACTGGAGGTGTTGGCGGTGGAGGCGGTCGGCAGCAGGCTACCGGTCTACAAGGTCCGCACCGTCTGGCGTGGCCCTGCAGGCTAGATATGCACGCCTAGGGCCTGGGCGACTACCCCCAGGTCCTTGTCGCCGCGCCCCGAGAGGCAGACCAGCACGATGGCCTCCGGGGGCAGCTGGGATGCCAGCTGGGCCGCGTAGTGGACGGCGTGCGCAGGCTCCAGTGCTGGCAGGATCCCCTCCGTCTCGGCCAGGAGCCGAAAGCCTTCCAACGCCCCGTCGTCGCCCACGGCCACGTAGCGGGCACGCCCCGTCTCCTTGAGGTAGGCATGTTCCGGTCCGACCCCCGGATAGTCGAGGCCAGCGGAGATGGAGTGGGTCCCCAGGACCTGTCCGTGCTCGTCCTGCAGCAGGTAGGAGTAGGCGCCGTGCAGGACGCCCGGGCGACCGGCCACCAGGCTGGCGGCATGCTGGCCCGTCTCGACGCCGCGGCCCGCTGCTTCCACGCCTACCAACTGGACCTGCCGGTCCCCATAGAAGGGGTAAAACAGGCCGATGGCGTTGGAGCCCCCTCCCACGCAGGCCACAGCGTAATCGGGCAGGCGTCCCTCCCGGGCCAGCATCTGCTCCCGCGCCTCGCGGCCGATGACCGACTGGAAGTCGCGCACCAGCATGGGATAGGGGTGTGGGCCGACGGCGCTGCCCAACAGGTAGTGGGTGGTGCGGACGTTGGTCACCCAGTCGCGCAGGGCCTCGTTGATGGCGTCCTTGAGGGTGCGGGTGCCCGACTCTACGGCCCGCACCTCGGCCCCCAGCAGCCGCATGCGGAAGACGTTGGGGGACTGGCGGCGCACGTCCTCGGCGCCCATGTAGACCACGCACTCCAGTCCCAGGAGGGCGCAGACGGTGGCGGTGGCCACTCCATGCTGCCCCGCCCCCGTCTCGGCCACGATGCGTCTCTTTCCCAGGCGCTTGGCCAACAGCCCTTGGCCCAGAGCGTTGTTGATCTTGTGGGCGCCGGTGTGGGCCAGGTCCTCGCGCTTGAGATATATCTTGGCACCGCCGATGCGCTCCGTGAGGCGGCGGGCGAAGTAGAGGGGCGTGGGCCGCCCGGCGTAGTCCCGCAGCAGGGCGTCCAGCTCGGACTGAAAGGCGGGGTCGTCGCGGGCGGCCAGGTAGGCCTCCTCCAGCTCTTGGAGGGGGGCCATGAGGGTCTCAGGGACGTAGCGCCCGCCGAAGGGACCGAAGCGACCGGCAGCGTCGGGTAGGCCGTTGCTAGGGCTGGACATGGCCCACCCAGCATGTCGGGGGGAGGAGGGACAGGGACGGCCCTTGCAGGCAGCATACGGCCCATGCTGCGGTGGGCCTTAAGCCCACCGTCCGGGCTACCGGCGGGCCCCGCCGCATGGAGGCGCCGGCGGCACGCCGCCCAAGACAGGCTACGGCCGTGTGCAGATAGGAGAGATGGGGGCGGCGGTGCCCCTCGCCTACCTCGCTCACCTTCAACAAGTGACCCCCGGCAGCTAGCGCCTCCTGCCTATGATAGCAACGGCCACGGCGGCGGGAAAGAGAGCTGGGACGGTGGTCCCAGGCAGGGCCAAGGCGAGCGGCCGGCCGGGGGGCCGTACTGGCTCCCTCACGGGGTGGTGAGGGCTGCCTTGGCCGCCAGGATGAAGGCCCGCACCTTGTCCAGGTCCTTCACCCCTTCCGTCTCCACGCCGCTGGACACGTCCACCGCCCAGGGGCGGACCTTCCGGACCGCCTCGGCCACGTTGTCGGGGGTCAGTCCCCCTGCCAGGATGATGGGCACCTCTCGCGCCACGGCCGCAGCTACCGTCCAGTCCAGCATCTGGCCCGTGCCGCCGTAGGCGCCCGGCACATAGGGGTCCAGCAGCGGCACTGCCCCCTGACCGATGCCCGCCAGCACCTCGTCCGCCGTCTGTCCTGGCCTCACCTTGAGGCACTTGAAAACGGGCCGCCGGACCTGGAAGCACACCTGCCATGGCTCTGACCCCGAAAGCTGCACGATGTCCAGGCGGCACTGGTCGGCGATGGCGTTGATGGTGTCGCTGTCCTGGTCGGCAAAGACTCCCACCAGCAGGGGGCGCGAGCGGGCCAACAGCCGCTCAATGTCGACGGTGCTGACAGGGGCGCTCAGGGGCTCCGGGGGCCTGTCCAGCTTGCCCAGGGCGATGGCTATCTTCTGGGCCTGGCCCAGGGTCACCTGCCGACGGCTGGGGGCGAAGACGACGCCCACGAAGTCGGCGCCCAGGGCGGCCGCCGCCCGCGCATGCTGGGGCTCCGTCACCCCGCAGATCTTGACCAGACAGGGGCCAGCGCCCACCGCCTCCACCTCAGGCAGGCCCATCATACACCGGCGGCGCTGCCCTGGTCACAGCGGCCCATGGTCAGTCCGGGCAGGACAGCTCCTGCACCTTCAGGGCTGGGTCCGGGGCCGTCACCAGCGCCTCCCCCACCAGGATGGCGTCCACGCCCAGCGCGGCCAGGCGGGCAGCGTCCTGCCGCGTGTGGATGCCCGACTCGGCCACCACCGTCACGCCCGGCGGGACCAGGGGGCGCAGGCGGACGGTGGTCTCCAGGTCCACCCGGAAGGTCCGCAGGTCCCGGTTGTTGATGCCCACCAGGTCGGCACCGGCTGCCAGGGCTGCCTCTAGCTCGGCCTCGTCGTGGACCTCCACCAGGGCGTCCATGCCCAGGTCCCGCGCTGTCGCTAGCAGCCTTTCGAGCTCCTTGTGCTCCAGGGCGGCCGCGATGAGGAGGACGGCATCGGCGCCAGCCGCCCGCGCCTCCAAGACCTGGTATGGGTCGATGACGAAGTCCTTGCGCAGCAGGGGCGGACCATCGGGCAGGGCCTCGCGAACCTGGCGCAGGTGGTCCAGGGAGCCGCCGAAATACTTCTCGTCGGTGAGCACGGAGATGGCCGCGGCGCCGGCGCGGGCGTAGGTCGTGGCCAGGGCCGCCGGGTCCAGGTCCGGACGCAGCAGGCCGCGGGAGGGGCTCCTGGCCTTCACCTCGGCGATGAGGGCCAGCCCCGGCCCCCGCAGGGCGGCGGCGAAGGGCCGGAGGGGAGGCACCTGTGCCAGCCGGCGCTCGAGCTCGCGCCAGGGAAGCCGCTCCTTGGCGGCGGCCACCTCCTGCCGCTTGTGGGCCACGATCTCGTCCAGGATGGAGGGGGCGCTCATGGGGACACCGCCTCGGCCAGGCCCTGGGTGGCGGCAACGAACTCTTCCAGCTTACGGGCTGCGGCGCCGCTATCGATGGCCTCGGCGGCGAGGGCCACGCCCTCCCTCAAGCTCCCGACCATCTCGGCGGCCATCAGGGCGGCGCCGGCGTTGAGGAGCACGAAGTTGCGCAGGGGGAGCCGCTGGCCCGAGAGCACCGCCCGCAGCAGGTCCGCGTTCTCCTGGGGGTCGCTGGAGCAAACGGCCGTCAAGGGCACCGGCGCCAGGCCGGCGTCCTCGGGGGCCACCTGGTAGTGGCGCACGTCTCCCCCCGCCACCTCCCAGACAAGGGTCGGTGCCGAGGGGCTGACCTCGTCCAGACCGTCGCTGCCGTGGACCACCAGCGCCCGGCGGACGCCGAGGCGGAGAAGGGCCTGGGCCATCTTCTCGCCGACGGCGGCGTCTGGGACCCCCAGCAGTTGGTGGCTGGCCCCGGCCGGGTTGGTGAGGGGGCCCAGAAGGTTGAAGACGGTGCGCAGGCCGATCTCCCGCCGGGGGGCGGCTGCGTGCCTCATGGCCGGATGGAAGGAGGGGGCGAACATGAAGCCCATGCCCACCTCCTGCACGCAGCGGGCCACTTGCTCCGGTCCTAGCTCGATGCGGGCGCCCAGGGCTTCCAGCAGGTCGGCGGAGCCGCAGCGGGAGGAGGCGGCACGGTTGCCGTGCTTGGCCACCCGCGCCCCGGCCGCCGCCGCCACGATGGCTGCCGCCGTGGAGGCGTTGAACGTGCCGCGGCCGTCGCCGCCGGTCCCGCAAGTGTCCAGGAGGGGAGGCTCCAGGGGGACGCGCAGGGCGAAGCGGCGCATGACGCGGGCCATGCCCACCAGCTCGTCCACCGTCTCGTCTCGCAGGCGTAGGGCCACCAGGAGGGCGGCCAGCTGGGCGGGGGTGGCCTGCCCCTCCATCACCTCTGTCATGACGGCGGCCGCCTCCTCCTCTGACAGGTGGCGGCCCTCGTTGACCAGGGCAGCGATGGCCTCGCGGATCATAGCGACCCCAGGAAGTTCCGCAGTATCTGCTTGCCCACCGGGGTGGCGATGGACTCGGGGTGGAACTGGACCCCCTCCACCGGCAGGCGGCGGTGGCGCAGCCCCATGACCAGGCCTTTGTCCGTCCAGGCCGTCACCTCCAGCTCTTCCGGCAGCGAGTCCCGCTCCACCACCAACGAGTGGTAGCGGACGGCCGGGAAGGGGTCGGGCAGGCCCCGCAGGACGCCCTGGCCCGTATGGTGGACGAGGGACGTCTTGCCGTGGACGATCTCGCCGGCACCCACCACTCGCCCACCGAAGGCCTCGCCAATGCACTGGTGACCGAGGCAGACCCCAAGGATGGGCACCCTGCCGGCCAGCCGTCGCACCAGCTCCACCGATATGCCTGCCTCTCGCGGCGTGCAGGGGCCGGGGGAGATGACGATGCCCTGAGGACGCATGGCCTCGACGTCGTCGACGGTCGTGCGGTCGTTGCGCACCACCAACACCTCTGCGCCCAGCTCCGACAGGAGCTGGTAGAGGTTGTAGGTGAAACTGTCGTAGTTATCGATTAGCAGGACCAACGTTCACCACCTCTAGCCTTCGCGACCTCACATGTCCCGGTAGGCCTCCCTACGGTGCCTGACCGTGAGCACGTAGATGCGTCGAGAGTCGACGTCGGGGGTGAACAGGACTCTCCAAGTCCCAATACGTAACCGGAACAGCGCGTCCCTGCCCCGGATCTTACGTATGTCGCCGTGACCCGACTGGGCGTATCGTTCCACTGCCTCGATGACCCTTTTGGCGTCCCGCGCGGGCAGCCAACGCAGGTCGGTTATCGCCCGCTCGCTCCACTCTACTTGCCAGCTCACAGTCCGAGGAGGCGGCGAACCTCGGCCGTGGGTCGCGTCCGTCCTTCGCGGACGTCCCGAAGTCCCCCTTCGACGGCCGTCTCATCCGCTTGTGTCAGGCCCTCCTCCTCGGCTTGGGCACGGATCAGGCTGCGCAAGACCGGATCGCGACAGGCCAACAGGTGAAGGAGGAGGTGCTCAACAATGGCCAAGTCCTCCTCGGAGGCTCGATCTATGAGACGATGTAAGCGTTCCCTGGTCATGGCTGGCCCCATTATAGCACCCGGACCGTCACTCTCCTTGGCGTTGGTCGCTGACGATGCGTCCGTCCTCCATGCGCACCACCCGACGACAGCGTTGGGCGATGGCCGGGTCGTGGGTAACGATGATGAAGGTCTGGCCCGTCTCCCGGTTCAGGCGCTGGACCAGCTCCATCACCTGCGCCGCTGTGTGAGTGTCCAGCTCCCCCGTGGGCTCGTCCGCCAGGACGATGGCCGGTCGACTGACCAGCGCCCGCGCGAGGGCCACCCGCTGCTGCTCTCCCCCCGATAGCTGGGACGGCCGGTGACGTGCGCGGTGGTCCATGCCGACCAGGGCCAGGGCCTCCATGGCCCTCCGCCGTCGCTCTGCCCTGGGCACCCCAGCGTAGCGAAGGGGCAGCTCAACATTCTCCAGGGCCGTCAGGGTGGGGATCAGGTTGAACTCCTGGAAGACGAAGCCCACCTTCTCGCGGCGCAGCCGTGGCAGTTGGCGCCCATTAAGGCGGGCGATGTCCACGCCGTCGATGACCACCTGCCCCTCATCGGGGCGGTCCAGGCCTCCCAGGACGTTCAGCAGGGTGGTCTTGCCGGAGCCCGAGCGTCCCATGACCGCCATCAGTTCGCCCCGTTCCACCGTCAGGTCCACATGGTCCAACGCCCGCACCACGCCGCCTCCTAGGCGGTAGGTCTTGACCAGGCCCCGCGCCTCGATGATGGCCTGCTCCGCCTGGAGCAGTTGGCCGGCTACCCTTTCCTGTGCCACGGGACTCTTACCTCCTCACTCGGACCGCAGGGCCTCCACCGGCCGCAGCCGCGCCGCCCGGAAGGCGGGCAGCAGGCCGGCCACGGCGCCGAGGAAGGCGGCGAAGGCCACCGAGCCGGCTGCCAGCCGTCCCGTCACCAGGAAGACGGGGCCTCCGGCCGCCTCGCGGGCGAAGTCGTTCAGGACCATGACCGCCAGGGAGCCGGCCAACAGCCCCAGCAGGCCGCCCAGGGCGCCGATGGCCACCGCCTCGGCCAGGTACTCCCGCAGGATGTCGCCATCGCTTGCCCCCACCGCCTTCTTGATCCCTATCTCGCGGACCCGTTCGGCCACCGACATGACCATGGTGTTGATGACCGAGAGGCCTCCCACGATGAGGGCGATCATGGCGACGCCGAGGATGATGAACTGGAACACCATGTTGCTGGTCTGCAGCGGTTCCTTCAGCTCGGTGGGGCCGAAGGCACGGATGTCGGGGTAACGGGCCTCGATATCGCGGGCCAGACGGTCGCCGTCCACGCCGGGCTGGACCGAGGCGAAGATGGTGTCCACCTTGTCCGATAGGTCTATCTCCGAGAAGAAGAGGCGCGACTCCCTCAGCAGCTCACGGGCGTCGTCCAAGGGCACGTAGGCGATGTTATCGGGGCCGGTGAGGGTGCGGTCCAGGACGCCTACCACCCGGAAGGGGTGGTCGCGCAGGGTCACGGTCTGCCCCACGCGTGCCTTGAGCCGCTCGGCCACATCGGCCCCGAGCACCGTTACGCCCCGTTCGCCTTGGCGCCACCAGTCGCCTCGGGCGAAGCTCAACTCCACCGGGGAAGGGGCTTCCCGGTCGCACTGCTGGATCTCGTCCACCACCACCCCTGAAATGATCTGGGGCATGCCCACGCTGGCACCGCCCTCGGGGTCCAGCAGCAGGTTGATGCTGGTCTCCACGCAGGCCACACCTGGCACCTGGCGCACGTTCTCGGCGAAGGACACCGGCACCAGACCGAACCCCCCGAAAAACGGGTGCCCTCCCCCTTTATCGGTTATGGCTATGCGGTTGGACAGGTATTCCTCGCCGCCCTCGACCAACTGGTTCACCTTCTCCGCCAACGCCCCCAGGACCACCAGGGCAAAGATGCCGATGGTGATGCCCATAACCGTCAGGCCCGTTCGCAACCGGTGACGCAGCAGGTTGCGCAGCGGCTCCGGCACCAACGACAGGAGATCGCTCAACGTGCTGTCCTCCGCTTCAGTACCCCAGGCTGCCGGTGACCATCGCCTCCTCCGCTGCCTCGGCCCGTTCGATGGCTGTCAGCAGGGCGGCCGCCTTGTTCAGGGTCTCCTCGTACTCCCGCTCCGGCACCGAGTCATAGACGATGCCGGCCCCCGCCTGCACGGACGCGACGCCGTCCTTCAGCACCACGGTGCGGATGGTTATGGCCGTGTCCATGTTGCCCGAATAGTCGAAGTAACCCACGGCTCCAGCGTAAGGCCCGCGCCGGTCAGGCTCCAGTTCGGCGATGATCTCCATGGCCCTTATCTTGGGCGCCCCGGAGACGGTGCCGGCTGGGAAGCAGGCACGCAGGGCATCGTAGCAGGTCAGGTCGGGACGAAGCCGGCCTGTCACGTGGGAGACCAGGTGCATCACGTGGGAGTAGCGCTCCACCTCCATGAACTGGGGCACCCGCACCGTTCCGGGCAGGGCCACCCGCCCGATGTCGTTGCGGGCCAGGTCCACCAGCATCAGGTGCTCGGCCCGCTCCTTTTCGTCGGCCCGCAGCTCCTCCTCCAGGGCAGCGTCCTCCTCGGGCGTCCGACCGCGGCGCCGGGTGCCGGCGATAGGGTGGGTCACCACTTCCCCGCCCTCCACCCGCACGAGCATCTCCGGCGAGGCCCCTATGACCTGGAAGTCGCCCAGGTGCAGGTAATACATGTAGGGCGATGGGTTCACGGCCCGCAGCGCGCGGTAGATGGAGAAGGGGTGGGCGGCGGTGGGCCGCGACAGCCTCTGGGACAGCACCACTTGGATGACATCGCCCGCGACGATGTATCTCCGGGCCTGCTCCACCATGGACAGGAAGGCCTCCCGGTCCACGTTGGAGGCGGTGCCGGTCGGGGCGGCCCCCCTGCGCACGGCGTAGGGCTGGGAGGGCAGCGGGCGCGACAGCCTCGCTACCAGCTCCTCTATTCGCCAGCAGGCCTGCCGGTAGCTGGCTGCCACCTCCCCGTCCAGCCGGCAATGGGACACCACCTTCACCACGTGGCGCAGGTGGTCGAACACCAGCAGCGTGTCCACGAACAGGAACAGGGCCTCGGGGACTCCCAGCGGGTCCTCATGGCGGATGGGCACCCGCGGCTCGAAATGGCGCACGCACTCCCAGGCCAGGTAACCCACGGCGCCGCCGGTGAAGCTGGGCAGGGCCGGCGCCGGCCCCTCCGACGGCAGGGCCAGGCGGAAGCGGGACAGCTCCGACTCCACCTCCCGCAGCGGGTCAGACCCGTCCCAGGGGTGGGCATAGGGGCCCTGGCGCAGCACCCGATAGGGCTCGGTGCCGATGAAGCTGTAGCGGGCCAGCCGCTCGCCGCCCTCCACCGACTCCAGGAGGAAGGAATAGGCGCCCCGGGCCACCTTGAGGAAGGCCGAGACGGGCGTCTCCAGGTCAGCGGGCACCTCCCGCAGGACGGGGCACAAGTTACCCCTGCCCTCCCGGGCCAGCGCCTCCACTTGGGCCAGCGACGGCCAGTAGACGCTCAGGGTGCCCCCTCCTGGCGGAAGTGGGTCAGGCCCATGGCCTCCCGCATCTCCCGTAGCGTCTGCTGGGCCTCGGCCCGCGCCCGCCGCGACCCCTCGTGGACGATCTCCTCGATGAGCCTGGGGCGGGCCGCGAAGTAGGCCCGTCGCTCGCGGATGGGGTCCAGGAAGCGGTTGATGGCCCTGGTCAGCTTCTCCTTGACCTCCACGTCCCCCACCTTGCCACGGCGGTAGCGCTGCTTCAGGTCCTCGACCTCCGCCCGGTCGTCGTTGAAGAAGTCGTGGTAGATGAAGACAGGGTTGCCGCGGGTGCGGCCGGGGATGTCGGCGCGGATGCGCCGCGGGTCCGTGAACATGCTGCGCACCTTGCGCCGCACCGTGTCCGCGTCGTCGCACAGCAGGATGACGTTGCCCAGGGACTTGGACGCCTTCTTCTGCCCGTCCAAGCCCACCAGCAGGGGGCCGATGGGCGAGTCCGGCTCCGGGAAGATAGGGCGATAGAGGCGGTTGAAGCGCCGCGCTATCTCCCTGGTCAGCTCGATGTGGGAGGCGTTGTCCTTGCTCACCGGCACCACGTCACCCTTCACCATCAGGATGTCCGCCGCCTGGAGGATGGGGTAAGAAAGGAGGGCCACCGATGCCGACTCCAACTGAAGGTCGCGCACCGCCTGCTTAAGGGTGGGGATCCGCTGGGCACGGGGCACGCTCACCAGGCTCATGAACAGCCACATGATCTCCAGCACTTCCGGCACCAGCGACTGGAGGTAGATGGTGGTCTTCTGGGGGTCGATACCCACCGCCAAGTAGTCCAGCACCACCTCCCGGACGTTGGCCTCGAGCTCCTGCAGCCTTTCGGTGCGGGTGGTGAGGACATGCAGGTCGGCGATGATGATGAAGCACTCTATCTTGTCCTGGAGGGCCAGGCGGTAGCGCAGGGACCCCACGTAGTGGCCCAGGTGCAGGGGGCCGGTGGGCCGGTCGCCGGTGAGCATTCTCCGCCAGGTGGGCTTCACCTCCAGGTCCAGGTTCATCTCCCACAGGCGGGGAGGCGGCGGGAGCCCCGCCTCCTGCAGCGCCGTCCTCTCACCACTCACGCTCGCCACCTCCTGGCGCCGACTACTGGCCTACCCGGGGGAGGCCGGCCAGGGCCTCCCTCACCCTCTCTTCGGGGTAGGCGTAGTCCTCCAGTTTGCCCGACAGGAACTGGTCATAGGCCCCCAAGTCCAGCAGTCCATGGCCCGAAAGGTTGAACAGGATGACCCTCCGCTCCCCTGCCTCCCGGGCGGCCAGGGCCTCATCGATGGCGGCGCGGATGGCGTGCGCCGACTCGGGTGCCGGGACGATCCCCTCGGCCCTGGCGAACTGGACGGCTGCCTCGAAGACCCTCGTCTGGTGGTAGGCCCGCGCCTCCATGACGCCGTCGGCTACCAGCTTGGAGATGATGGGGGCCATGCCGTGGTAGCGCAGGCCGCCAGCGTGGATGGAGGGCGGTATAAAGCTGTGCCCCAGCGTGTGCATCTTCAGCAGGGGCGTCGTCTCGGCCGTGTCGCCGAAGTCGTAGGTGTACTGCCCCCGAGTGAGGGAGGGGCATGCCTCGGGCTCCACGGCCACGAAGCGCGTCTTCCGGCCCGAGCGGAGCCGCTCCCCCACGAAGGGCAGGCAGAGGCCGCCGTAGTTGGAGCCGCCGCCCACGCAGCCGATGACCACATCGGGGTAGTCGCCGGCCATCTCCATCTGGCGCATCGCCTCGAGGCCCATCACCGTCTGGTGCAGGAGCACATGGTTGAGGACGGACCCCAGGGAGTACTTGGTGTCGTCCCGAGTGGCAGCGTCCTCCACCGCCTCGGAGATGGCGATGCCGAGGGAGCCGGGCGACTCGGGGTCGCGTTCCAGCACTTGGCGGCCGGCCTGGGTATCGGGGCTGGGACTCGGGACCACCTGCGCGCCCCAGGTCTCCATCAGGACCCGGCGGTAGGGCTTCTGGTGGTAGGAGACCTTGACCATGTAGACCTTCAGCTCCAGGCCGAAGAAGGCGCAGGCCATGGCCAGGGCCGAGCCCCATTGGCCGGCGCCGGTCTCGGTGGTCAGACGGCGGACGCCCTCGGCCTTGTTGTAATAGGCCTGGGCCACCGCCGTGTTGGGCTTGTGGGAGCCGGCGGGCGAGACGCCCTCATACTTGTAGTAGATGCGGGCAGGCGTGCCCAGGGCCTGCTCCAGCCGCTTGGCCCGGTAGAGGGGCGTCGGGCGCCACAGCCTGTAGACGTCCCGCACCTCGTCCGGGATGGCGACCCAGCGCTCGGCCGAGACCTCCTGGGCGATGAGGGCCTTGGGGAACAGGGGTGCCAGGGCCTCCGGCGGAACCGGCTGGCCGCTGCGCGGGTCGAGGGGCGGTGGCGGCGGCCCCATATCGGCGATGACGTTATACCAGTGGGTGGGCAGGTCCTTCTCGTCCAGTATGAACTTGTAGCGGTCCATGTCCTTCCTCCTGCTCCCCCGACAACTGCAAGGCCCCTCGCCTCTAGGGGCGAGGGGCCTCCCGCGGTGCCACCCTAGTTCCCGCCGCTGGGGCGGGCACTCGTTACGGGCGCGGCCGAGCATGCCGGACTCCGCGCCCTGGGCCGATAACGGTGCCCCTCCGTCCTGGCCTACTAGGGGCGCCTGGGCGCCCCGTTGGGCAGGCAGCTCCCGGGCCCATTCACCCGCCGCAGTAGCACCGGGCTCGCACCTTCCCCCGGCTCTCTGGGCCCTGCCCTGCGGGCTACTATCCCCGTTCGCAGCCTTTCCGATATGCGCTTGTGCTCAAAACTCTACCACCTGCCGTCTCCACCGTCAACGGGGCCTGGGGCTCCGCTGCACCCCTTGCGCCCCCATTGGGCCTGTGCTACACTTGTGCTGGGCTAAGGGAGATTTGGACAGTCAAATGTTGCCAAAATGCCTGCCCCTTGGCCCCGAGGAGGCCTGCATATGCCGCCAGCGCGCAAGGTCATATCCCGCGAGACGGGCATCGAGGAGAAGGAGTACAAGTGGGGGTTCGTCATCCCGGTGCCCGCCGACGTGGCCCCCAAGGGCCTCAGCGAGGACATCATCCGGCTGATCTCCCGCAAGAAGGAAGAGCCCGAGTGGATGCTGGAATGGCGGTTGCGGGCCTACCGCTACTGGCGGTCCCTGGACTACGTGGAGCCCAAGTGGGCCAAGATCTACCACCCGCCCATCGACTTCCAGGACATCGTGTACTACGCGGCGCCCCTCTCCCGAGACGGCGACCGGCCCAAGACCCTGGACGACATCGACCCTGAGCTGAAGCGGGCCTTCGACAAGTTGGGCATCCCCCTGGAGGAGCAGAAGCGGCTGGCGGGGGTGGCGGTAGACGCCGTGCTGGACTCGGTGTCGGTGGCCACCACCTTCCAGAAGAAGCTGGAGGAGCTGGGCATCATCTTCTGTCCCATCTCCGAGGCCATCCAGAAGCACCCTGAGCTGGTGCGCAAGTACCTGGGCTCGGTGGTGCCCTACACCGACAACTTCTACGCCGCCCTCAACTCGGCCGTCTTCTCCGATGGGACTTTCGTCTACGTCCCGCCGGGTGTGCGTTGCCCCATGGACCTGATGACCTACTTCCGCATTAACGAGGCCGAGGCGGGGCAGTTCGAGCGGACCCTCATCATCGCCGACCGTGGCTCCTATGTCAGCTACCTGGAGGGGTGCACGGCGCCCATCCGCAAGAAGCACCAGCTCCACGCTGCCGTGGTGGAGCTCATCGCCCTGGAGGACGCCGAGATCAAGTATTCCACCCTCCAGAACTGGTACCCGGGCGACAAGGAGGGGCACGGCGGCGTCTACAACTTCGTGACCAAGCGGGGCATCTGCCTGGGCAGGAACTCCAAGATCTCGTGGACCCAGGTGGAGACGGGCTCGGCCATCACGTGGAAGTACCCCAGCGTAATCCTGCGGGGCGACAACTCGGTGGGCGAGTTCTACTCGGTGGCCCTGGTCAACAACTACCAGCAGGCCGATACCGGCACCAAGATGATCCACATCGGCAAGAACACACGCAGCACCATTGTGGCCAAGGGCATCTCGGCGGGCCACGGCCAGAACACCTACCGTGGCCTGGTGAAGATCATGCCCACCGCCGACGGTGCCCGCAACTTCACCCGCTGCGATTCGCTGCTCATCGGCAGCAGGTGCGCCGCCCACACGGTCCCCTATCTCGAGGTGCGCAACCCCACCGCCCGCATCGAGCACGAGGCCACCACCTCCAAGATCTCCGACGAGCAGCTCTTCTACCTGATGAGCCGCGGCATCAGCGAGGAGGAGGCCCAGTACATGATCGTGCACGGCTTCTGCCGCGGGGTCTTCCAGGAGCTGCCCTTCGAGTTCGCCATGGAGGTCTCACAGCTGCTGCGGGTGAGCCTCGAGGGCACCGTGGGCTAATGGGTGGGACCATGGCCAGCGACGGCAAGGAGCCTGTCCTCGTCCTGCGGGGCCTGCGGGCCGGCATCGGAGACGTGGAGATCCTCAAGGGGGTGGACCTGACGGTCCACCTGGGCGAGGTCCACGCCATCATGGGGCCCAACGGCTCCGGCAAGAGCACGCTGGTCAACGTCCTGGCGGGCAAGCCCGACTACGAGGTCCTGGGGGGCGAGGCTATCTACCGCGGCCGCGACCTCCTGGCCATGACGCCCGATGAGCGGGCGCGGGAAGGTGTGTTCCTCGCCTTCCAATACCCTGTGGAGCTGCCCGGCGTGCGCCTGCGGGAGTTCCTGCGGGCGGCCCTGGACGCGGTGCGAGAGCACCGCGGCCTGGAGAAGCTCTCAGTGCGGGACTTCAACCGCCTCGTCCAGGAGAAGCTGCGGCAAATGGGCATGGACGCTGAGTTCCTGAAGCGCAACGTCAACGAGGGCTTCTCGGGTGGCGAGAAGAAGCGCCACGAGATCATGCAGCTGCTGCTGCTCGACCCCACCCTGGCCCTCCTAGACGAGACTGATTCAGGCCTGGACATCGATGCCCTCAAGGTGGTGGCCCAGGGCATCAACCAGTTCCGTGGCCCCGAGAAGGCCATCGTGCTGGTGACCCACTACCAGCGTATTCTGAACTACGTCCAGCCCGACTTCGTGCATGTCCTCATCGACGGGCGCATCGTGGCCTCGGGAGGCAGGGAGCTGGCCCAGGAGCTGGAGGCCAAGGGCTACGAGTGGCTCAGGCAGGCCGCCGAGGCGGGGCGTCGCGAATAGGGCCCACGCCGTGGGCAGCGAGAGCAGCAGCATGACGCAGGCGCCGCCCATATACGAGACTTATGCCCGCCGCTTCCGCGAGCTGGAAGCGGCCCGTCGGGAGCCCGAATGGCTCATGGGGCTGAGGCGGGAGGCCCTAGGGCGTTTCCTCGACCTGGGCTTCCCCACGGCCCGCCGCGGGAACGAGCCCTGGAAGTATACGGACGTGGCGCCCATCGCCCGCACACCTTTCGGGGACCCACCGGCTCGCCCTGCCCTTTCGTTGGACAGCCTGAGGCGTTTCCTGCCCTGGCGCCCCACCTGGCGCAGGGCGGTCTTCGTGGGCGGTCGCTACCGGCCGGAGCTGTCCCACCCACCAACAGCGGGAGAGGACGTCCGCGTCCTCCCCCTCGCTCAGGCCCTGACGGAGGAAGAGGGGCTGCTGCAGCGGCACCTCGCCCGCTATGCAGGCTACCAGGACGACGCCTTCACCGCCCTCAACACCGCCCTCTTCCAGGACGGTGCCCTGGTGGTGGTTCCTGACGGCGCCGAACCCGAGCGTCCGTTGCACCTGGTCTTCGTCTCGCCCCCGTCCCCAGAGCCGTACGTCCACTATCCGCGGCTGCTGGTGGTCCTGGGCCGCCAGGCCCGGCTGCGGTTGGTGGAGTCCTACCTGGGGCTGGACGACGGTGTCTACCTGACCAGCGCCGTGCGCGAGTTCTACCTGGGCGAGGGGGCGTCCCTGGAGCACTACCACCTGCTGCTGGAGGGAGAGGGGGCCTACCACGTGGGGCAGGCCCGCTTCTACCAGGAGCGGGACACCCACCTGCTCTCGGTCTTTTTCGGGCGTGGCTGCGGCATCGGCCGCAACGACGTGCGGGTGGACCTGGACGGCCCGGGGAGCGAGGCCTATCTTCATGGCCTCTACGTCACCACCGGCCGCCAGCACCTGGACAACTACATCAACATAGACCACATCAAGCCCCATTGCACCAGCCGCCTATTCTACCGGGGCGTGCTGGACGGGCGGTCCCACGCCATCTTCGGCGGCACGGTCTATGTGCGACCGGGGGCGGTGAAGACCGACGCCGAGCAGGAGGACAAGAACCTCCTCCTCTCCCGCGAGGCAGAGGTGGACTCCAAACCTGCCCTGGAGATCTACGCCGACGATGTCAAGTGCGGCCATGGGGCGGCAGCCGGTGCCGTGGCCGAGGAGGCCCTCTTTTACATGCTCTCGCGCGGGGTCGACCCGGTGCTGGCGCAGACGCTGCTCATCAAGGGATTCGCGGCAACGGTCCTGGACGAGGTGCGGCTCCCGGCCCTGCGCTCCCACTTGGAGCGGCTGCTGGTCCAGTCCCTGCCGCGACTACGCACGGGCGAGTGAGGACAGGATGGCTAGCGGCGACAACCCCTATGTCCGTCCCGACGGCAGCCTGGACGTGGCCCGCATCCGTCAGGACTTCCCCATCCTGGAACGCCAAGTCCATGGTCGGCCCCTGGTCTACCTGGACAACGCCGCCACCTCTCAGAAGCCGCGGCAGGTCATCGATGCCCTGGCCGACTACTACCGGCGCTACAACGCCAACATCCACCGTGCCATCCACTGCCTGGGCGAAGAGGCCACCGCTGCCTACGAGGCCACCCGCGAGAAGGTGGCGAGGTTCATCGGCGCGCCGGGCCCGGAGTGCATCGTCTTCACCCGCAACGCCACCGAGGCCATCAACCTGGTGGCCTACACCTGGGGGCGGGCCAACATCCGGGAGGGCGATGAGATAGTCCTCAGCGAGATGGAGCACCACTCGAACCTGGTGCCCTGGCAGCGGCTGGCCAGGGAGAAGGGGGCCCGACTGCGCTGGATAGGCGTCACCGACGATCTGTCCCTGGACCTGGAGGGGTGGCCGGAGCGTTACCTGAACGAGCGCACCCGCTTTCTGGCCATCGGTCACGTCTCCAACGGTGTGGGGACCATCCACCCGGTGCAGGAGCTGGTGGCCGAGGCACGGCGACGGGGCATCACGACGCTGGTGGACGGTGCCCAGAGCGTCCCCCATATGCCGGTGGACGTTTCAGAGCTGGGCTGCGACTTCATGGCCTTCTCGGCCCATAAGATGCTGGGCCCTACTGGCGTCGGGGTCCTCTACGCCCGACGCCAGCTGCTGGAGGAGATGGAGCCGTTCCTGTCCGGCGGCGAGATGATCAGCATGGTCACGTTGGAGGAGACGATCTGGAACGAGGTGCCCTGGAAGTTCGAGGCGGGGACTCCCAACATCGCCGACGTGGTGGCCTTTGGCGCCGCCATCGACTACCTGGAGATGCTGGGCATGGAGAGGGTCCGTGCCCACGAGCGGGAGCTGACCGAGTATGCCCTCTCCCGCCTGCGCCAGTTCGAGGAGCTGGTGGTCTACGGTCCCAGCGATGGCCAGCGCCGGGGTGGGGTCGTCTCCTTCAACTTTCCCGATATCCACCCCCACGACCTGGGCACCATCCTGGACCGCTACGGGGTGGCCATCCGCACGGGCCACCATTGTAACCAGCCCCTCATGCGGAGGCTGGGGGTTTGGGGCACAGCGCGTGCCAGCTTCTACGTCTACAACACACGGGAAGAGGTGGACGCGCTGGTGGAGGCCCTGAAGGCCGCCCGCGACTACTTCCGGAAGCTCTGACCCCGGCGGCCGCTCCTTTCCGGCGGGTGGGGGCTGCGGGTCGGCACAACGGTGGCACAACCGGAGGCGGGCTTCTGAGGGGGTTTTCCCGCGTTTGAAAAACGTGGAGGGCCCGGTGGGATTCGAACCCACGGCCCTGGGATTAAAAGTCCCCCGCTCTGCCGCTGAGCTACGGGCCCAGTGCTATTTTGGCGCTCTGCGCCCGAGGCTGTCAAAGGGCCCCACCCTCTGCGCCCCAGCCCCTGCCCCCCTCGGCGCGCCAGGAGAGCACCCGCAGCGGGACGATGCGCACCAGCGGTCGCGACTCCAGGGCCATCGAGCGGTACTGGGGGTAGCGACGGCGCAGCTCCTCCACCGCCCGCAGGTGCTCGGGGCCTCCTTGCAGGACCTCGGCCTCGCCCTGGACCATCAGCCACGCCAGACGTGACCAGTCCTCGTCGTATTCGTCCAACAGCAGGGCCACCCGCGGGTTCTGGGCGATGTTGCGCAGACGCTTGAGCCGCAGGGAGCGCTTGGGCTTCTCGTCCACGGGCGTGTAGAAGGCCCCATCCAGATAGGCGAAGCAGACCGGCACCACGTGGGGCTGGCCACCGGCATCGGCGGTGGCGAGGCGGGCGACCCGTTGCCGGGAGATGAACCGCTCCTGTTGGGGGTCCAGCACTTCCCTACCGGCTGGCAAAGGAGACCGAATGGTTGGGGGCCAGCCCGAAGTCCTCGGGCGGCCAATAGGTGATGAGGGCCTTGCCGATGATGTTGTCCTCGGGCACGAAGCCGAAGAAGCGCGAATCGGTGCTCTGCTCGCGGTTGTCGCCTAGCACGAAGTAGTGTCCAGGGGGGACTACCCACGGCCCACAGCCCATGAGGGTGGATGTGCACTGGGTGCGCCCCACCGCATAAGGCTCCTCCAGAGGCAGGCCGTTCACCAGAACTCGGCCGCTGGCGTTGTCGATGGCCACCGTGTCCCCCGGCAGGCCGATGATGCGCTTGATGAAGTCGCGGCGCGAATCGTCGGGTGCCCGAAAGACCACCACGTCGCCGCGATGGGGGCCACCGAACAGGTAGCGGACCGGCTGGTCACCGGCGTCGAAGAACGGCAGCCAGTCGAACACTGACAGGTCTACCTTGAGGTAGGCCAGCTTATTGACGATGAGGTATTCCCCGTCCTCCAGACCAGGGGCCATGCTCACGCCCTCGACGCGGAAGTTCTGGAACGAGAAACGTATGGCCAGGAAGATGAATATGGCCAGCACCAGGGTCTCGACCACGTCCACCAGGAGCCGCTGGGCCGAGAGGCCGGCCTTGGCCGGGGACTCCGGCTGCGGCTCCCAGCCCTGGGCGGCCATCGGCTGGGGCTGCCCCTCCGGCTGGGGGTCGGGTGCCCCTGGGGCCTCTCCCGACCACGGCCCCAGGACCTCTGTGGGCCAGGGCTGGGGAGGCGACGCGCCCTGCTCCTGGGGGTCGGGCGCTTCCTGGGGGGGCTGGCCCCCTTCAGGAGTGGCGTTGGACAAGATCCCTCGCGCTCCGTCCTCGACAGTTCACCCACCATTATGCACCGCTGGCCGCGAAATAGCACAGGAAAGGCGCGGGAAAGGGGCTTGCATCTGGCCCCCGGATGGGGAAACCTGGTGGAGAACGCGCCGAGGGAGGAGGGGCGACAGCAGGTGGGGCGTCGCGTCATCTTTGTGGTGATGACCGTCCTGTCAGACCGCTCCATCCGCGAAGAGCTGGCCAAAGGCCGCATCGTCATCGAACCGCTGGCGGAGGACGCCATCCAGCCTGCCAGCGTTGACTTGCATCTGGACCGGGTGTTCCGCATCTTCAGGGTCACCCGCCGCCCCTACGTGGACGTGCGGGAGCCCACCGACGACCTGACGGAGCGGGTGGTGGTGGCCGACGACGAGCCCTTTGTGGTACAGCCGGGAAACTTCGTGCTAGCAGGGACCATCGAGACCATCGTCCTGCCCGACGACATCGTCGCCAGAGTGGACGGTAAGTCCTCCCTGGGGCGCCTGGGCCTATTAGTCCATGCGACCGCCGGCTATGTGGACCCGGGCTGGTCAGGCAAGCTCACGCTGGAGCTGTCGAACCAGTCCCAGATGCCCATCGCCCTCTACTACGGGATGAAGATAGCCCAGCTCTCCTTTTACCGCCTGTCCACCCCAGTGGAACGCCCCTACGGTTCGCCCGGCCTGGGCAGCAAGTACCAGGGGCAGCGGGAGCCGACCCCCTCGCGGGCCTACCAGGACTTCCTGCACGACCGCCGCCGCCAGCCCTAGCCCTGCTGGCGGCGGCGCAGCTCCATGAGAACGAAGGGATTGGTGGCCTTCTCGATGCCGATGCGCGTTTCCTCCATGTGGCCCGGCAGCACCACAGTGTCGTCCGGCAGCACCAGCAGCTTGTCGATGATGCTGCGCATCTCCTGATCGTAGTCGCCGCCGGGCAGGTCTGTGCGGCCGATGGAGCCACGGAAAAGAGTATCGCCTGAGAAGAGCATCCCCTCGGTGAAGAAGGAGCAGGAGCCGGGCGTGTGGCCCGGGGTGTGGATGACCTTGAGCTTGACGCCGTCCACGTCCACCTCGTCGCCGTCCTCGATGAAGGCGTCGGGGTCGGGGGGAGGCTCCACGTAGCGCCCCAACCACATGAGGGCGGCGCGGCTGGCGCCGCGGGCGATGTCCACGTCCGCCCGGTGCATCAGGAACTTGGCGCCCGTGGCCTCCTTGATGGCCCGCACCCCCAGGACGTGGTCCAGGTGCCCGTGCGAGTTGACGATGAGCTTGATGCGGACGCCCAGGTCCTTGGCCAGGTTCAGGATGTCCTGGGGCTGGTCGCCTGGGTCGATGCAGATGGCCTCGCCGGTGCGGCGGTTGCCGACGATCCAGCAGTTCTCGGCGAAGAGGCCCACCACGATGCCCCGGACCAGCAGCTCGCTGACCTGTGGCTCTTCGGACATGGCCAGCCTCCGCCCTCCATGTTACCATCGGGCGCTATCATTAGTCTTGCTGTGGGCCCGTTCATGCGACTTGCCCTGGCCGAGGCGCGACGGGCGCTCGGACGCGTCTCCCCCAACCCGGCAGTGGGGGCGGTGGTGGTACGCGACGGTCGGGTGGTGGCCCGGGGCCATACGCGGCCGCCGCCTGGCCCCCACGCCGAGGCAGTGGCCCTGGCCCGGGCCGGGGAGCTTGCGCGGGGGGCCGCCCTCTATGTGACCCTGGAGCCCTGCGCCCACCACGGACGGACCCCTCCCTGCACCGAGGCCATCCTGCGGGCTGGCATAGGCGAGGTGCACATGGCCATGCTGGACCCAGACCCTCACGTCTGCGGTCGGGGCAAGGAGGCCCTGGAGCGGGCCGGCGTTGCCGTGCGGCTGGGGGAGGGCGAGGCCGAGGCGAGGCGGCTGCTGGAGGCCTACGTCAAGCACCGCACCACGGCCTTGCCCTTCGTCATCGCCAAGTTCGCAGCCAGCCTGGACGGGCGCATCGCGGCTGCCAGCGGGGACTCCCGCTGGGTGAGCGGACCACGGGCCCGGGAGTGGGCCCACCGCCTCCGGTCCCAGGTGGACGCCGTCGCCGTAGGCTCCGGCACCGTCCTGGCCGACGACCCCCACCTGACAGCCCGGCCGGGTGGCCGTATGGCCCGCCGACAGCCCCTGCGGGTCCTCCTGGACAGCCACGGCCGTATCCCCCTGACGGCGCGGGCGCTGGACGGCGCTGCGCCTACCCTGGTGGCCACCACCGAGGCGTCGCCGCGGGAGTGGCGGGACGCCCTGGCTGCGAGAGGGGTGGAGGTGTTAGTCCTCCCCCGGGACGGCGGCCACGTGGCGCTGGAGCCCCTGCTGCGGGAGCTGGGGCGCAGGGGCATCCTGTCGCTGCTGGTGGAAGGCGGGGGCGAACTCTTGGGGTCCTTCTTCGATGCACGGCTGGTGGACAAGGTCCATGCCGTCATCGCGCCGCTGGTCATCGGCGCCAGGGATGCCAGGGCGGCGGTGGAGGGCCGGGGCGCGGCCGTCATGGCCGAGGCGGTGCGGCTGAGGGGCGTGACGGTGCGTCGCCTGGGCGGTGATATCCTGGTGACGGGCTATGCGTCCGCGGACAACGACGGAGGGAGGTGACGGGCGGTGGGCATGGTCCTTCGCTCCATGATGACCCTGGTCCTGCTGCTGGGGCTGGTGGCCATGGCCTTCGCTGCCTATGTGGCCATCGACAACGACAGCCGTACCCTGGTCTGGGACAAGTGGCGACAGGAGGTCCCCTTCGAGTGGCCTGGTGGGGGCCGCAACATCCGGGTAGACATAGAGGTGGAGTGAATTGACGGCCGGGACGGTGGGGGTCATTGTCCTGGCGGCGGGCGCCTCCACCCGCCTCGGTCGGCCGAAGCAGTCCCTTCCCTACGGCGACGGCACCCTCCTGGGCCACGCCGTGGCCGAGGCCCTGGCGGCCGGCCTGGGGCCGGTGCTGGTGGTGCTGGGTGCCCACGGCCAGGAGCTGGCGGAGACCCTGCCCGCCGGGGCATTGGCCGTCCCCAACCCGGGCTGGCAGGAGGGAATGGCGTCCTCCATCCGTGCCGGGCTGGCGGCCCTCCAGCGGGGATGGCCCCAGACGGAGGCGGCCATCGTCATGGTCTGTGACCAGCCCGCAGTCAACGCCCATCTGCTGCGGCGGCTGGCCGACGCCTGGCACCGGCACGGCGCGGTGGCGGTGGCCTGCAGCTACGGCGATACCCTGGGGGTGCCAGCCCTTTTCGACCGCACCCTCTGGCCCGAGCTCATGGCCCTGCGGGGCGACCGCGGCGCCAAGGCCGTCCTGGAGCGACACCGGGAGGCGACGGTCCTGGTCCCCTTCCCTGAGGGAGACCTGGACATAGATACCCTGGAGGACTGGCAGCGCCTCCAGGGAGGCCACCGCAGCGGTCCGACCCCTCCGCGCACCGAGGGGTGAACTCACCCCTCGCGGTTGGGGGTATCGGGCATGAGCCACCACGAGTGCTGGGGCCAAGCGATATTGCGCACCCACGGGTAGACGAAGTTGAACACGTCGTAGACCCCCTCAGTAGGTATGACATACATCTTGCGAGCCAGGTAGCGCTGCAGCTCATGCATCAACTGGGTGCGCCGCCCCACGTCCAGCTCGGCCCGCTGCCGGTCCAGCATCGCCTCCAGTTGGTCATCGGGCAGGCCGCGGAACAGATCGCCCGACCGGCGGTGGAACATGGCGTAGAGGCCGGCGTCGAAGTCGTCGTCCACGCCCGTCCAGGGCAGCACCAGGGCCAGGCCACTGAAGTCCCGCTTCTGCCACACGGTGGTCAGGTATTCCTGATAGGTGTTGGGGTGAGGACGGGTGCGGAACAGTCCGCTGCGCTGGAGCATGTCGTTGAAGATCTGGGCGCTCTCGATATACTGGGCGCCATAGTTGGGGCCGGTGTGCCACCAGGTATCTATGTCCACCCCGTTGGGGTAGCCGGCAGCCTCCAGCAGCCGCCGCGCCTCGGCGATGTCGTACTGGAAGAACTTGGACTCCTCGCCCAGGGCGCCCGTAGTCCAGTCCAGCCAGAAGACGGAGCCGGCCCAGAAGTGGGTGTGGTAGCGCAGCCGCTGGTCGATGCCGTTGGCCAGTAGCTCCTGGTGGTTGCGGAAGTACTCGAACCGTCCCCTGCGGTCGATGACCATAGATATGGCCTGGCGCACCCGCTCGTCGCGCCAGGGGGCGGTGGCCAGGTCCCGGTAGCCGAAGAAGCTGATGGGCAGCGTCCCCTGGGTCTCGGCCCGGTAGATGACGGCATTGGGCACGTCCCTGCGCAGCTGCAACAGGTCCTCGGGCAGGGGCTGGTACCAGTGAACGTTGCCGGCGATGAACTGGGCAACCCGGTTGGCCTTCTCGGTGATGATGGGGTAGTCCCAGCGGCCGAGGAATGGGCGCCCCTGCAGCCAGTAACGCTCGTGACGCCTAAAGCGTAGGGTGACCGAGGGCTGATAGTACTCCAGCTGACGGAAGTTGGTGCCGATGGCCTGGGTGTTGGGATCCATGCGGTCGGCCGCCTCCTTGGGCATCACCCAGAAGGAGGCCACGCCCGTGGTGAAGATGCTGGGCCCGGGCGCGTAAGGGTGGTTGAGGCGGATGACCATGGTCTGGCTATCGGGGAACTCGACGCGGTTGAGGTCGGCGATGGTCTGCAGCGTGACCCGGTAAGGACTGGCCTGCAGCCGCTGGATGGTGACCCGCCAGTCGTCGATGTCCATCTCCCGTCCGTTGACGGGCGGGATGTTGTGGAAGTAGACGCCCCGCCGCATCTTGAAGACGATGGTTGTCGGGTCAACCCACTCCCAGCTCTCGGCCAGGCGCCCCTCGTAGACCCGGTTCTCGATACGGCTGGTGTCGATGCCGGGCCCAGTCCGCAGCTGTAGAAGTGGCTCGTAGACCAGGCTGGCCAGGAACAGGGTGGCGCTACGACTGCTGGTGGTGTAGGGGTCGAACCCACCGGTGATGTCGTTGGTGTAGAAGAAGCGGATCATGCCCCCCGGCACCGCCTTGGCCGTCTCGTCCGGGAACTGCCAGGCGAAGGGGATCTCACCCGGCCTGAGGGACGGCTCGCCCTCCGGACGGGTCTCCGCTGACCGACAGGCCAGCGCCCCCACGGCGGCCCCGACACCGAGGGCCGCGCCCCGCAGGAGCTGTCGCCGGGTGTAGCGTCGGGCCAGCGCGCGCTGCCAGTAGCCCGCCATGTCTTTCACCCCCTCATGCCGCTCTCGCCGTTGCCTTGCTACGTCCCGGTGCCTGTGCGTGCAAAGGGCTGTCGCCCCCTCTCATGGCCGCAGGCGGGCGCCGTGCAGCCTCGGGTCCAGGACGTCCCTCAGGGCATCGCCCAAGAGACGAAAGCCGAAGATGGTCATGGCCACCATGAGGCCGGGGAATATGGCCAGGTGGGGCGCCTGGCGCACGTGCTCGCGGGACTCGTCCAGCATGTTGCCCCAGGTAGGGAGCGACGGGTCCAGTCCGAATCCCAGCACGGCCAGGTTGGCCTCGGCCACGATGGCCACCGATACCGAGTTGGTAGCCGAGACTATGATCCAGAACATGACGTTGGGCAGGATGTGCCGGAAGATGATGCGCCCGTCGGAGGCGCCCATGGCCCGGCTGGCGTCCACGTAGGGCTGGGCGCGGACGCGGATAACCTCTGCCCGCAGCACACGACCGGTGTTGAGGCCGCCCAGCACGCCGAGGGTCAGGGCCAACGTCAGCGGCGTTGCCCCCTTGATGGCGAAGATGGCGCCGATGACCAGGAGGTCGGGCACGAAGTTGACCATCTCGATGACGCGCTGCAGCAGCAGGTCCACCGACCGGACGTAGTAGGCGCTGACCAGGGTCAAGGTCGTGGAGATGGCAGTGGCGATGACGAAGGCCCCCAGCCCGATGGCCACGGAGATGCGCGCCCCGTAGAGCAGCCGGCTCAGGACGTCCCGCCCCCGCTGGTCGGTGCCCATGGGGTGCTCCAAGGAGGGGGGCTGAAAGCGTTCCCGGTGGGCACGGGCGATGTCGTATTCGTTGTAGTGGTAAGGGGCGAGGCGTGGCACCTGCAACGGCCCCACTTCCAGCCCAGGCCCCAGCAGGGCCATCAAGAGCAGGACCAGGACCAGGGCACCTCCCAGGGCGCCCAAGGGCTTGCGTGCGCAGAACCACCCCAGCCCTCCCAGGGCGCGTCGCCACAACGGGCGCTCTAGGCCCGCCGGTGCAGGCGTAGCCTCCAGGCCCGTTGCCTCAATGGCCGTCTCGTACCTGGCCATGCTAGCCCCACGTTACGGCGTGCCCCGTGCGTAGCTGACCCTGGGATCCACCCAGGTATAGGCCAGGTCGGTCACCAGCTGCGACGTGAGGATGACCAGGGCATAGAAGGTGGTAGTGGTGACGAATACTGGGTAGTCGAGGTTGATGAGGGCCTGGAAGGTGTAGCGGCCCATGCCGGGCAGGTTGAACAGGTTCTCTATGATCACGCTGCTGGTGAGGAGCGTGGGAACCGTGGCTCCCAGAACGGTGATGAAAGGGATGGCGACGTTGCGCAGGGCGTGCCGCACCAGCACTACCCCTTCGCTCAGCCCCTTGGCGCGGGCGGTCCGGATGTAGTCCTGCCGGAGCACCTCCAGCAGGAAGGTCCGCGTGAAGCGGACCAGGTTGCCCGCCGAAGTCACCCCGATGACCAGCGTCGGCAGGAGCATTATCTTCATGTGCCGGACGGGGTCGTCCCAGAAGTATGAGAAGGTGGGAGGGGGCGCCCAGCTGAAGTTGACGGCCAGATAGGTCAACAGCAGCACCCCCAGGAGGAGCGGCGGCACGGCGTCCAAGGCGTAGGCCAGGGTCCGCAGGACGTAGTCCAGGGGGCGGTCCTGGTGCAGGGCGCTCACGATCCCCAGCAGCATAGAGATGACCCAGGTGAAGAAGAGGCCGATGATGCCTAGCTCGAAGCTGACGGGGATGCGGTCCTTCAGCTCCTGCAGGATGGGGCGGTGGCTGTGCAGCGACTTCCCCCAGTCCCCGGTGAAGAACCCCTTGAGCCAGTCGAGGTATTGCCGGTAGAGGGGACCGTCCAGGCCCAACTGGCGGCGGAGGGCCTCCTTGGTCTCCTCGGCGTTGGGGGTCTGGGGCGGCACCTGCAGGTCGATGGCATCGCGGGGCGGCAGGAGGCGCATGGCAAAGAAGAGCAGGGCCGAGCCGCCCAGGAGCGTGACCACCAGCAGGATGAGCCGGCGGACCAGATAGTCCGTCACGCCCCTACACCGCCGACTACGCCGACCTCTCTTCGAAAGCGTCTATCGAATTTGGCAACTCTCGCCTAGGTGCCTTATATATAGTGTCCTATCCGCGCCCCTGTCAAGACCGTCCGCCCCGACGGCTGCGTTGCTCTGGGGGGCCTGCCGCCGTGGGCCTAGCCGCCCGCTGCCCGGGCACCTCTTGCCGTCCACTTGACACCTTCTGCATAATGCGACAAGTAGGGACTCGTCCGTGTCTGGGCCGGACAGGGCTGGAAGCTCCGCCTGGCTGCTGGCCGTTGCGGCCGCGGCGGTCTCCCTGGCCCTCGTCTCGGCCCTCTCCCTCCTGGTCCCTCCGGCCGCTGCTTCGCCGGTCCAGCCCGGTGCCTACTACTCGGTGCGGGCCTGCTTCCCCACCACCCCGACCTCGGTGACCCTGCGCCTCGCCTTCTACGACTCTTCGGGCGACCTGCTGGTGTCCAACGTTTCGCCCGGCATCCCGGACGGCCCCGAGTGCTACCGCTCCGGCCCCCTCTATGCGCCCTGCGCGGCGGCATCGGCCTCCTACGGCGCCAGCTCGGACCCACCGACTGCCCCCACCTCCCTTGCGCTGGTGCTGGAGTCGGGCCCTGCGGGGTCCTGCGCCACTCCCACCCCAGTCCCGTCGCCTTCGCCCTCCCCAGCTCCATCGCCAATGCCGCCGCCACCGTCACCGCCTCCCCCTGCGTCGGGTGGAGGAGGGGGCCGGAGCGTCCCGCCCCCGCCGGCACCCACGGCGCCCTCCGAGCCTGCCGCCTTTCCCTACCTGGTGAACGGGGGGTTCGAGGAGGGGAGGGCCGATGGCACGCCCTACGGCTGGAACAAGTTCGGCGGCACCCTGGGGCGGACCTCTGACCGCCGCAGCCAGGGTGGATACGCTGCCTTCCTGGAGAGCGCCAGCTCGTCCACCAAGTGGGCCTACCAGACGGTCCAGGTGGAAGGGGGTGGCTTTTACCAGTTCTCGGCCTACGCCCTCAAGGACGACCCGGCGGTGGCTGCCGTTTGGCTGCGGGTCTCTTGGTATGCCAGCGATGACGGCTCAGGCACGGCCATTGGCCAGCACGACTCGGACGTCGAGCTGACCGATGACATGCCGCAGTTCCGACCCCTCACCACTGGCCCGGTCCAGGCGCCGTCCGGGGCGCGGTCGGCCAGGGTGCGACTGATGCTGCGGCCCCGGTCCGAGGCCCGGGCCGTGGCCTTCTTCGACGACGTCTCCTTCGGGCCTGTCCCCCCTCCTGTCGCGACACCTAGCCCGGGCGGTGGGCCGGCCGTGGCCCGCCCGCCCGATGCCACACCGCCTTCGCCGCCGGGCCGGACGCCCACGACGACGGCGCCTGCGCCGG
This sequence comes from Dehalococcoidia bacterium, assembly GCA_035574155.1. Lineage (GTDB taxonomy): Bacteria > Chloroflexota > Dehalococcoidia > SM23-28-2 > HRBIN24 > HRBIN24. Next base: position 63,531 of record DATLZD010000021.1, on the reverse strand, counting down.
CCCCCACGGCCCCGAGATCCGGCGCTGGCGAGGGGCCACCAAGGTCCCGGGCCACGCCGACCCCCGGTGACGCCGGGCCAGCGGTCGCGGACCTAGATGCACCGTCGCCTGTGCAGCGGGACGGCACGACGGTGCCGCCCCTGGCCAACATCAGGGAGGAGGCACCGACGGACACAAGCCAGGCGGTCCCAGGCCGCAGTAGCGGACCGTCGCCGGCGCTGCTGGCGGTAGGCGCCGCGTTGGGGGCCCTGGGCCTGGCAGGGGTTGCAGCCCTCGTCTGGCCCGGGCGTCGCTAGCCGCTACTCGAACTCGTATACGCCGCCGTTGGCGAAGGCCTGGAGGACGCGGCGGGCCACCACCATCTTGTGGACCTCATCGGCGCCGTCGTAGATGCGGCCCATGCGTGCCTGGCGGAACATGCGCGACAGGGGCGTGTCCTCGGTGACGCCCAGGGCGCCGTGGACCTGGACCGCCCGGTCGATGACCCGGTTCAGGACCTCGGCCCCGAAGAACTTGATGAGGGAGATCTCCAGGCGGGCCTCGTCCCCCTGGTCGATCTTGGCGGCGGCGTGCATGGTCAGCAGGCGGAAGGCCTGGATCTCGGCGGCCGACTCGGCGATCATCCACTGGATGGCCTGCTTCTCGGCCAAGGGGCCGCCGAAGGCGTGCCGCTCCAGGGCCCGCCGGCACATCATCTCGAAGGCCCGCTGGCACTGTCCCAGCCAGCGCATGCAGTGGTGGATGCGCCCCGGCCCCAGCCTCTTCTGGGCGATCATGAAGCCGGAGCCCGGCTCCCCCAGGGTGTTGGTGACGGGCACGCGGCAGTTCTCGTAGACCACTTCGTAGTGCTCGCTGTGCTCCTCGCCCATGACGGGTATGGAGCGGACGATGCGGAAGCCGGGCGTGTCGGTGGGGACGATGATCATGGTCGCCCGCCGGTGGGGGGCGGCGTCGGGATCCGTCACGGCCATGACGATGGCGAAGGCGGCGCGCCCGGCCCCGCTGGTGAACCACTTGTGGCCGTTGATGACCCACTCGTCGCCGTCGCGGACGGCGCGCGTCTGGAGCAGCGTTGGGTCGGAGCCGGCCACCTCCGGCTCCGTCATGGAGAAGCAGGAGAATATGTCGCCGTTGACCAGGGGCTTGAGCCAGCGCTCCTTCTGCTCCTCGGTGCCGAACAGCCAGAGGATCTCGGCGTTGCCCGAGTCGGGTGCCTGGCAGCCGAACACCACCGGCGCCCAGAAGCTGCGGCCCAGGATCTCGTTCATGAACACGTACTTGAGGAAGCCGATGCCCATGCCCCCAGCCTCCTTGGGCATGTGGGGCGCCCACATGCCCATCCGCTTCACCTCCTGGCGCAGGGAGCGGGTCAGCTCCTCGGCCTCGGGGCCGCCCCGGGCGAAGACGGGCTCGTTGGGGTAGATGTGCTGCTCCATGAAGGCCTTGGTCCTGGCCCGCAGCTCGCGGATCTCGGGCGTCATGAGGGTGTAGAAGCTGCCCTGCTGTGTCATGTCGGCCTCCCGCAGGCGTTCCGGCTGGTCGGCGTCTATAGTTTCACCCCCTCCCAAAAACGGTGTCAACTCGGACCTCCCGCCGTAAAATTGGGCCGAGGGGAGAAGGGTCCCGGCCTGCTGGCGTCATGACGGAGGTCCGCACTAGGGCGCACAGGCGCACGGCGGGTGGCCGCCGTGGCCTGGTGATCGCCATCGATGGCCCCAGCGCCTCCGGCAAGACCAGCGTGGGGCGGGAGGTGGCCCGCCGCCTGGGCTACGCGTTCCTGGACACGGGCAACATCTACCGCGCCCTGACCTGGCTGGCCCTTCAACGGGGGATCGACGCCCGGGACGAGGAGGGGCTGGCAGCCCTGGCCAGGGCCACGGAGGTGGTGCTGACAGGGCCAGACACCGGTGCCCCCGAGCCCAGCACCATCCTCATGGACGGTCACGACGTGACGCCCCACCTGCGGCGGCCCGAGGTGGAAGCGGTCGTCTCCCAGGTGTCGCGCGTGCCGGCGGTGCGACAGGCCCTGTTGGAGGTGCAGCGACGGCTGGCCCGGGACGGAGGCATCGTGATGGCTGGCCGCGACATAGGCACCGTTGTCCTGCCCAATGCCGACCTGAAGGTCTACCTGGACGCGTCGCCGGAGGAGCGCGCCCGTCGCCGCTATCTGGAGATGCGGCAGCAGGGGCGGCAGGTGAGCCTCGAGCAGGTGGCCCGCGAGCTGGCCGTGCGCGATGAGACCGACTCCCGTCGGGAGGCGGCCCCCCTGCGTCCGGCCGAGGACGCCGTCATCGTGCAGACCGATGGCCTGACGCTGGCCCAGGTGGTGGCCAGGGTGATGGAGCTTGTGGAGGCGCGGCTTGCCTGACTGGGTGGTGGGCCCCTGGTACTGGGCCAACACCCGCACCTGGGCTATGGCCCTGGTGCACCTGAATGTGCGACTGACGGTGGAGGGGGCCGAGAACATACCGCGTCGGGGCCCCCTGATCATTGCCAGCAACCACATTACCCTGGCGGACCCGCCCATCATCACCGCCGTCGTGCCGCGGCGCATTGTCTGGATGGCCAAGAAGGAGCTGTTCGACATCCCCGGCCTAGGCCTGGCGTTCCACCTGTTCGGCTGCCTGCCGGTGCGGCGCTTCGAGGCCGACCTTGCCGCCCTGCGCCAGGCGCGGCGGGCGCTGGAACGGGGCCTGGCCCTGGGCATGTTCCCGGAAGGGACCCGCAGCGGATGGCCGGGCATGAACCGGGCCTGGCCGGGCACGGCGCTGCTGGCCCTGCAGACGGGCGCGCCGGTCCTGCCGGTGGGCATCATGGGCACCGAGCACATACACCTGCCGCGGGATATCCTGGCCTTCCTGCGACTGCGGCGCTACCCGGTAAGGGTGGTGGTGGGCCAGCCCTTCCGCCTCCCGGCTGCGGAGAGGGTCCGCAGCCAGCAGGTCCAGGAGGCGACGGAGGCCATCATGGCCCGCATAGCTGCCCTCCTAGACCCGCCCTACCGGGGCGTATATGCTAGAGTTGTGGCAGAGGCCTCCGAGGGAAAGGAGTGACTATGGAAATCATCCTGGCCAGGGACATGGGGTTCTGTTGGGGCGTCCGCCGGGCCATCGAGATCATGGAGCGGGCGGCCCAGGAGAAGGGGGAGATCGTCAGCCTCGGCCCCATTGTCCACAACCCCCTGGTCATGGCCAGGCTGGAGGAGAAGGGAGTCCACCTCCTGCGGGACGGCCAGTTGCCCAAGGGACAGCCCCTGGCCATCACCGCCCACGGTGCCGGCCCCGAGGTCTATGAACGGGCGCGGGCCGAGGGCGTGGAGGTCATCGACACCACCTGCCCCATCGTCACCCGCTCTCAGCGCTGGGCCAAGAAGATGGCCCAGCAGGGGTTCACGGTGGTAGTGTTCGGCGACGCCGAGCACCGCGAGGTCAAGGGGGTATTGGCCTGGTCCGAGGGCAAGGGCATCGCCGTCAAGGACGTGGACGAGGTGCCGTCCCACGTCTCCCGCGTCGCCGTCATATCCCAGACGACCCAGAACCCGGACAAGTTTGCCGAGTTCGTGGGGAGGTTGCTGCGGGAGCGGATGGACACCATCCACGAGCTGCGCCTGGTGAACACCCTCTGCAACGTCACCTCCACGCAACAGGAGGCAGCGCGGGAGCTGGCGCGGGAGGCCGACGTGGTCATCGTGGTCGGCGGTCGCAACAGCGCCAACACCCGGCACCTGGTGGAGGTCTGCCGCGAGGAGGGGGCCGAGACGTATCACATCGAACGGGCAGATGAGCTGGACCCCTCCTGGCTGGCAGGCAAGGAGAAGGTGGGCATCACGGCCGGCGCCTCCACCCCCGACTGGGCGGTGGAGGAGGTGGTCGCCCGCATCCAGGAGCTGGCAGGCCAGAACCAGACGTCCTAGGGGGCCGGCCACCGCCCGGGCGCCCCATGTGCGGCATCATTGGCTACGTCGGCGACAGGGAGGCGGCCCCCGTCCTCCTAGAGGGGCTGCGGCGCCTGGAATACCGCGGCTACGACTCGGCCGGCCTGGCCGTGCTGGAGGAGGACGGCTCCCTGTGCGTCCATAAGCGGGCGGGCAAGCTGGAGGAGCTGGCCCGCGCCCTGGAGGGGGCCTCGCCCAGGGGCAATCTGGGCATCGGACACACGCGCTGGGCCACCCACGGCCGGCCTACCGATGCCAATGCGCACCCGGTGGCCGACTGCAGCGGCCGGGTGCTGGTGGTCCACAACGGGATCATCGAGAACTACCGTTCCCTGAAGGAGTGGCTGCAGGGCCGCGGACACCGCTTCCAGACCGAGACGGACACCGAGGTGATAGCCCACCTGGTGGAGGAGGAGCTGGCAGCGGGCCGCCCCCTCCCCGCGGCCGCCCGCGCTGCCGTGTCCCGTCTGCAGGGGGCCAATGCCGTGTTGGTGATGTCCAGCCTGTGGCCCCAGGGGCTGGTGGCCGCCCGCCTCGGCAACGCCGGCGGCGTGGTGGTGGGCCTGGGGCAGGGCGAGTGCCTGGTGGCCAGCGACCTACCTGCCCTCCTCCCCTACACCCGCCGTGTCCTCTTCCTCTCCGGCGGCGAGATGGCCGAGGTCACGAAGGAAGGGGCGTGTCTCACCACCCTCTCCGGCGAGCCGGTGTCCCGCCAGCCGGTGGAGGTGCCCTATGACCCCCTCTCGGTGGCCAAGGGGCCTTACAAACACTTCATGCTGAAGGAGATGATGGAGCAGCCCGAATGCGTCCTGGACACCCTGCGGGGCAGGGTCGACTTCGAGGCCATGAGGGTGGACCTGGAGGACGTGGACCTGCCGCAGCAGGTGATGTCCCGCCTGCGGCGGGTGGTCCTGGTAGGGATGGGGACCAGCTACCACGCAGCGCTGGTCGGACGCCACTACATGGAGGCCATCGCTAGGCTGCCGGCCGAGGCCGAAAACGCCTCCGAGTTCCGCTACCGCGATCCCCTGGTGGGCCCCGATACCCTGGTGGTGGCCGTTACCCAGTCGGGCGAGACGGTGGACACCCTGGCGGCCATGGAGGAGGCGCGGCGCAAGGGCTGTGCGCTGGCCGCCGTATGCAATGTCATCGGTAGCCAGGCCAGCCGTCTGGCCGACTGCGTAGTCTACACGCGCTGCGGCCTAGAGGTAGGCGTCTGCAGCACCAAGACCTTCACCGCCTCTTTGGTGGTGCTCTACTTGCTGGCCTGCTACCTCGCGCAGGCCCGGGGCACGCAGCCGCCCGAGGCGCTGGCGGGGCTCCTCTCCCCCCTGGCCCGGTTGCCCTACCTTCTGGGCCGGCTGACGGAGCGTTCGGACGACTACGAGCGGCTGGCCCACCTGTTCTACCGCTACGGCAACTTCCTTTATCTGGGGCGGGGCATCCAGCATCCCATCGCCCTGGAGGGCGCCCTGAAGCTGAAGGAGGTGTCCTATATCCACGCGGAGGGGTACCCGGCCGGGGAGATGAAGCACGGGCCCATCGCCCTCATCGACCAGGACATGCCGGTGGTGGCCATCGCCGTGCGCGACCCCCTTTACGACAAGATGCGCAACAACCTGGAGCAGGTGAAGGCCCGAGAGGGGCGCCTCATCGTGCTGGCCAGCGAGGGCGATGAGGAGATGGCCCGACTGGCCGACCATGTCCTGGAGGTGCCCGAAGCGCCGCCGCTCCTTCTGCCTGTCCTGACGGCGGTGCCCCTCCAGTTCTTCGCCTATTACATCGCCCTGCGCCGTGGCTGCGATGTCGACCAGCCCCGCAACCTGGCCAAGACGGTCACCGTGGAGTAAAGGCGCCCTTTGTAAGGCGTCTGTAACCGCCAGACGATATTCTGACCCTCGTTTTCGACTGGACGCGCCCCATTGTGGCCTTATAATAGGGGTCGGAGCGGGGCAGGCTGCAGCGCCCCGGCCCCAAACAGCAGAGGAGGAAAGCCCATGAAGGCCATCGTGTGGCTGGACGAGGTGGGCAAGGACGATGTCAAGTTAGCTGGTGGCAAGGGGGCCAACCTGGGCGAGCTGACCAAGGCCGGTATTCCCGTCCCGCCGGCCTTTATTGTTACCACCGATGCCTACTTCCATTTCCTGCGAGGGGCCGAGCTGGCCGAGCGCCTGCGGGAGGTCCTGGACGGTCTCGATCCCGACGACCCGGTCGCGTTGCAGCGCGCCTCCGCCCAGGCCCGCGAGCTGGTGCGCTCGGCGCCGATGCCCGCCGACCTGGCCGAGGCCATTCGCGCTGCCTACCGCAAGCTCGGCGGCGGGCCGGTGGCAGTCCGCAGCTCCGCCACCGCTGAGGACACGGCCGAGGCCTCCTTCGCTGGCCAGCAGGCCACCTTCCTCAACGTGGAAGGGGAGGAGGCGGTGGTGCGGGCGGTCCAGCAGTGCTGGGCATCCCTCTTCGAGGCCCGCGCCATCTTCTACCGTGCCCACCACGGGTACGACCACCTGCAGGTGGGGATCGCGGTGCCCGTGCAGCGGATGGTCCAGTCCCGACGCTCGGGTGTCATCTTCACCATTGAACCTGTGAGCGGGGAGGCCAATAAGATCGTAATCGAGGCCGCCTACGGCCTGGGCGAGGCAGTAGTGTCGGGGGCGGTGACCCCCGACACGTATGTTGTGGACAAGGCGACGCTGCGCATCCTTAGCAAGAGGGTGCAGCCCCAGGCCCAGATGCTGGTCCGCAATCCGTCGGCCCGGGAAGGTGAGTTCAACGCCTGGATGGAGGTGCCTCCCGACCAGCAGACGGCGCCCAAGCTCAGCGACGAGGAGATCAGGGAGCTGGCGGCTCTCGCCCGGCGGGTGGAGGAACACTACGGCTGCCCCCAGGACATCGAGTGGGCGGAGGAAGGCGGCCAGTTCTACCTCCTGCAGGCCCGCCCCGTCACCGTCCTGGTGGGGGCCGCTGCCGTGGCCGAGGAAGAGGAGGAGACGGCGCCCCTGCTGGCCGAGGGCAACGCCGGTAGCCCGGGGGTCGCCTGTGGTGTCGTGCGGGTGGCCCTTAAGCCCGAGGATGCCCTGGCCAAGGTCCAGGAGGGCGACGTGCTGGTCACCACCATGACCGCCCCCGACTGGGTGCCGGCCATGAAACGGGCCGCCGCCATCATCACCGAGCGCGGGGGCCGGACCTGCCACGCGGCCATCGTCAGCCGCGAGCTGGGGATACCTCTGGTCATGGGCGTCGAGGACGCCACCCGTCGCTTCCGCGACGGACAGATGGTGACGGTGGACGGCACCAGCGGCCGCATATACGAAGGACGGGCCGAGAAGCGACTGGCCTGGTGGGCGCAGGAGCTCGACCGGCGCGCCCGCATCGGCCGCGTGTCCACCCGCACCAAGGTGTACGTCAACCTGGCGGAGCCCGAGCTGGCCGAGCGCGTGGCCCGCCGCCACGTGGACGGCGTGGGGCTGCTCCGGGCCGAGTTCATCATCGCCGAGCACATCGGCGTCCACCCGCGCCTGTGCCTGGAAGAGGGGAAGGCCGAGTGGTTCATCGAGCGGCTGGCCGATGGCCTGCGGCAGTTCGCCCGCGCCTTCTATCCCCGTCCCGTGGTCTACCGGACCACCGACTTCAAGACCAACGAGTACCGCAACCTGAAAGGCGGCGAGCGCTACGAGCCGACGGAGGAGAACCCCATGATCGGCTATCGCGGCGCCTGCCGCTACATCCGTGAGCCGGAGGTCTTCAAGCTGGAGATAGAGGCCATCAAGCGGGTGCGGGAGGAATACACCAACCTGTGGGTGATGATCCCCTTCGTCCGCACCCCCGAGGAGCTGGCCGCTGTCAAGGAGCTGCTGGAGCGGGAAGGCCTCCGCCGCGGCCCCGATTTCAAGCTGTGGATGATGGCCGAGGTGCCGGCCAACGTCCTGCTCCTGGACCGGTTCCTGGACGTGGGCATCGATGGCATCAGCATCGGCTCCAACGACCTGACGCAGCTGGTGCTGGGGGTGGACCGCGACTCGGCCCTCCTGGCCAACGAGTTCGACGAGCGCAACGAGGCGGTGATGGAGGCGCTGCGCATCCTGGTCCAGGGCGCGCTGCGGCGTGGGGTTACCGTGTCCATCTGTGGCCAGGCCCCCAGCGACTTCCCAGAGCTGACGCGACAGCTGGTGGAGTGGGGCATTACCTCCGTCTCCATCAATCCCGACGTGATAGACCGCACGCGGGAGATCATCGCTGCGGTGGAGGCTGAACTGGAGGGGAAGCGACAGGCGGCGGCCGCCGCCCTGTAGGGCCCTGCACCCCTTTCCTCCTGTGGCCTAGACCGCTGTCCCTGCCAAGGGCACCGTCCACTCTGTGGCGGTGCATCGGCCCCGCCGTCCGCACTGGTGCAGCCCCGGCAAGGCTGCTCGACATAAAGGTGCCCCCGTTGTGTCGGCCGGTGGGGCGTTGTATACTAGTGCCCGACCTGGCGCATTCTGTATAAGGGAATAAATCCCTGACCGAGAACGCTTCCGGGAGAGTGGCCCATGAGGGTATCGTGCCTGCAGGAGAACCTGGCCCGTGGACTGGCGGTGGTGGGGAGGGCGGTGGCCACTCGCAGCACCCTGCCCCAGACGACCCACGTCCTGCTGCGGACCGATGCCGGCCGATTGCGCCTGGCCGCTACCAATCTGGAGATCGCCATCACCTCGTGGGTGGGGGCCCAGGTGGACGAGGAGGGTGCCATCACCGTGCCGGCACGCCTGTTCAGCGAGTTTATCAACTCCCTGCCCAACGAGCGCATAGACCTGGCAATGGCACCTAAGGCGCGGCAGCTGCACATCGCCTGTGGCCGCAACGAGGCCACCATCAGCGGGGCCGACCCGTCGGACTTTCCCCCTATACCGGAGGTCTCCCAGGGCCCGGTGGCCCGCATCGACCCTGCCGCCTTACGCACGGCCATCGCCCAGGTAGAGTTTGCCGCTGCCACCGATGACACCCGTCCGGTCCTGACGGGCGTGCATACGCTGCTGGAGGACGGCATGCTGACCCTGGCCGCTGCCGACGGGTTCCGTCTGGCGGTTCACCGGCTGCCGGTGGAAGAGGCTCCCACAGAGCGCGTCGAGGTGATCGTCCCCGCCCGCGCCATGAGGGAGCTGCACCGGCTGCTGGCCGACGAGGAGGACCCGGTGCTGTTCACCGTCAACGAGGCACGTAGCCAGGCCCTGTTCCGTCTGCGCAACGTGGAGATGGTGGCCCAGCTCATTCAGGGCACCTTTCCAAACTACAGCCAGCTCATCCCCCAGGAGCACCGGACCCGGGCCGTGCTGGAGCTTAAGGAGTTCCTCCAGGAGACGCGCAGGGCGGCCATCTTCGCCCGCGACGGCTCCAACATCGTCCGCCTGCAGATCGAGCCGTCGGAGGGGGCAACGGCAGGGCGGCTGGTGGTGTGGGCGCGGGCAGAGGAGCTGGGGGAGCACAGGGGCGAGCTGGACGCCCTGGTGGAGGGCGAGCCGGCCAAGATCGCCTTCAATGCCAAGTACCTGCAGGACGTGCTGCAGGTCCTGGACTCCTCACAGGTGGCCCTGGAGACCACCAGCCCCACTAGCCCGGGCGTCTTCCGGCCGGTGGGGGCGGAGAACTACGTGCACGTGGTAATGCCCATGTTCGTGCAGTGGTAGCGGCGCCCCTTCAGTCCGAAGACCGTTGTCCTTTACCGACCCCCGACGCGTGGCATCGGTCCCCGAGAGGGCGCTCAGCCGCTGCACGTCACCGCAGCACCCGTCGCCGACCGTTGTCGGGGGTCCTGCGGGTGCTTCCTTGGCGGCAGTCTCCCGCTGCCAGGGCTGCTGCGTGCTAGCCCCCGTGCTCCTTGTCGGCCTCGGCACAGTTCACGCAGCAGTAGGTCTTACCCTCCCGCTCCACCATGGTGCTGTGGTCCACGATGTGGCAGCCGCAGTGGGCACAACTGGCGTGTGGCATCCTCCCCACCCCTTCCCTGACGCCTCCGGGTCCATCGTGGCCCGGTGGGGGTTGCAGCCCAATAAATAACAGGGGCCGCCCCGCGTAAAAGGGACAAACGGGTGTCCGGTAACCGATGGGGTTGCATAGCCCTGCCCCCCATAAGGCGTGCGGCCCTGCCGGGTCGACTAGGAGCGGGGGCTCCGGCGCCGACTGCCCGCCTGGCCCGTTGAACGCGCCCGCTGAGTCCGCTGGCCGACGGGACCGCTCTCTTCCTTGCGGACCCAGCGGTCGCCCTCCTTGCGGTACTCGCGCTTGAGGGCGGCAAACGCCACTCGGTGCGCCGTCTCGCCATCGCCGTAGGTCTCTACGGCGCTGTCATGGGCCTTCTTCCAGATCTCCTGCGCTCGGGCATCGGAGCGCAGGATGGTGCTGGGGACCTCCCCTCGGTTGCCCTGGCCCTTCTTCCTCGGCATCTTCCCCACCTCCGCTGGAGTCTGCGTCCACTCTAGGGGCTAGCATGCCGCAACGGCATCAAGGTGCCAGGGTGCGGCGTAACAGACCCGTATCGAAGGGTGCACCGCCCCGCGCCCCTGCACGGCACCGACTGTTACGCGGCTGTAACGGGCCACGTCGAGGCCTTTATGCCGGGCCCAGTCGACATAACATAGGATGGCTGCGACCGATTCAAGTTTTAGGGAGGTGGCGGAATGGCAACGGTGGAGAAGGCCATCGAGGTGGAGGTCCCCATCAGCACCGCCTACAACCAGTGGACCCAGTTCGAGGAGTTCCCCCGCTTCATGGACGGGGTAGAACAAGTGACGCAGCTGGATGCTACTCGCCTGCGCTGGGTGGCCAAGGTGGGCGGACGGCGCAAGGAATGGACGGCTAGGATAGTCGAGCAGGTGCCGGAACAGGTCATCGCCTGGCAGGCGGAGGAGGGCGCAGGCAACGCTGGCATCGTCCGGTTCCAGCCGCTGGGCCCCCAGCGGACCCTGGTAGACGTGCAGCTGGAGTATGAGCCGGAGGACTTCATGGAGGCCATGGGCGACAAGCTGGGGTTCATGGCCCGGCGCCTGGAGGCTGACCTGAAGCGGTTCAAGGAGTTCATCGAGGCCCGTGGCAGGGAGACGGGTGGCTGGCGCGGCTCTGTCCACGGGGGAGAGCCATACCCCTAAGCGAGCGGGCCGATGGCAAGGCGCCCAGGACGTGTGCCCTGGGCGCCTTCCTTTTCTTGGCCGGCTGCACCATCAGTAATGACGGTGGCCGAACCAGCCGACGCCGGCCACCAGGAGCACGATGATGAGCCCCAGCAGGAAGAGGGGGTGCAAAAGCGCACCGAGCCCCCCAAACAGGGCTACCAGCAACACCAGGACCAACAGCAGCACGAGCATGCCTTACCTCCTATGACGATGGGGCCGACGGTGACGCTCCGAGGCGGCGCGGGGAGCGCGCTGCTGTCCTCTGAGCGTCCATATGTCCAGGGTAGGCTGCCGCTGGCACCGGGGGCATAACAGGGGCCGCCTGGAAGGTTGCACGGGGCTTGCAACGTTGGCAGATGCCCTAGTGGGCCAGGTAGCTGCGCAGGAAATCCGTCAGCTCTTCAGGGTTGAAGGGCTTGGGCAGGAAGCCATCGCCCTGGTGGTCGGGAGGCTCCCCATAGGCGCTCATGAGGAGAACGGGCGTCCGGGCCAGCGCCGGGTCCAGCTTCAGGCGACGGGCCAGCTCGATGCCGTCCATCCCCGGCAGTTGGACATCGGCCAGCACGATGTCAGGACGCCGGCTATAGACCATATCCAGGGCCGTCTCAGCATCGGATGCGACCACCACGTCTAGGCCCAGGTCCTGCAGCACCAGGCTTACCAGGCGCAGGATGGCCGGCTCGTCCTCCACGACAAGACAGATTATCTCGCCACGCTCCTCCAGGCCCCCGGCCCTGCCCACCTCCTCCACCAGGGATTGCCCAGCATCCATGCTAGGGGAGGCTCCCACCGGGGGCAGGATGTAGCAACTGCTGCTGGGGTTGCAAAAACGTAACAATCGCCGGTCGCTAACCGGACTGTAACCTGGGCCGCGTTGTGTGCTCTCTAGAGACTCTTTAAAATCGGCATGCGTGCACGTCGTGCGCCTACACTCTCCTCTTCCAGGTCTCCTTGCCCAAGGAGACCCCGTTTCCCTATGTCCGCTGACTATCTGGCCGTCGCGGTGGTAGAGGCGCGGTGACCGAGGGAGTCGGGACCGAAGCACCGTCTGAGGGCGGCCGTCGCGCCTGGATGGGGCGGCCAGGCGGGCGGGACGGGCGCGGCCGTAACCGCCAGCTGGTGGAGCTGGCCCTGAGGGCGGGTCGTCTAGGGGCCTGGGACTGGGACGCCGATACGGGGGAGATGCGCTGGACGGAGATGCTGGAGGTGATGCACGGCCTCCGCCCGGGCAACTTCGCGGGCACCTTCGCTGCCTTCCTGGTCCACGTCCACCCTGAGGACCGCGGGACCGTGCAGGAGGCCTTCCTGGCCGCCCTCGAGGCTGGCTCCCTAGACCTGGAGTACCGGATCGTTTGCCCCGATGGCAGCATCCGCTGGCTGGAGTGCCACGGGCGAGTCCTGCGCGGTCGCAAGGGCATGATGCGGCGCATGACTGGCGTGTGTGCCGATGTCACCGAACGTAAGCGCGAGGAGGGCTCCCTGGCCCTGCTGGCGGAGCTAGGGGCTGCTCTGGCCCTGCCGGTGGACATGGACCGCTGTCTCGCGTCCCTGGCGGACCTGGTAGTGTCGCATCTGGCCGATTACTGTCATATCTGCGTGCTGGACGACGATGGCCGCTTGCTCGCCTCGCTGGCCCGCCGCCGCTGCCCAGAGGAGGGCCAGGGAGCCATCGACGGCCTCTGTCCTCAGCACCTGCGCTCCAATCATCCGGTGGCGCGGGTGGCGCGCACGGGCCGGCCCCTGCTGTACGAGGCCATCGACGAGGAGACGTTGCTCCGAGAGAGCCGCAGCCGACAGCGGCTGCTGAGGGCCCTGGTGGAGGGCGGCCTCCGCTCCGCTGTCGTGGTCCCCTTGACGGCGGGCAGGCATTCCCTGGGCGCCATGATAGTTGCTGGGGCCGCTCCTGAGCGCTCCTACAGCGCCCGGGACCTGGCCCTGCTGGAGGAGCTGGGACGTCGGGTGGGGCTGGCGTTGGAGAACGCACGTCTCTATGCGCGACTGCAGAGGTCCCTGGAGGCCAAGGACGAGTTCTTGGGCCTTCTGTCCCACGAGCTGCGCACCCCCATCACGGCCATTTATGGCGGGGCCCGCATGCTGAGGACCCGCGGCAGGAGGCTGGACGCCGAAGCCAAGGACCACATCCTGGCCGACATCGAGCAGGAGTCAGAGAGGCTCTTCCGTCTGCTGGAGGACCTGCTGGCCCTGGCCCGTCTGGAGCTGGGGCAGCGGGTCGAAGTAGAGCCCGTGTTGGTGGAGCGCGTTGCTGCCAAGGTGGTGGCCGCCTTCCGCGAGCGGGTACACCACCACTCTCTGGAGCTGAGGGTAGAGGGGGAAAGCAGGCCGGTGGCTGCCCAGCCGGTCTATCTCCAGCAGGTGCTCCGAAACCTGCTGCACAACGCCATCAAGTACAGCCCTCCTGATAGCCCCATCGAGGTGAGGGTGCTCCACCACCCTGAGCAGGTCGAGGTCCACGTCCTGGATAGAGGGCCTGGGGTTGCCGAGGAGGACCTGGGCCGCATATTCGAGCGCTTCTACCGGTCGGGGGCCTCGGCAAGCAGGTCCAGAGGGGGCGGCATCGGGCTGACGGTGTGCAAGCGGCTGGTGGAGGCCCAAGGCGGTCACATCTGGGCGCAACTGCGGGAGGGCGGCGGCCTCGACGTAGCCTTCAGTCTGCCCCTGTGGGAGGAGGACGAGCCATGACCGCACCGCCGCTGGTGCTGGCCGTGGACGACGAGCCGGGCATCCTGCGCCTGCTGAAGCAGGAGCTGACGGAGCAAGGGTTGAGGGTCATCACCGCCAGCGACGGCGAGGAGGCCCTGCGCCTGGCTGAGGAGCAACGTCCCGACATAGTGCTGCTGGACGTTATGCTGCCCGGGATGTCGGGTCTGGAGGTCATGAGGCGTCTGCGCGAACGCAGCGATGCCCCCATCATCCTGCTGACGGCCAGGGACACGGACAGCGACAAGGTGCGGGGACTGGAGCTGGGTGCCGACGATTATGTGGTCAAGCCCTTCAGTCCCGATGAGGTGGCAGCGCGGATCCGTGCCGTCCTGCGCCGCACCTCCGGGGCCCGGCTGTCGGGCCGCCGGCTCATGCTGGCGGGCGGCCTGGAGATAGATATGGACAGGCGGCTGGTGCTCCGTCAAGGAGAGGTGGTGCCCCTGACCCGCACCGAATGGCTGCTGCTGCAGCAACTGGCCGCCCATGCCGGCCGCGTCCTGACCAACAGCGAGTTGCTGAGCAAGGTCTGGGGCCCGGAGTACCGCGACGACGTCCAGTACCTGCGGGTGTGGGTCTCGCGCCTGCGCCGCAAGCTGGGCGACAATCCGGCGGATCCGTCCATCATCAAGACCATGCCGGGCATCGGCTATATGCTGGACGCCGAGGTCATCGCCTACGAGCAGCGTCCCGATTAGGGGTCTTTCCGCCGCCGTGTGCTCCCTGGCCCTGGCAGCGAGCGGTAGGTCGGCCCCGCCATCGCATCCCCCCGCACCCCCACGGAGCACGGACACTCCACCGCCCGCTGCCGGGGCTGGGCTGCCCAGGCCCCCTCGGGCCGGGCAGCCCCTCGGGCGCCACGCTCAGGATGTTAGTCGGCCCGGCATTGCAGCCCCGTAAACAGGCCCGTCCGCGTCGTTGCGAAGCGGTAACGCGGCGGGTCTAGGGAGGGGAAGCGGGCCGGCGTGCCTGGTCGGGCGGTGGGTGGGCCGCTGACCAGTAACGGACGATGCCCTCCCGTAGGCCCCGCGCTATCACGTCCAGGGCATCGGGACGCTGCAGGAAGCCCACGTCGTCCGGGTTGGTGAGAAAGAGCACCTCCACCAGTGCCCCTGCCTCCCAGAGGGCCTTCCGTGCCAGTTGGTCGTTGTGGCCCAGTATCCAGAGGCGGCCGTAGGGCTTGTAGTTGTCGCTCCTGATGCCCCTGTCTGCCACCTGGTAACCGGCGGAGCGGATGGCTGCCACCAGCGACTCAAGCAGGTTACTGGCCAGCGAGCGGTTGCCGGCCTCATGGGGGCCGGTGTCCGAGTAGTAGACCTCAGTGCCACGCACGGACGGGTCAGAAATGCCGTTGAAATGGATGGAGACCAGCACATGGGCACCGAAGGCGTTGATGTAGTCTATCTTGGCCTGTGCCCGCTCCCATCCCTCGACGCGCCCGTTGCCGTTCTCGTCCCTTGGCCGCACTACCGGGCTGCCATCGGGCGTGCGGGTGACGCAGACGGAGAACCCCTCCGCCTCGAGCAGAGGTTTCAGGCGGTAGGCCACCTCGAGGGTGAGGACGTGCTCGTCGAATATTACGCGGCCGGAGGCATCCCTGGCCGCGGCCCCCGGCGAGTTGGCGTCATGTCCGGGGTCGAGGCAGATACGCTTGCCGGGCAGGACGACGGCGAGGTCGGTAGTGCCCTGCGCAGGGCCGTCGGCCTGGGCCGGACCGGCCGCCGCTGGTCCGTCCTCCTCGCCGTGCCCCTCAGCCTCCCCCGGGGCAGGAGGAGGGACCGGGGGTGCAGTTACGGGGGTGGCAGGGCTGCAGGCCATGGACAAGGCCACGCCCAGCAGGCAGCAGAGGGCGGCTGCAGCCCGAAGGCCCATGGCAGCCCCATCATAGCAGGTTGACCGGTGGGCATGGGGGTGCATATCATCGGCCTGCCCAGGAGGGAGCATTGGAGGGCACGGAGAGGCGTCCGGTCCTGTCGGTGGGCGGGCGGCAGATCTCCCTGCGCCGAGACCTGCTGGCGGTGGAGGAGCCGCTGGAGGTGCGGGTGGTAACGACGCAGGAGGGGCGTCGTCGCACCTTTCCCCTGGCCGTCGTCATGCGCACTCCCGGCCACGACTTCGAGCTGGCGGTGGGGCTGCTCTACTGCGAGGGGGTTGTGGGGGGCCCCGGCGACATCGTCTCCATCGCGAATGGCGACGACAGCGAGCCCCACCCCGATAACGTGGTGGAGGTCCACCTGGCGGAAGGCGTGCCCTTCGACCCCGTGGCCCTCTCGCGTCATGTCTACACCACCTCTGCCTGCGGCGTGTGCGGTCGGGCGTCCCTGGACCACCTGCGGGCCCTCTGTCCGCGGGGGCCATCGGGACACATGGCCCTGGCGCCGTCCCTATTGCAGGGGCTGCCTGCGCGGCTCAGACAGGCCCAGGGGCTCTTCGCCACCACGGGCGGTGTGCATGCTGCAGCCCTGTTCGATGAACGCGGCCATCTGCTGATGCTGCGCGAGGACGTGGGCCGGCACAACGCCATGGACAAACTGGTAGGGGCGCTCCTCCTCTCGGGGAGACTGCCCGCGTCCGACACCATAGTGCTGGTGAGCGGAAGGGCGAGCTTCGAGCTGGCCCAGAAGGCCGCCATGGCGGGCATACCGGTCCTGGCTGCCCTGGGTGCCCCCAGCTCCCTGGCGGTACGGGTGGCCGAGGCCTACGGCATGACGCTGGTGGGGTTCCTGGGGCCGGAACGCTTCAACGTCTACGCCGGCGCCCAGCGGTTGTCCCCCTAGTGGCCAGGCCCTAGCGCACGGAGACGGGCAGGCGTTTGAGGCCGCGCAGGATGTAGTTGGGACCCCATTCCGCCTCGGCGCTGAGGGGACGGATATGGGGAAAGCGCCGGGCCAAGGCGGCGAAGGCTGTCTGGGCCTCGGCCCGGGCCAGGGGTGCCCCCAGGCAGAAGTGGATGCCGTCGCCGAAGGCCAGGTGGGGATTGGGCTCGCGCGCGATGTCCAGCCGGTCGGGGTCGGGGAAGACCTCGGGGTCCCGGTTGGCGGCCCCGATGACGCACATGACGAGCTGGTAGGGCTGGACGCGGTGGCCATCTATCTCTATCTCGGTCAGGGCGACCCTGGTGGTGGCCTGGGCAGGGCTCTCGTAGCGTAACAGCTCCTCCACCGCCGGGCGGACCAGCTCCGGCTCCCGGCACAGGCGCTCCCATTGGTCCGGGTGGCGGAAGAGGGACAGCATGCCGTTGCCGATGAGGTTGGTGGTGGTCTCGTTACCGGCCACCAGCAGCAGCACGAGGGTGGCCAGCACCTCCTGCTCCGAGAGGGCCTGGCCCTGCTCCTCGGCCGCCACCAGCCCGCTGATGAGGTCCTCGCGGGGACGACGTCGCCGCTCGGCTACCGCCTCGCGGAAGTAATCGGTCATCTCCAGGATGCTCTGGCGGGCGCGCTCGGCCACATCGGGGGCGGTGAGGATGCCGAGGCTGGCGGCCACGTCGTCGGACCAGCGCTTGAACAGGTGCCTGTCCTCCGGGGGCACCCCCAACATCTCGGCGATGACGATGACGGGCAGCGGGAAGGCCAGCTCGGCCACCAGGTCAAAGTCCCCCTTCTGCTCCGCCTCGTCCAGCAGCTCGTCCACCAGGGCCTGGATGCGGGGGCGGAGGCTCTCGACCGCCCTGGCGGTGAAGGCCTTGCTCACCAGGCGCCGCAGGCGGGTGTGCTCGGGCGGGTCGGCCCCCAGCATGGTGGTCACCTGTCCCACGGGCCCCATGCGCTGCATCTCCTGCTGGACCATCATCTGGGCGAAGCGGTTGCGGGCCAGGCGACGGTTGGCCGAGAAGCGGTCGTCGTTGAGGACGGCCTCCACGTCCCGATAGCGGGTCAGGACCCAGGCGTCCAGCGCCTCGCTGAAGTGGACTGGCTCCTCCTGGCGGTAGCGTCGGTAGTAGGGGTAAGGGTCTGCCACCACCTGGGGACGGAAGGGATTGAACGGCTCCAGCATCGCATCACCCCCGTGTGGCCAGCATTGTATAACTTAGCGGCTGACCAGGCAACAGGTGTTGGAGCCTGCCCGTGGGCTCAGGCGTGGGCCTCTTCCGGCTCCAGGTAAAAGTCGTGGTCGAACAGGTCGTGCAGGCGGGCCACCTCCTCACCCGTCAGGGGAGGTGTGTCGGGGGCGGCTGCGAACTCCTCCAGCTCACGCTCGCTGGTGATGTTGGGCAGGACCGAGGCGATGGCCGGCTCCGACAGGCAGAACTGGATGGCTGCCTGAGCGATGGTCCGTCCCGTCTCTGGCCCATAGATGAAGCCTATCTTTTCCACCCGACGCAGGGACCGCTCCAGCCACTCCCGCTTGCGGTGGCTGCGGTGGTCGCTCTCGGGGAAGGTCATTCCAGGGGTGTAGGTTCCGTCCAGAAGGCCCGACGCGTGGGGCACCCGCGCGAGGAGCCCAGTGTCCGTCTCGTGGGCGACGGGGAAGAAGAGGCGGGCCGGCTGCTGCTCCAGGATGCTGTATATGATCTGGAGGCTGTCCACCCGTCGCATGCGCATGGACGCGACGCCCTCCTCCTCCCAGCCTATGTCGGGGCCGAGGGCCACGCCTATATAGCGGACCTTCCCCTCCTGCCGCAGGTCCTCCAGCAGCTGGAAGAGGTCGTCGCGCTCTATGGCCCACAGACGGGGATTGTGGAGCTGGTAGAGGTCCACGTAATCGGTGCGCAGGCGGCGCAGGCTCTCCTCCAGGGCGCGGCGCACGAAGGCGGGGGAGAAGTCCTGGGGCAGCTCCTTGTGGCCGCTGCGCTCGCGGACGTGGGTGTAGAAGTCGTAGCCGAACTTGGTGGCGATGACCATCCGGTCGCGGGGGATGTCGGCCAGGGCCTCGGCCAGCATCGTCTCTCCCAGGCCGTTGCCGTAGACGTCGGCCGTGTCGTAGAAGTTGATGCCTAGGTCAAAGGCGCGCCGCAGCAGCCGTTTGCCCAGCTCCTGGTCGGTGACCCCCCACCAGGTAGTGGCCACCGACCAGACGCCGAAGCCCACCTCGGAGACAGTCAGGTCAGTCCTGCCCAGCCTGCGGTACTTCATCTCGGTCCCACCTCATCCTCCCAGTATAGATGGAGCCGTAGGCCGCTGCCAGGCGTAGAATTGACCCAAAAGGGGAGCGAGGGAAGGAGCATGGCAGCACCGTCTACCGTGGTAATAGTGGGCGCCAACCTGGCCGGGGGCCGGGCGGCCGAGGCGCTGCGGAAGGAGGGTTTCGACGGCCGCATCTTCCTGGTGGGGGAGGAGCCGCACCCGCCCTACGAGCGGCCTCCCCTGTCCAAGGAATACCTGCGGGGCGAGATGCCCCGCGAGGAGCTGTTCGTCCAGCCCGAGGCCTTCTGGGCCGAGCAGGAGATAGAGCTGCTCATGGGCGTGCGGGCAGTATCCCTGGACCTGGCCGCCAAGCGCGTGGAGCTGTCCAACGGCGAGCGCCTCTCCTTCGACAAGCTGCTGCTGGCGACGGGCGGTCGCGTGCGACGGTTGCAGGTGCCGGGCGCCGACCTGGAGGGCGTCCACTACCTGCGCACGGTGGACGACAGCGAGGCGCTGGCGCGGGAGTTGCGGCCGGGCCGGCGGCTGGTGGTGGTAGGGGCGGGATTCATCGGCTCGGAGGTGGCGGCCTCCGCCCGGGAAAAGGGGCTGGAGGTGACCATGGTCGAGGTCCTACCCCTGCCCCTGCAAAAGGCCCTCGGCCCAGAAGTGGGCCGCATCTACGCCGAGATCCACTTGGAGCACGGGGTGGAGCTGGTCCTAGGCGAGGGGGTGGAGCGTTTCGAGGGCGACAGACGAGTGCGGGCGGTGCTCACCTCCTCGGGGCGCCGCATCGAGTGCGATGTGGTTCTGGTCGGGGTCGGCATCGAGCCGGCCACGGAGCTGGCCCAGGAGGCCGGGCTACAGGTGGACAACGGCATCGTGGTGGACGAGTTCTGTCGGACCTCCCACCCCGACGTCTATGCTGCCGGCGATGTGGCCAACTTCTACAGTCCCCTGCTGGGGCGGCGTCTGCGGGTGGAACACTGGCACAACGCCCAGAACCAGGGCATCGCCGCGGCCCGCAGTATGCTACGCCAAGAGCCCTATGCCGAGCTGCCCTGGTTCTGGTCCGACCAGTACGACCTGAACATGCAGTATGTGGGCTTTGCCGATGCCTGGGACCGGGTGGTGTTCCGGGGCGACGTTGGGGCGCGTCGCTTCACCGCATTCTACCTGCGCGGGGGACGGCTGGAAGCGACCCTGGCCGTAAACCGGCCACGGGACATTCGCGCTGCCCGGGAGCTGATCCAGTCCCGCGCCGTCCTGGACCCCGGGCGGCTGGCCGACGAGGCGCAGGACCTGCGCGCGCTTTTGCCCCAGGGCTAGCCCCGCGCCATACTGGATGCGGGGGCGCCCACCCATGGACTCGGAAGAGGTCGTCGCGGTCCAAGGGCTGCGCAAGCGCTACGGCGATATTGTGGCCGTCGACGGCGTCAGCTTCGCCGTGCGACGCGGCGAGACCTTCGGCATCGTGGGGCCCAACGGTGCCGGCAAGACGACTACCTTGGAGATCATCGAGGGCCTGCGCCAGCCCGACGAGGGCCACGTGCGGGTGCTGGGCCTGGACCCTCAGCGACAGTCGGCCGAGGTGAAGCAACGCATAGGTGTCCAGCTGCAGGCATCGGCCTATTTCGACTTCCTGACCCTTAAGGAGATCCTGGAGCTGTTCGGCAGCTTCTACCGTAGGCGCCTGTCAGCCCTTGACCTGCTGGAGATGGTGGGCCTGCGGGAGAGGGCGGGGTCACTGCTGAAGCACCTCTCGGGCGGGCAGCAGCAACGCTTCTCGCTGGCGGCGGCCCTGGTCAACGACCCCGAGGTGGTGTTCCTGGACGAGCCCACCACCGGTCTGGACCCCCAGGCGCGCCGCTCTCTGTGGGAACTGGTGCGGGGCATGCGCTCCCAGGGGCGGACCGTCATCCTCACCACCCACTACATGGAGGAGGCGCAGGCCCTGTGCGACCGGGTGGCCATCATGGACGGGGGGCGCATCGTGGCGCTGGACACCCCCGATGCGCTGGTCTCGCGCCTGGAGGCGCCCTTCCACGTCCGACTCCACCTGGAGCGCTCCGTGGACCCTCGCGCCCTGGCCGTGGCGGGTGTCGTCGAGGTGGCCTGCCCCGCCGACGGTCGCGACGGCCTCTACCGGCTCCAGGTCAGGAGCGTTGCCGAGTCGTTGCCCCTGGTGCTGGCCCGCCTCCAGGAGCTGGAGGTGGGCCTCGTGGACCTGGCGGTGGAACGGGCCACCCTGGAGGACGTCTTCCTGGCCCTGACGGGCAAGGAGCTGCGGGACTGATGCTGCTGAACCTGGTCATGGCCAACCTGAAGATGCTGTTCCGTGACCGCGTGAGCCTTTTCTGGGCGCTGGCCTTCCCGGTGATGTTCATGGGCGTCTTTGCCCTCTTCAACCTGGACCGGCCACCCCAGGTGGACCTGGCAGTGGTGGAGGAGGCGACCGGTCCCCTCTCCCAGCCGCTACGACAGGCCCTCGCCCGCATGGAGCTGTTCGAGACCAAGGACGAGGCCAGCGAGGCGGAGGCCCTGCGCAAGCTGCGCAACGGCGATTACGACGTCGTGCTGGTCCTGGCGGGCGATGGCAGGACGGCGAGGGCCTACTACAACCTCGCCAACGTGCAGCTGAACGAGATGGCCCTCAGCGCCCTGGAGCGCTTCTTCGACGAGTTCAACCTGCAAGCGGCTGGGGTGCAGCCGGCGGTGCAGTTGCAGCAGCAAGCCGTCTCGGGGCGGGACATAGGCTATATGGACTTTCTGGTGCCCGGCATCCTGGGAATGGGACTGATGCAGTACGCCATCATCGGCATGGCTACGACGCTGGTGGGGTACAGGTCCAAGCGTATCCTGCGGCGCATCCAGACGACCCCGCTGCCCGTCCCCCATTTCGTGCTAGCCCAGGTGGCTGCCTTCCTGGTCCTGTCCTTGCTGCAGACGGCGGTCATTCTGGGCGTGGGACGGCTGGTCGGGGCCGACCTGCCGGGCACCCTCTTCTGGGCCTTTCCGTTGGCGCTGCTGGGCAACTTCGTCTTCCTGAACATGGGCATCGTGGTGGCCTCCTTCACCAACACCGAGCCGGCGGCGGCAGGTATGGGCAACGCCATCGGCCTTCCCCTCATGTTCCTGTCGGGCGTGTTCTTTCCCACCGACCAGCTGCCTCCCTTCCTGGCCAAGGTGGTGGGCTACCTGCCCCTGGCGCCCCTCCTGGAGGCGCTGCGGGCCGTGCTCCTGCACGGCGAGCCGGTGTTCACGGCGTGGCGAGATATCCTGCTGGTGGGCGCCTGGGCGGTCGCCACGCTGGCGCTGGCAGTGCGGGCCTTCCGCCTGGAATAGCGAGCGGCCAGTTGAGGGTGGTTGACACGTCAACCGCCCTGGGCTAGTATCTTGACGCCGAGGCAACGAAACGGGGGGAATGTGGGCTATGAAGATATCGATGTTCCACCTGATGCCCCATAGGGAGCTGCCGGAGGACTTCGAGAAGCGCTATCACTCGGTGTGGGTGGACCCGCCCTGGTGGGAGCTGGCCGACCCCGAGCGGATCGGCCAGTTCTATAACTGGACGCTGGACGAGCTGACCTACGCCGCCAAGGTCGGGTTGGACGGCATCTGCACCAACGAGCACCACCAGAACGCCTATGGCTTCATGCCCAGCCCTAACCTGATGGGGGCTGCCCTGGCCAAGGCCACCAACGGCCTGGACGTGGCCATCGTGCAGATGGGATCTACCCTGCCCACCACCAACCCGCCGATTCGGGTGGCGGAAGAATATGCCATGCTGGACTGCATCAGTGGCGGTCGGCTGGTGGCGGGCATGCCGCTGGGGTCCCCCATGGACGTCAACTTCTGCTACGGGATCCCGCCCATGGAGCAGCGGGAGCGTTACCGTGAGGCCCACGACCTCATCGTCAAGGCCTGGACCAGCCGGGAGATCTTCGCCTGGAACGGCAAGTATTACCAGCTGCCGATGGTGAACCCCTGGCCGCGTCCCATTCAGCAGCCGCATCCCCCCATTTGGGTGCCCGGCGTGGGCAGCATAACCACCTGGGACTTCGCCATCGACCATGACTACTGCTATTGCAACCTCGGCTACTACGGCGCGGTGGCGGCCCAGGCCATGGTGGACGGCTACTGGCACCGGGTCCAGGAGAAGGGGAAGGACATGAACCCCTACCGCCTCGGCTTCCTGCAGCTGGTGGCGGTGTCCGAGACGGATGCCCGCGCCGAGCAGGACTATGCCAAGCACGTGGAATACTTCTACACCAGGTGCCTCCACTTCGCGCCCGAGTTCCTGTTCCCGCCGGGCCACTACGACTGGGAAAGCCTGCTGGCCATGGTGAAGCGGGGTGCCTACGGAGTGTCCCGCAGCCTGGCCGGCGCCAGCTTCCGCGACATCGTGGAGTCGGGGGCGGTCATCGCTGGTGGCCCGGCGACGGTGCGGGACCGGCTGCGGGAGGTCATCAAGCGCCTGCGGGTGGGCAACCTGATGGTGCTGCTCCACATCGGGTCCATGCCCCACGAGCTGACGCTCAAGAACATTGACCTGTTCGCCCGAGAGGTGATGCCCCACCTGCGGGACATCTGGGACGACGAGGGGTGGGAGAACCACTGGTGGCCCGAACGGCTGCGGGCGCCCCGTGAGCCTCAGCCGGCTGGCCAGTAGGCCCCGTCACCCCGTTCCACCACCTTGCTTGGGAGAGGAGACATGGCAGGGAACGTGGCTAGCGGCCCGCGCGGCACCATGCTGGAGGTGTGGCAGGGGCGGGTCAAGGTGAGCGTCAAGTCGGCCGGTGAGGGGCCTCCCTTGGTCTATTTCCACGCTGCCGCGGGGCTGCGCTGGGACGATTTCCTGGACGGGCTGGCCCGCCACTTCACGGTATATGCGCCCGAGCTGCCGGGCACGGGCGATGCCGACCCCCACGACATCTACCAGGTGGACGGACTCTGGGACCTGGTCCTCATTATGGGCGATGTCCTGGACGCCTTGGGCCTGAGGGGCGCCCCCCTGGTAGGTCACAGCTTCGGCGGCATGCTGGCGGCCGAGGTGGCGGCCCACTGGCCCGAGCGCTTCAGCAGGCTGGTCCTCATCTCGCCCATCGGGCTCTGGCGACAGGAGCGGCCCGTGACCAACTGGATGGCCGTGCCCATCCAGGACATGCCCCGTCTCATGTTCCGCGACCTGTCGGCGCCTCCTGTGCAGAGGCTCTTGGCCATGCCCCAGGACCAGGAGGAGCTGCAGATGGCCCAGGCCAAGCTGATATGGGCGCTGGGCTGCTCGGGCAAGTTCGTCTGGCCCATACCCGACAAGGGCCTCAAGAAGCGGCTGCACCGCGTGCGGGTGCCCACCCTGCTGGTGTGGGGCCGCGATGACGCGGTGGTGCCCGTGGACTACGCCCAGGACTTCGCCGCCTACATCCAGGGCGCCCGCACCATGGTGGTGGACGGCGCCGGACACGTCCCCCAGCTGGAGAGGCTGGACCAGGTGTTGCCGGCCGTCCTGGAGTTCCTGCGCGGCTAGCACAGACCGGGGAGGTAGGTCATGGCTCTAGACCCGGGCGCGGCGGCCCTCCTGCAGCAGATGGCCCAGGCGGGGGTCCCGCCCTTCAACCAGATGACGGTGGAGCAGGCCCGCCAGTCCATGACTGGGCTGGCGGGGACGGCCCCCAAGTACCCGGTGGCCAAGGTGGAGGACCGCACCATTCCCGGCCCCGCCGGCGACATCCCTGTGCGCATCTACTGGCCCATCAGCGGTCAGAAGGTGGGGCTGGTGGTCTATTACCACGGCGGCGGCTGGGTCATATGCGACCTGGAGACCCACGACGGCACCTGCCGCCAGCTGGCTAACGCCTCCGACTGCATCGTCATGTCGGTGGACTACCGTTTGGCGCCGGAACATAAGTTCCCGGCGGCGGTGGAGGACTGCTACGCTGCCGCTGTCTGGGCGGCCGAGAACGCCGCCGCCTTCGGCGTTGATCCGTCACGGCTGGTGGTGGCAGGCGACAGCGCCGGCGGTAACCTGGCGGCGGTGGTGGCGCTGCTGGCCAAGGAGCGGGGTGGGCCCCGGCTGGCCCACCAGGCCCTCATTTACCCCGTCACCGATTACAGCTTCGACCGGCCGTCCTACCGCGAGAACGCCGAGGGCTACCTCCTGACCCGCGACGCCATGGAATGGTTCTGGCGCCACTACCTCAACAGCGATGCCGACGGGCAGAGCCCGCTGGCCTCCCCCCTGCGGGCGCCAGACCTCACGGGCCTGCCCTCGGCAACCGTCATCACCGCCGAGTACGACCCCCTGCGGGACGAGGGCGAGGCCTATGCCCAGCGGCTGATGGAGGCCGGTGTGCCCACCACCTGCGTGCGCTATCTGGGCCAGATCCACGGGTTCGTCACCCTGGAGCACGTGCTGCCGGCGGGCAGGCAGGCCCTTCTCGCCCTAGGGGCCACCATCAGGGGCGTCCTCACCGGTGCCCTGGGCGGCCAGCCGGCGGCGGCCTAGTTGCCGCCTTAGGCGGCGAACTCCCGTGCCAGGGAGGCCAGCTGGTCAAGGTAGGGCAGCGTCTCCTGGGCCGGGGCGGGGTGCAGCCAGAACAGGCAGCGCTCCACCCCGAGGCGGGCGCACTCCTCCAGCACCTCGGGCCGGGGCGGCACGCCCAGCACCGTGACGGGGACGGGGCCGCGGCCCTTCTCGGCCGCCAACCGCTGCAGCTCCTGGATGCGGGAGGCGAGGTCGCGCTCGCGGGCGTAGATGGGCATCCAGCCGTCGCCGTATTCCACCGCCCGTTCCAGCACCCGACGGCCATGGCCTCCCACGTAGATGGGCGGGTGGGGTTTCTGCACGGGCTTCGGCCACGACCATAGCGGCTCGAAGTCCACGAAGCGACCGTGGAACTGGGCCTCGTCCTGTGTCCAGATGGCCTTCATGGCCAGCACCGACTCCCGCATCACCTGCCAGCGGGTGGACGGGTCCACACCGTGGTGCTGCATCTCCTCCTCGTTCCAGCCGGCACCGATGCCGAAGATGAAGCGGCCCCCGGAGACGTGGTCCAGGCTGGCCACCTGCTTGGCCAGGGTTATGGGATGGTGCTGGGGCACTAGGCAGATGGCGGTGCCCACCAGCAGCCTGCTGGTGACGGCGGCGGCGCTGGCCAGCGCCACGAACGGGTCCAGCAGGTGGTAGTATTCCTGAGGCAGCTCCGCTCCCCCCGGCCAGGGCGAACGGCGGCTGGTGGGGATGTGGGTGTGTTCGGGCACGAACAGGGACTCGAAGCCACGCTCCTCGGCCGCCCGCGCTAGCTCGATGGGCGACATGGAGTAGTCGGTGGTGAACATGAACAGTCCGAACTTCACGGTCTCCCTCCCAGGCCGTTCTGGCAGCATTCTAGCCCGTTGACGGCGGTGCTGTCAGCTTCCCTGCGGTCGCACCACTAGCGGTTGGAGAAGGTCTCGAAGAGGTTGATAGCCGCCGGCCCCAGAATGACCATCATCATGGCCGGAAAGATGAGGAAGACGAGGGGGAAGACCATCTTCACCGGCGCCTGCTGGGCGGCCAGCTCCGCCTGCTGGCGGCGCCTCATGCGCAGGAAGTCCGACTGGGTCTTCAGGGTCTGAGCGATCCCGACCCCCAGCTGCTCGGCCTGGACGATGGCCAGCACGAAGGTGCGCAGGTCGTCCACACCTGTCCGCTCGCCCAGGTCCGTCAGCGCCTCGTGGCGGTCGCGGCCCATGGCGATCTCCCGCAGGGTGCGGGAGATCTCGTCGCTGAGGGGGCCCTTGAGCTTGTCGGCCACCCGTGCCAGGGCCGCCTCGAGGCCCAGGCCGGCCTCGACACTCACGGCGATGAGGTCCAGGGTGTCGGGCAGGGCACGGAGGATGCGGCGCTGCCGCTGGCGGGTCATGCTCCGCAGCCAGAAGAGGGGGGCACAGAAGCCGGCTAGCATGAGCACCAGGCTGCCCATGACGGCCAGGCCCAGGGGGAGGCCCATGACCACCGTGAGGCCTCCCACCAGGACCGCCGGCGCGAATATGCACAGGACCCAGGTAGCGAGGAAGGCCGGGGCCGACATGCGGGCCCCGGCCACCATAAGGGACTTCTCTACGTCGGCGGTGACGTTGGCGGGCATCAGACGGGACACGCTGCGCTCCGCCCAGCGCACCATGGGCCTAACCACCCTCTCTCCGAGGCCCGGGACCTTGTCGCCGCCCTTGTCTGGGCGCCGTTGGGGGGCATAGCCCTGGACCCTGCTCAGCAAGTCGCGGCGCCCGCTGCCCAGCAGGGCCAGCGTCAGCAAGGCTACGAAGAGGCCGGTGGTAAGGGAGGCCAAGGCCAGCACTGCCCTCACACCTCAATAGCTAGAATGCGCCTCAGGAAATAAAGGCCCAGCAACTCCATGCACAGCCCCGTCCCCAGCATGGCCAGGCCCGCCGGTCGGGTGAACAGCAACCCCACATAGTCCGGGTTGAGCAGCATCAGCACGGCGCCCAAGAAGAAGGGCAGGGCACCGATGACCATGGCCGACATGCGCTGCTGGCCAGTCAGGGCCTTGATCTCGCCCCGCAGGCGCACCCGCTCGCGCATGGTGCGTTCCACCATGGCCAGCAGCTCGGCCAGGTTGCCCCCCACCTGGCGCTGCAGCACCAGGGCTGTCACCACCAGGTCCAGGTCGGCGCTGCCCACGCGGCGGCTGAGGGCGGTGAGGGCGTCCTCGAAGTCGGCCCCTAGCTGCAGCTCCTGGATGGTCAGGCCCAGTTCCCATCTGAGGGGGTCGCCGACGCGGCGGGCCACGAAGTCCAGCGCCTGCAGGAAGCCGTAGCCGGCGCGCAGCCCGCTGGCCAGCAGGGGCAGCGCTTCCAGCAGTTGGGCCTCGATCTTGGCCTGGCGCTTGCGGCGCTGCGACTGGACCAGGAACCGGGGCAACTGGAAGCCGACGACGAAGGCCAGGGGTAGGGCGAAGATAGGGGCCCCCAGCAGCAAAGGCATCATTGCCAGCACCGTCCCCAACACGAACCGCAGCACCAGGTATTCGATGGGCCGCAGGGAGATGCCCGCCTGCTCCAGCTCGCGGGCCATGGCCGACTCGGGCCCCCACCAGCCCATGATCCCCCCGCTGCGGCGGGCCTTCAGCACCGGCTGTCGCCGCCTCTGGCGGGCCTTGGCCTGGTCAGGGGTGCCCTCCTGTAGGCGGATCACCCGCTGCTCCAAGGAACCGGGCCCCGCGAGGGCGCCTGCAACGCCCAGGGCACCGCAGAAGACGGTCAGACCGCCGAGGAGGGCTGCCAGGGCCTCCAGCATCTCACCATGCCCCCGACACGAACAGCTCGTTGGGCAGCTCGATGCCCGCCAGGCGGAACTTGTCCACGAAGCTGGGGCGGATGCCGGTGGGGACTATCTCGCCGATGACGCGCCCCTCGCTGTCCACCCCGCGCTGGACGAAGCGGAAGATGTCCTGCAGGGTTATGACGTTGCCCTCCAGGCCCAGCACCTCGGTGACGTGGGTGACCCGGCGCACCCCGTCCACGAAGCGGGCCACCTGGATGATCATGTCCAGGGCCGAGGCGATCTGCTCCCGGATGGCCCGCTCGGGCAGGTCTACGGCCATCAGCACCATGTTCTCCAGGCGGTGCAAGGCGTCGCGCGGGGAGTTGGCATGGACGGTGGAGAGGGACCCCTCGTGGCCCGTGTTCATGGCGTTGAGCATGTCGAAGGCCTCGGGTCCCCGCACCTCGCCGATGATGATGCGGTCGGGACGCATGCGCAGGGCATTGCGCAACAGGTCGCGCTGGGTCACCTCGCCCCGCCCCTCGATGCTGGGGGGCCGGGCCTCCAGGCTGACTACGTGGGGCTGCTGCAGCTTCAGCTCGATGGGGTCCTCGATGGTGATGATGCGCTCGCTGGGCGGGATGTAGGCCGACAGGGCGTTGAGGAGCGTCGTCTTGCCCGTGCCGGTGCCGCCTGAGACCAGGATGTTGACCCGTGCCTGCACGCAGGCGGCCAGGAAGCGGGCCAGCTCCGGGCTGAGGGAGCCAGCCCGCACCAGGTCGTCCATGGTCATCTTGTCGCTGCGAAAGCGGCGGATGGTGACCACCGGGCTGCGGGGCGCCAGCGGGGGGATGATGACGTTGACGCGGGAGCCATCGGGGAGGCGGGCGTCCACCATGGGCGACGACTCGTCCACCCGCCTTCCTAGGGGGGTCAGGATGCGGCGGACCACGCGCATGATGTGCTCGTGGTCGCGGAAGCGCACGTCGCTGCGGTAGATGATGCCCTCCCGCTCGTAGTAGACCTCGTCGGGCGAGTTGACCATCACCTCGGAGATGCTGGAGTCGCGCATGAGCTGCTCCAGGGGCCCCAGGCCCAGCATCTCGTCCTTGAGCCGCGTGATGACGGCATCGCGGGCGGCGCCGATGATGTGGGGGAACTCCCGGTCCAGGACGGTGGCGGCTGCCTCCTCGACGGCCTTCTCGGCCTCGTTGGGCGGCATGCGGGCCAGACGGGCCATGTCCAGCTCGTCCAGGAGGCGCCGGTGCAGCTCCAGGGCCACGTCCTCGTAGACGTGGGTGGGGCTCATATGGCCGCCCGTCCGCGGCGGCCGTGGGGGGGTCGTCTCCGGCGTCCGTCGCGGGAGCTTCGTCTCCCACCAGCTCATGGGACCATCACCTGGCGCCGGCCTTCATCCTCCGGCCAGGGACCAGACGCGACAGGAGGCCGCCGCTGGCACGGGGTGCCTGGCCGGCCAGGAAGTGGGCCAACTGGGAGAGGGCCTTGGCGGCCCGCGAGCGCGGCCGCTCCATCACCAGGGGCCGCCCTTCCTGGACGGCCTTGGCCATGGCCCGGTCGAAGGGGATCTGCCAGCGGGGCAGCTCGCCCAGGACGCGCTTCACCTCGGCCAGGGAGACCTTGGTGGCCGGGCTGGGGTGGTTCAGGACGACCTGGATCCTCTCCTCCGGGTAGGACCAGGAGCGCAGGATCTCCAGGGCCATGAAGGCGTCCTTTACGGAAGGGACGTCGGGGGTGGTGACCAGCAGGGCCACGGTGGACATCTCCAGAGCCTGGGATAGGAGGTCGTTGTAGCCGCCGGGGGTGTCCACCAGCACGAAGTCGTAGGACCTGGCCAGGGCATGAAGGGCGCTGGCCACGTGGTCGGGCGTCAGCGTATACCATTCCCCCTTCCAGCGGGGGGCTGGCAGCACGTCCACCCCCGACGAGTGGTGTGACATGTATTGGCGCACCGTGTCCAGCCCTACCGGCCCGGCGTGGGTGCCCAGGTCGACGATGCTGTGCTCCACCGCCAGGTCGAAGAACGTGGCCACGTCGCCGAAGCGGATGTCCAGGTCCACCACCGCCACCGGGACCTTGGCCTGGGTGGCCAGGGCCACGGCCACGTTGGTCACCAGCGTGGTCTTGCCCACGCCACCCTTGGGGCCAAAGATGGTGACCACCGAGCCGAAGGGCACCGGCGGCCGCTCGCTCACCTCCGGCGGGATGATGCGGGGAGACTCCTCCAACAGCCTTCGCACCGACTCGATGGCCGCCGCCAACTTCTCCTGCTTCAAGGGGTGGACCAGGTAGTCGCGGGCGCCCAGCTGCATGGCCCGTCGGACCACCTCGTGGGCGGAGATGCGCGAGTAGATGATCATGCCCGAGGCGGGCAGCAGCCGGGTCACAGCCTCCAAGGTCTGGAAGGCGCGGCCCACAGGCTCCGTCAGGGACATGAGGACCACGTCGGGGTGCGTCTCCTGGCAGAGGCTGAAGGCCTCGGTCCCGTAGCCGGCGCAGCCCAGGACGGCGAAGCCGCCCAGGGCCAGCATCCGCCGCACCTCTTCACGGCTGTGAGGGTCCGGGTCGATGACGATTATCTGGATGTTGCGGGCCATGACGCTGCACCTCTCATCCTTGGTATGGGCGGCCTCACTGCTGGGTCAGCTGCAGGATGGCGGCTATCTCCGGCGGCAGCACGGCCCCCGGCGGCAGCACCCGGGCGCTGGTCCGGTTGGTGTCGGTGAAGGAGCGCAGGGCCACCCGCAGGGCGCCCTTCTCGCTGGCCAGGGAGAGGGCCAGGGCCTCCTCGGGGCTCACGGCCAGGGTCATGGTCTTGGCCCCGGGGTCGGGGCTGGCGTTGCGCAGGTTCACTCGCTCGTTGGGGGGCAGATCGGCAGACCCCGGGGGCAGGTCGGTGATGCGCTGGCCGATGGCCAGGACCTGCACGTTCTGGGCCACCACCACCGAGACGGTGCGTCGGTCCGCCCCCTCACCGCCTATCTCGAACACGCCGATGACGTCGACGAAGTCTCCGGGCAGCACCAGGCCCCCGGCAGCGGTGTCCTCGCTGGCCTTGATGGCCAGGGCCCGCTTGCCCGGCGGCACCTGGACCGCCAGGGGCGCGTTGCGGCCGGCCTCGACCCCCAGGGACGTCTCCACCAGGCTGTCGGCCGTGACCTGCTCCTTGGCGGCGATGGGGAAGCGCGCCACCTTGCCGACCACGTCCTGGGCGTTGGAGAAGGCCTTGGCGCTCACCAGGTCCCTGGGCACGGGCCGCACCTCCACCATGTCGGCGGTGATGCGGGTGCGGGCCGGTATGTCCACGGCCGCTATGACCGCCGGGACGGTCGCCGCGCTCTCGGCGCCCTGGCCACCGCCGCCACCGGCGTTGCTCAGCACGACAAAGATGAGCAGGGCGCTCACGAGGCCCAGGAGGGCGGCCAGGGGTAGGGCCAGTCGCTGTCCCCCTCTGCCCAGGGCCTGCATGCCCAGCATCGGCTTCTCCCTCCTTCCCTATTGGACCAGGCGGACCACCTTGAGCCCGGATCTGGAGTCGTAGTTGCCGTAGAGCATCTGGTCGTCGGGCGACATGAGGGCCTGGACGAACCTGACCTGCACGTCGCACTCGTTGCCGCTGGGGCAGGTGAAGTCCTCCAGAAAGGCCAGGGCGAAGCCGATGGCCGTCACCTGCCCACGGCCGGGGTCGGCATCGTCCGCGATGACGGGTATGAGGACCACGCGCTTGCTCCCCTGGCCGATGGGTGACCAGGGGTTGCAGGCCTCGTTGCGGAAGCGCCACGTTCCCGGCTCCACCTGCTGGAAGACCTCGGCGAAGGTATCGCAGGCAGGGTCGGTGTTGCCCAGGCGATAGGTCATGCCGTCGCGGGTGGCGCCGGTCATGTTGCCCGTCTCCACCTCGTAGGTGCGGAACAGCTCCAGGGTGACGCCGTTCTTGATGTTCTCCTCGTACTGACTGGAGCCGCGCTTGATGACGGACAGGGCCCCGTAGTCGCCCTGGGACCCGCTGCCGGCGCTGTACTTGACCGTGACGACGTCGCCGGGCTGGGCGCGCTGGCGGGCCGACTCCCGCAGCGCCCAGGGCATGACGTTGTCGGAGCGGACAGGGGACTGCACGGCGGCCGTGGCCCGAGCGGTCACGTCCAGCACGTGGAAGCCCAGCACCCGCCCCAGGAAGAAGGGGGCGTCGGGATGGCTGATGCGGACTTCCAGGGACGTGCCGTTGACCACCCGCACCGACTCCAGGACCCAGCCGTGGGAGCCGGCACCGTTGCGCTGGGCATAGTCGGCGGCCACCGCCACCGCGGCGGTGGGGTCCTCGGGCAGCTCTTGGATGCCGGCCAGGGCAGCGGCATCGGCCACACGCTGGAGGTCCTGCCGCTGCCAGACGAAGTAGCCCACGTCCACGGCGACAGCCGCGAAGCCCATCAGCCCCACCAGCGCCAGGGCCACCAGCACGATGACGTTGCCCCGCTGTCCGCGACCGTCCATCCTCTCACTCCAGTCGCATGACGGTGCTGGAGGAGCAGTTGAGGTCGGCGATGCCCGCAAGACCGGGGACGAAGAAGTTGTAGCGGCAGTCCAGGCGCACCCTGACGGAGGCACCGGGGGTCCTCCCCTCGGGGAACTCCACCACGGGCGTGCCGAGGGTGGCGTTGACCACCGTATCGGTCAGGCCCATGACCCTCTGCCGGACCTGCTGCTCGATGTCGGCCTCCTGCCACTTGACGGCGGCGAGGCGTGCGCCCTCCCGCACCGCGTTGGAGACCTGGATGCGGGCGCTGAGGCCCAGGCCGAAGTCGATGATGCCGAAGAGGAGGAGGGCCAGCAGGGGGAGGGCGAGGGCCAGCTCCACCACCGCCTGGCCCCGCCCTCCCGCCCGGCCGCGGACCATCGCTGGCACACCTCCCTAACAGGTGCCCTAGCCTTATGCCTGCGCCGCCCCGTCAGTCGTAACGGGCTACACGCAGGTCGTCGGGTCCTGCAAGCAGTTACCGATGTCATCCAGCACGCCGGCTACGGCGGTCCCAATCAGCACAAGTGCGCCAATCGCAGCTATGGCGATGAGGGCCAGGATGAGCCCGTACTCGGTGAGGGCCTGGCCCTCCTCTTCCTCGCTGGCCGGCCCGAAAACGGCCCACAGGTGGCGTATGACCAAGCCCAGCATCTGCT
Organism: Dehalococcoidia bacterium; assembly: GCA_035574155.1. Taxonomy (GTDB): domain Bacteria; phylum Chloroflexota; class Dehalococcoidia; order SM23-28-2; family HRBIN24; genus HRBIN24. The sequence goes on along the minus strand of DATLZD010000021.1, from coordinate 30,219 downwards.
TACCTCCTTTCGTCTCGGTCCTTGACCTGCTGCCGGGAATGGGTATAGCCGTCCCCTGAGCTCTCACCCCCAGGACGTAGACTCCAGGGAAGAGACTCGCCGGGCCGGCAGGCGTTACAGGGGTGACGTGACAGACGAAGGGGGTCTAGCGGCGGCGCCGCGGCACGCCCACTGCCGTCAGGAACATGACGCAGTGGCCGCCGGCGGCGGGGGAGAAGAAGGAGACCACGTCGTCATCGTAGAAGGTCAGGCCGGTGGCGCCCCGTCGCAAGGCATAGGCTGCCAGATATACTTTGCCCCCCACCGTGCCCGCCTCCAGTTGGGCGGCCCGGTAGCCCCGGTTGCCGAAGCGCTCCAGGGCCATTCCTAACGGCGAGAGGAGGTAGAGGTCGGCGCAGGCATCGGCGCCCAGCGGCTGCTCCAGGGCCAGGTAGCCGGCCTGGGCGCGGAAGTCGCCCTCCCGCAGCAGTTCCAGCGCCTCCTCCTGCGGCCGGTAAAGGTAGGCCCCCGCAGGCAGCCCGTCCACGGCACCGGCGATGATGAAGAGTCGGTTGAGACCCAGGCCCGAGGGCGGCAGGAAGTCGGCCGGCACGCCCCGGGTGGCGGCACGGACGATGGTCGAAAGCTCCCGGAAGTCCAGGGTGCGGGAGCGGTCGAAGCGACGGGTGGACCCCCGCCGCAGGACCACCTCCTCCACGCCGTCGCTGGGGGGGTCGTCCAGGGGCTGCAGGGGGAAGAGGGGGCCTGAGGGGGGTGGCCAGGGCAGGGGAGGGGGAGGGCCGCGCCAGGCGGCCGCCTCCTGGCCGCTCTCCAGGGACGAGGCCTGGTGGATGGCCACGATGGCAGGGTACTCCACCTCCCGGGGCGATGGTCGCACCGTCTCCAGTTCCAGCCGCGGCACGGGCGGCGGCTTCCCGGCTGCCGGGCTGCTGCGGCCCAGGGCGACCATGAACAGGGAGGCCTCCCGCCTCCCGTCCAGCCCCAGAAGGTGGTCCACGGGGGCATCGGCGAAGCCTAGGACTACCCGAGCGGGCAGCCGGTGAGCAGCGGCCATGGCCAGCAGGTTGGCCAGAATGGTCCCCGAGTCCCAGAAGGCGTGGCGGTAGGTGCGGGCGCGGTACTTCCAGGCGTTGCGCCAGAAGGTGCTGGCGAAGACGATGGCCGCGGGCGCCTGGGACAGGGCCGGCTCTCCGCCGCTGGCCTCTACCAGGACCGGTCGGTAGTCCCCCTGGCGCAGGCGCCGCAGGGCGAAATCGTGGGGGCCGAAGTGGTACACGCCGGCCGGCAGGTCGGGCAGGTCGGCGCAGACCAGGTAGAGGTCTATGTGGTAGAGGGCCCCGGTGCAGGCGGCTGCGCGGAAGTAGATCTCGCCCCCGGGATAGCGGACCCGCTTGGTGATGCCGGCAGAGAAGTAGAGCAGGCTGGCAAGGGTCGCCAGGTCGGGGACCTCTCTCTCGGTGGGGTAGTCCGGGCAACCGATGGCCTCCAGGCAGGGGGCGGAGGTGGCGTCCAGGTCCCGCGGCAGAGGGATGGGCTCCAGACCGCGGTAGAGCTTGAAGGGCAGGGGCTCGTTGGCCCAGTCAAGCTGATGGGACTCCAGCCGCACGCTCCAGTAGGAGTGCTTGGTGGAGTTGTGGTATTCCCAGGCGGCTGCCGTGTCCCGGTTGCCCATTCGGTTCAGAGGTCCTCTAGCTGGGCGGCCAGGACCTGCGGGTCGCTGGTGGGCTGCCGGCAGGCGAAGTCCTGGCAGACGTAGGCGGTGGCGTGGCCTCCCAGGGCCTCTCTCCCCTGCAGGAGCGGGACGTCGGCGGGCGGTCGGGCGCCCGGCGGCAGGCCTGCCACCACCTTGTTGGGCCGGAAACGTCCGTAGACGACGTCCAGCAGGCGACGTGTGTCAGCGGATGCGGGATCGCCCACTATGGCTATCTCCTTGGGGCGGGCGAGGTAGAAGTCCAGGGCGCAGAGCCAGTTGCCGCTTCCCAGGGGGGCGCGGGCCATCAACTCGCGCACGCCCCGCAGGGCGCGGGTAGCCACGTCGGCCAGGGCGTGGTCGCCGCTGACGGTGGCCAGCAACAGGAGGGCACGGGCCGCCTCGGAGCTGCCGCAGGGGTAGGCGTTGTCCAGCAGGTCGCGGGGGCGGACCACCAGCTGCTGGTGGCGGGCGCTGGTGTCGTAGAAGGCCTCCTGACGGGGGTCCCAGAACAGGTCCACCATCTGGCGGCCCAGGCGGAGGGCCTCCTCCAGCCAGCGGGGCTCGAAGGTGGCCTCGTGCAGGGCCATCAGCCCCGTGACCAGGCAGGCGTAATCGTCCAGGTAGGCGGGAAGCTTGGTCTGACCGTCCTTCCAGGTGTGCATCAGCTGGCCATCGCGGACCAGCTCCTCCAGGAGGAAGCGGGCGCACTCTTCGGCCGCGCGGCGGAGGTCCTCACGGCCCAGGACGGCGGCGGCCTCGGCCAGCGCGCCCAGGGCGAGACCGTTCCAGGAGACCAGGACCTTTTCGTCACGCTCGGGGGGGACGCGCCGACGCCTCGCCTCCAGCAGGCGTCGGCGGCCCTCCTCCAGGGCCGAGTCAAGGGAAGGGACATCGGTTCCCAGTCGGCGGGCCGCCTCCTCCAGAGGGACGGACAGGTGGAGCACGTTCTTCCCTTCCCAGTTGCCCTCGGGGCTGATGCCGTAGACCACACAGAAGGCAGGTCCCAGCTCTGGCCCCAGGACGTCCATCACCTCCTGCCAGGTCCAGACATAGTACTTGCCCTCGACCCCTTCGCTGTCGGCGTCCTGGGCGGAGGCGAAGGCGCCGTCCGGTAGCCGCATCTCGGAGAGCATGTAGCCCAGGGTCTCCTCCGCGACCCTCCGGTGGTCTGGGGAGCCGGTGGCCTGGTAGGCGTGCAGGTAGAGCCGGGCCAGGAGGGCATTGTCGTAGAGCATCTTCTCGAAGTGGGGCACCAACCAGTACCGGTCGGTGGAATAGCGGTGGAAGCCGCCGCCTAGGTGGTCGCGTATGCCGCCGCGGGCCATGGCGTGAAGGGTCCGTTGGACCATGTCCAGGGGCTGGGTGTCGCCCGTGCGGGCATGGTAGCGCAGGACGAACTCCCACACCAAGGGCTGGGGGAACTTGGGCGCGGGCCCGAAGCCGCCGTATTCGGGATCGAACTGGGACTGGACCCCCTGAAAGGCCTCGCGCAGGACATCGGGCGTAAGGGGCTCGGGCGGCGAGCGCAGGGTCGACAGCCGCTGGAGGTGGGCGGTGAGCTGCTGGGCCTGCCGCACCACTTGGTCCCGCTGCTCCCGGTAGGCCTGGGCAATGGCCATGAGGACGCGGGGGAAGCCTGGCAGCCCGTGACGGTCCTCGGGCGGGAAGTAGGTCCCGCCGAAGAAGGGCTCTCCCTTCGGGGTCAGGAAGACAGTAAGGGGCCAGCCGCCGGAGCCGGTCATGGCCTGGACCGCCTGCATGTAGACGGCGTCCACGTCGGGCCGCTCCTCGCGGTCCACCTTGATGCAGACGAAGTTCTCGTTCATGATGCGGGCGATGTCCGGGTCCTCGAAGCACTCCCGCTCCATGACGTGGCACCAGTGGCAGGACGAGTAGCCGATGCTGAGGAGGATGGGCTTGTCCTCCTCCTGGGCCCGGCGGAAGGCCTCCTCCCCCCAGGGGTACCAGTCCACGGGGTTGTCAGCGTGCTGCTGCAGGTAGGGGCTGGTCTCGTTGGCCAGGCGGTTGGTCATGGGGACGTCACTGCCCGGCCTGGGCCCCTTCCTGAGAGGGCAGGTTGAGGAAGTCCTTCATCAGCTCTCGCAGTTGGTGCCGGTGGTCGGGGTTGCCCATGTTGAGGCCGTAGTGGGCGATGACGCGGCCCGAGACCTCGCGCCACTCGTTCCAGCAATCGGCGCAGACAGACTCCTGGATCTGACGACCCAGCCGGCCGCCGGTGGGTGGACCCGGCAGCGGCTGGGCACTACGGCCGCAGCGGACGCAGACGATGGGAGACGACATCAGGACTCCAGACCGTCGGCCGACCGTGTTCGACCTTATCCCACCCCCTTGGCCGTGTCAAGCTGGGCGGCAGCGGTCCTCGACGCCGGAGCGGCGCCCCACGGTGGGGACACCCCTTCCCTCGCTGGGGGAGCTACCACGCCGGGGTTCAGGGCCGCGCGGCGGCCAGGCGTCGGGCCTTCTCTGCCAGCGCCGTCAAGGTCCGGCGGTAGGCCTCGACGAACAGGCGCACGCCCTCGGCCTCCAGTTGCGCGGCCACCTCCTCGATGTCGATGCCCAAGGAAGCGAGACGGGCGATGATGGCCTCGGCCTCCTCCACCCCCTGGGCCAACGTGGCCGCCACCCGCCCGTGGTCGCGGAAGGCCTCGAGGGTCGCTGGGGGCAGGGTGTTGACGGTCTGAGGGCCTATGAGGCCCTCCACATACATCACGTCCGAGTAGGCGGGGTTCTTGGTGCTGGTGCTCGCCCACAGGCAGCGTTGCACGCGGGCGCCCTTCTGGACCAGAGCGAGGAAACGTGGGCCCGAGAACACCTGCTGGAAGCGACGGTAGGCCAGCTTGGCGTTGGCTATGCCGGCCTTTCCCAGGAGGGGCCTGACCTCTTCCGCCAGGGACGGGTCGGCCGAGAGGCGCTCCTCCAGCAGCCGGTCCACCAGGGTGTCGACACGGCTGACGAAAAAGCTGGCGACAGAGGCCACTCGGTCCACGGGGAGGCCCTGGGCCGCCCGTCGCTCCAGGGCACGGACATAGGCCCAGGCTACCTCTTCGTAGCGGCGGACGCTGAAGAGGAGCGTCACGTTGATGTTCATGCCCTCCGAGAGGCAGGCCTCGATGGCCTCCAGGCCCTGGACGGTGCCCGGTATCTTGACCATCAGGTTGGGACGGCCCACCGCCTGCCAGAGACGCCTGACAGCCGCCACCGTCCCCCCGGCGTCATGGGCCAGCTCGGGCGACACCTCCAGGCTCACGTATCCGTCCTGCCCCTGGGTCGCCTCGTAGACCGGCAGCAGCAGGTCAGCCGCCTGGCGGACGTCCTCCACCACCAACTCGTCATAGATGGCGGCGGCGTCGCGGCCGCTGGCCGCCAGGCGCGCGATATCGGCGTCGTAGTCCTCCGTCTCGACGATGGCCTTCTCGAATATGGCGGGGTTGGAGGTGACGCCGACGACCCCGTCCTCCCTCAGCAGACGGGCCAGCTCGCCCGAACCGAGCAGACGGCGGCCCAGGCTGTCCAACCAGATGCTCTGGCCGAGGCCCCGCAGCGCGAGGAGGGGGTTGGTCACGGCGTCCTGGCCTCCTGTTGGCAACGGGAGGCGGCCTCCTCCAGGGCCAGCACCTTCTCGAGACGGCGGCGATAGCGCTCCTCGCCGCTGAAGCGGGCTTGCACGAAGGCCTGGACCAGCTCGATGGCCAGGTCAGGACCCACCACCCGCGAGCCGAGACAGAGGACATTCATGTCGTCATGCTCCACGCCCTGGCGGGCCGAATAGGTGTCGTGGCAGACGGCGGCGCGCACGCCCCTCATCTTGTTGGCAGCGATGCTGGCCCCCACGCCGCTGCCGCAGATGACGATGCCACGGTCTGCTTCCCCCCGCTGCAGGGCCTCGCCGACCAATCGGGCATAATCGGGGTAGTCCACCGGCTCTAGGCTGTCGGTGCCCAGGTCTATCACCCGGTGTCCCTGGCCGGACAAGTGGGCTATCACCACCTCCTTCAGGGGTAGCCCGGCGTGGTCAGCGGCCACCGCTATGCGCATGGACGAAATCCTCTCATCCGTTTGTGCGCTTTGGCCGAATCGCCCGCCCTGCCACTACTTTATCGCCTGCCGGCGGCCTTGACAAGCCGAGGGGCGATTGGGGTCGCGGCCACCAGCGGCAGGGACAGGACCAGGCCCCAGGCCCATCCTCCCAGCACGTCGCTGGGCCAGTGGACCCCTAGCCAGACGTTGGGCGGCCCCGCCCAGACCAACACCAGGGCCGACCAGGCGCCCAGGGGCCAGCGCCACGGCCTGGGGACCCGGTTGGCCATGGCCAGCCACAGGAGGTAAGTGTAGAGGACGGTGGGGCTCATGACGTGCCCGGCCGGGAAACTGGGGCTGGTGTAGCCGGCCCGCAGCTCCGACCAGGGTGGCCCCGGGCGAGGCCTGTCCACCAGCTCCTTGATCCCCCACTGCAGCAGGGGCAGGGCGGCCAGTCCCAGCGCCAGGACGAGGGCCTCGTGACGTCGTCCCACCAGCGCCAGCAGCACGACCATGACGCCCCCGCTCGCCAGCACCACTTGGGTGGTGGTGATGGCCCGCACCGCCTGGCACAGCCCCTCGCCCGGGAAGGGGAGGCCTTGTGCCCAGCGGAGCACGGCGGCGTCGCCGGGTAGAGGGGTGTTGCGGGCCGCCATGGCCGAGAGGGCGACGGAAGCTGCCAGTAGGGGTCCCCAGACCAGGCCTGTCCAGACCATAGGGTGCATGTCGCACCCTTGCTGCATCAGCCCAGAGGCAGCCGGGAGAGGGCGCGGGTCACCAGGCGGGACAGCTCCTCCCGGCGCTCGGCCGGCGGGGCAGAGGTGTCCTCCCGCGCCATCAGGGAGTCCACGAACGCCCCCAGGATGAGGTAGATAGTGTGGCGCGCCAGCAGCTCGGGGTCGTAGTCGCCCAGCTCGCCGCGGGCCTTGTAGCGCTCCAGCACCCCCACCAGGGCGCGTTCCCAGCGCTCCAGCAGCTTGCAGTACTGCTCGTTGGTGACGTCGTCGCCGGCCAGCCCCTCCATCAGGATGAGGCGAAGGAAGTCGCGGTTCTCGTCCATGAAGGCGATGGCCCCAGCGGCCATGCCCAGCAGCCCCTCCCGCAGGGGCACGTCCGGCTCCCACTCCTCCAGCTTCTGGAGCCGCACGCCGAAGCCCCGCTCCTCCACCAGCGCCTCCAGCAACTCCCGCTTGGACGAGAAGTGATAGTAGATGGCGGCATCGGTGATGCCGGCGTCGCGGGCGATGTCGCGGATGCTGGTTCGGGCGAAGCCCCGCTCAGAGAAGAGGCGCAGCGATACGTCCAGGATGTGCTTGCGGGTCAGGGGCCCTCGACGGGTGCGTCTGCGGGGACCCTGGCCGTGGCGTCTAGGGTTGACCGTCATCTCGCCCCCCATGTCTTGAACACATTATCTATGGCTAGTATGGACTCAGGGCAGCTTCGGGTCAATGGCGACCGAGACTGTTTGAGAAAGGGGGCAGGTGAGGTGTGGAGTTATGGCCAAGGGGTGATGGAGAGGTGGTGGGGCCATGGGCCGCGCCGGGCTGCCCCTCTCCAGGCTGGTGGAGATAGGAGAGGCCTCCTGTGCCCGGCGCCCCCAGCCCCATAGGCGGGGCCGTCCCCCAAGTGCAGCGAGGGGCCGGTGCTGGCCCTGGGGGGCTTCCAGCAGCTCCCTGGCCTCTCCTGGCGCAAGCTGGAGTCGGCCTCACGCCAGGCCCCGGCTCGGGTGCCCGGACCAGCGCCCTCCGCCATCGGGTGAGGCGCATGCCCGAGGAGCGCTGGAAGGGGCTGGGCCGCCATGACCTGGGGCTGGTGCTGGCTGATGGCACAGGCTTTGGCTTCGGGCTGCCCTTCTGGGCCCGCTGGCGCAGGGGGATGGGGCTGAGGCGGCTGCGCCCCCACGTGAAGGGGGTGGTGGTAGGGGTGGCGGGAGGCAGGAGGATGCTCCTGGGCGCCTGCCTAGGGCCTCCCCAAAGCTGGGAGCGCCGGCTGCTGGGGCAGCGGCTGGGCCCGGCCCAGGGCTGGGGGAGGGCCTGTGGTCCCTGGCCGATGCCCTCTACGGCCTGAGCCGGCAGGTGCTCTCCCAGGTGCGGGGCCTGGGCTGGCAGGCGGTGGGGGCGGTGAGGGAGGGCATGTGGCAGGGGTGAGGGGCGAAGAGGGGCGCTGGGCCCTAGAGGCCCTGGCAGGGGCATCGAGACCTGTATAGGCCCGCTACCTGGTGGAGTCCTGGATAGGGCCGCTGAAGGCCCTGTGCGGCAGCTACCTGGAGGGGGGAGGCTGAGGATGGCCCTGCGGGCAGTGTGGGGACGCCTCCTCCTCTGGAACCTGGGCCTGGTCCAATGTCCGCCTTCTCGCTCAGCTACCTCCCAGTCGCTCAACACCACATCTGAGCCCCCTCTCTCAAACAGCCTCCCAAGGGGTTGATAAATCATCTCGGACTGGCCTACAGTAGAGGCGCGGCTGAGCAGGCATCTGGTGTTGCCACCATGGTTTGCCCGACGCTACTACTGAGCTTGGAACCACTGGCTTCACAAGTGGGAATGGTATCCTCAGTAATCACCATGGCTGGGGGCGGTGGTAAGCAGTGAACCGCGGGGTTCTTACGCGCGTAGCATTCCTGGGGATTGTAGCCTTGGTTGCGGGTGGCTTGTTCGTCGCCCAGGCCCTCCGGACATCGTCGGGTGGCGAATCGGACACGCCGCCAGAAAGTCCAGTCATTGAGGAGGCGAGACGTGCTTTGAGGGAAGGCTGGCAGACGCCGAGGTTTCAGGGCCAGCTGGGCCCCTTTGTGATAGGGTCTGCCAATGCCGACTTCCCCCCTTGCGACGTTATGGGCCCAACGCCTGAGGCCGTGGCGCGATCCTCGGAGCTATTCCATCCCCTTCTGGAAGGGGCATTCAGACCAGGCGCCTACAGCCCTGTAGGCGCGAGTGGGTGCCTGTCGCCGGTCGTGGAAGCGCATTACATCGGGAGCGACGTCCCGGGTGGCTTCGGCTACATGTTCCGACGCTACTTCGTAGGTGAGCCGCGGGTTGCCCTGGAAGCGCCTGCCTCACGGCTCTCGATAGAGGAGATTCAAGGGCATCCCGCCCTAGTGCTGTCGCCCGTTGCGGGCGGCCTTGTTGACGACGCTGCGGTGATCATTATTGAGCGGATGCCTGATGGCGATAAGCCTGGCATAATGGTCGGCGCCTTTGTGACGCAGGATGTGGCACGAGCTCGGCAAGCGGCGCAGTCGATCCTAAAGGCCAATTAGAGACGGCTCTACCACCACTTGCGGCCACATCAGGCCTTGCAGGACAGGAGCTCTGCTAAAAACCTTCTCTTGTCTCATTTGTATGGAACGACGACGCGCCCTGAGCCTTTTCCCAAACAGCCTCATGGCGACCATGGGCAGGCCCTCCCCTGGCCTCAGTAGGGCATGACGAAGCGGGCGTAGGGCAGCTCGGTATCGGCCTCGGCCCACACCGCCACCACCGGTGCCAGGAAGGGGACCGCGTGCCAGGGGGCGCCCTCGTTGGCTCGGGGAAAGCCGACCTCGACCTTGCCCCTGAGGGCGCGTTTGACCTCGTAGTGGGGGTCTATCTGGGCCAGCGTCAGGTAGGGCGGTCGCTGGCCCTCCTGGACGGAGGGGGTCAGACGCAGGTTCAGGTAGGGGTCGAAGCGGACCAGCTCGGCATCGATGGGCGCGCCCCCGCGCAGGGCCACCACGCACACGACGGTGCCCCCCACCTCGATGCGTGCCTCGGCCTCGCCGTCACCCTCCGTGACGGCGATGCGGCCCAGCAGGCAAGGGAATCCCCAGACCTCCCGCAGCGCCATGAGGGCGGTGGGCGAATCGGTCACGGCCTGCAGGCTGTAGGCGCGCACCAGGAAGCGGGCGCGGCAGCCCAGGGCCTGGACCGCCAGCGAAAAGGGACCGATGGGCGTCTCGGGGAAGTGGCCCACGATGATGTGGGCGTAGGGCGGGACGGGCCTCCCCAGACTGGGGGGCAACCAGCGCAGGACTGCGTCCTTGTCGGTCTCGTAGGTGGCCTTCAGCAGGCGGGCGCCGGGCAGCGGCCATGGGGGCGGTGGGTAGGGGGGAGAGACCAGCGGCAGGGTATGGGGCAACCGGTCCGCCGACATCTGGCCCTGGTCGGGCATCGTCCCGCTCCTCCTAGCGGGGCGCCTTGCCCTTGCCATCGCCGGACCGGGCCGCCGCTGCCTCGGGGTCGAACTTGGGCAGCACGTGCTCGGCGAAGAGGCGCAGGCTTCGTAGCACCTTCTCTTGGGGTATGACCTCCCCGGCGTTGAGGAGGAACACCATGCGGTCCACCCCGATCTCCTCCCACATCTTCAGGTTCCGGATGACGGTCTCCGGCGTGCCGATGGCCATCCCCTCGCGGATGATGTTGCCCTCGCCGCTGCCGGCGGCCGTGGGAGAGGCGCGCTGTTCCTGCTCCCGGCGCAGGGCGAACAGGAGGCCGGGCACCTTGTAGGCCGGGCTGGGGTAGATAGCGCTGACGCCGGTGAAGTGGGCGGCCAGGAGGCCGAAGGTGTAGACCAGCTTGCTGCCCCACAGCCGGGCCTCCTCCTCGGTCTCGTCCACGTAGAGGAAGGTGACCCCGTTGACCTGGTCGTTGACGAACTCCCCCACGGGCTCGCACTCGCGGACGATGCGTCGGTACGCCTTCACTCTCTCCTCGTATTCCTGGGGCGTGCCGACCGACACGCCCAGACAGCCGATGCCACGCTCGGCCGCCTGGATGGCCGTCTCGGGGCTGGTGACGGCCACCCACAGGGGCGGGTGCGGCTTCTGCAAGGGCTTGGGCAGGATGCAGCGGGGCGGGACCGAGAAGAACTTGCCTTGCCAGGAGAACACCTCTTGCGTCCACATCTTGGGGATGGCCCGCAGCGCCTCGTCCCACATATCCTTGGTCAGGTCAGGGTCGCAGTTGAACCCTCCCAACTCCGTCCAGGTGGCCGAGCGGCCCGTCCCGAACTCCAACCGGCCATTGGAGATGATGTCTAGGGCGGCGGCCCGCTCCGCGCAGCGCACTGGGTGGTTGAAGGGCGGCAGGACCATCATGACCCCGTGGCCCAGGCGGATGCGCTGAGTGCGCATGGCGGCAGCGGCCAGGAAAACCTCGGGGGCCGAGCAGTGGGAGTACTCCTCCAGGAAGTGGTGCTCCACGGCCCAGGCCTGGTCGAAGCCCAGCTGATCGGCTAGCTCCACCTGCTCCAGCGCGTTGAAGTAGACCTGGTGCTCGCTGCGCTCGTGCCAGGGCTTGGGCACCGACAGCTCGAAGAACACGCCGAACTTCACGCCGACCACCCCCAGGGCGCCCGCATTCTAGCAGTCCCTTAACCTGCGCGTCAACCTCGTCGGTCCCGTAGCAGCTCCTGCACCTGCCTCTCCACTTCTTGGCGGTTGTCGGGCGTCAGGTGCAGCACGGTCACGTCCGGACGGGCCTTGATGGCGTCGGCGAAGGGGTGGGGGGCCAGCATGACGGTGCCGAGGACGGTCGCCCCGCTGTCCAGGGCCTTCAGGACCGCCTCCCGGAAGCGGGATGAGAGCAGCTCCATCTTCCCGATCTCGTCGATCACCGTCAGCCAACCCCGGCTGACAGCCTCCAGGACGGCCGGCACCCCTAGCTCGTCGACGGCGGCCAGCTCTACGCCGTAGCGGGAGACGCGCAGGGGGCTGCAGCTGTCCACCGAGGCCAGGACGGCCTGGCGTCCGTCCAGGGTCACCAGGCGGAACCCCAGGCGACGTCCACCCCTCCTGATCTCCTCGGTGTAGAAGCCGCCGGCAGGCCGGGAGAGGGCCTGCAGGGCCCGCAGCACCAGGGTCGTCTTGCCGGAGCCTGGCGGACCCGTCAGCAGGACGGCCGGCACCGCCCCCTCCCTACCTGGCCAGCGCGAAGAGGGTGCTCTGCATGGCCACCACCGTCGCCCAGTGGAAGCCGATGGGCGCTGCCAGACCGCCGCTGCGCAGCCGCAGCCAGCTCAACACCAGGGACCCCACCATCAGGCCAGCCAGGGATACGACCTGGGCCACAGCGGCCAGGGCCGGCTCCTGAGCGAGGTTGGTCTCCTGGACGGTGCGGTAGTTGACCACCAAGTGCCAGAGGGCAAAGGCCACCGCCACGAAGCCGACGCCACCGCGGGTTCCCCAGGCCTGCACCGCCAGCCCCTGCATCAGGCCGCGGAACATCACCTCCTCGAATATGGAGACCCCCAGCGGCTGGCGGACCAGCGCCCACAGCAGCAGCGAGCCGACCGTTGCCCTCTCGGCCTCGTCGTAGCCTATCTCGCCACCGGGCACGCCCACCGGGACCAGGAAGTAGAGGAGGACGGGCAGGATGACCAGCCCGCCCACGGCCGCCCCCAGGGCCAGGTGGCGGGGCCAGGCCGGGTCGGCCAGTCCCATTTGCTGCCAGGAGAGGCCAGCAGCGCGCCGTGCCCAGACCAGGGCCAACGCCATCAGCGCCAGGCCGAGGCCGATGAAGGCCCATTCGCTGCTGGTGTCGCCGCTGACGGCGGACACGGCGTTGCCATAGGCCAGGAGCAGGGCGGTGAAGGCCAGCAGGGGCAGGGGCAGACGCAACCTACCCTTCGGCCGGGCAGGTGCCCGTCGGCCGCGTTGCATGAGCCTCATCGCCACGGGTATTATAGGCGCGACGCCGCCTAGGGCGCGCGTCCTATACACGTGTCATCGCAGTCCAGGCGACCGACACAGGGGGTGTGACATGGCACCTCGGGCCTTGGAGGGACTGAGGGTCATCGAATGCGGCCAGATGGTGGCCGCGTCCTACATGGCCAAGCTGATGGCCGACCTGGGCGCCGATGTCATCAAGGTGGAGGAGCCGCCCGGCGACCCGGCACGGAAGCGGGGCCCCTTTCCCGATGGGGTGCCCCATCCCGAGAAGAGCGGCCTCTTCCTTTATCTGAACTGCAACAAGCGGGGGGTCACCCTCGACCTGAAACGGCCCGAGGGGCAGGAGCTGCTGCGGCGCCTGGTCGCCCAGGCCGACGTGCTGGTCCACAACTACCCGCCGCCGGAGATGGAACGCCGACGGCTCGACTACGGTTGGCTGGCAGAGGCCAACCCGCGGCTGGTGATGACCTCCATCACCCCCTTTGGGCTGGACGGGCCCTATCGGGACTACAAGGCCCACGACATAACGGTCATGGCTGCCGGGGGTTGGGCCTGGATCAATGGCTGGCCGGGCCATCCGGAGGAGCCTCCCCTGAAGGCCTACGGCCAGCAGACGGAGTACCAGGCGGGGGCGGCAGCGGCCGTGGCCACCATGGGCGCCCTGCTGGCCCGCCAGCGGGACGGCCGTGGCCAGCACGTGGAGGTGAACGCCCAGGCAGTGGTGGCCTCCTTCCTGGAGATGACTTATACCGCCTGGCCCTACATGCACGTGGTGTCGGTCCGCTGGGGCCAGCGGCCCATCCAGCCCATCGACTTCTTCCGCTGCAAGGACGGCTGGATCTTCGTCCTGTGCGTGGAGGAGCACCAGTGGAAGGCCTTCGTGGAGCTGATGGGCAATCCCGAATGGGCCGAGTGGGAGATCTTCAAGGACCGGCTGTCCCGAGCACAGAACTACGACGTGCTGCGCCCTTACCTGGAAGAATGGGTCAGCAACTGGACGGTCGACGAGCTGTACCGGGCGGCCAACGAGCGCCGAATTCCCTTCGCGCCGGCCTCCACCATGGGTGACCTGCTGCGGTCGGACCATCTGCGGGCACGGGGCTTCTTTGTCACCGTTGACCACCCGGTGGCGGGCCGCTACGAGTATCCGGGCGCTCCCTATCGCCCCTCGCTGACCCCGTGGGAGCTGAGGTCGCCGGCGCCGACCCTGGGCCAGCACAACGATGAGGTCTTCGGCGGCCTCTTGGGCATCCCCCGTCCGGAGCTGGAGGCCCTCAGGGCCAGCGGAGTCATCTGAGGAGGGAGCCATGGCTGAGCACGGCAAGGGACCGCTGACCGGCATCCGGGTGGCCGACTTCAGCTGGGTATGGGCGGGCCCCTTCTGCACGCTGCAGTTGGCCCACATGGGGGCCGAGGTGATCCGCGTCGAGACCACCAAGCGCATCTGCGTGACGCGGATGCTGCCCCCCTGGGCGGAGGGGCAGCCCAACCCCAACACGTCCGGCTACTTTAACCAGTACAACCAGGGCAAGCGGGCCATCACCCTCGACCTGCAGACCGAGGACGGTCAGGCGCTGGCCAAGCGTCTGGTGGGCATCAGCGACATCGTGGTGGAGAACTTCGCGCCCGGCGTGATGGAGCGCCTGGGCCTGGGATACGAGGAGCTGCGCAAGGTCAAGCCGGACATCATCATGATCAGCATGTCGGGCTATGGCCAGACCGGGCCCCTGCGGCACTACGTGGCCTATGGACCGGCCCAGGTCCCCATGTCCGGGTTCTCCACCCTGACGGGGTACCGGCACTGGGACCAGCCCATGCACGTTGGGCTGTCCTACGGCGACCCCAACGCCGGGCACCACGCGGCGTTCGCCGTTCTGGCGGCCCTGTGGCACCGCCAGCGCACCGGCGAGGGGCAATACATAGACATGTCCCAGTGGGAGTCGACCATCGTGCTGCTGGGGGACGCCATCCTGCACCAGCAGATGCTGGGCCACCAGCCGCCACGGCTGGGCAACCGCGACCCCCATATGGCTCCCCACGGGTTCTTCCGCTGTCGGCCGGCCGACCCCGAGTCGCTGCCCTACGGGCTGCTGCCGGAGGACCGTTGGGTGGGCATCGCCTGCGCCAGCGACGAGGAGTGGCGCGCTTTGTGCGGCGTCATGGGCCGTCCCGAGCTGGCCGACGATCCGCGCTTCGCCACCCTGGAGGCGCGAAAGCGCAACGAGGACGAGCTGGAGCGGGTGGTGGAGGAGTGGACCCTGACCCAGGACCCCTTCGAGGCGACGCGCAAGCTGCAGGAGGCAGGGGTGGCTGCCTTCCCCCCGCTGTGCAACAAGGAGCTGGCGGAGGACCCAGGCCTCAATGCCTGGGGGGCCTTCGTGGAGAAGGAACACCTGGTGGCTGGAGTGCGCAAGCACATCGGCATTCCCTGGAAGCTGCACGGCACCCCCTGCGAGGTCTGGCGGGCGGCGCCGGTGTTGGGGCAGGACAACGATTACGTCTTCCGGCAGCTCCTGGGCCTTTCTGAGCAGGAAGTGGCGGCCCTGAAGGAGCGAGGGGTCATAGCCTGAGGGGTGGGAGCGTGAGCGGGCCGAGGGTACTGTCGCCGGAGGAGGTCCAGGAGGCCCTGGGCACCCTCCAGGGGTGGGAGCTCAGGGAAGGACGCCTGCGCAAGCAGTTCACCTTCCGCACCTTTCTGAGGGCCATCGCCTTCGTCAACGCCGTGGCCTACCTGGCCGAGGGGGCGGGCCACCACCCGGACATCACCATCAGCTACAACCGGGTGACCCTGCGGCTCATCACCCACAGCGAGGGGGCGCTGACGGACCGCGATTTCGCCCTGGCGCGAGAGATCGACGACAAGCTGACGAGCAAGCTGATGGTCCAGGCCGAGGGGCAGGAGCCGACCGCCCAATAACGACGCTCCCCGGGCGACCTTTCGCTGGCGCCTGCCTCGGACCTTGGGCGCTCGGGCTCTGCGCCCGGCCCCCTCGTGTCCTCGGCGGTGCGCTTGCTACTCCGCCTCCCGGGGAGCACACCAATCTTCGCGCGGCGCCATAGACCTGTCAACGTGGCCGAACGCCGAACAGGACCATCTGGAGGCATCTAGAGGCTGTTATAACCATCAGCCTCACACGACCGCAGTTAGACCTCGGCCTTGCTCCAGCCTATAGGCCGAGATAAGCGGTGCCGTCATGGCAGGTGTTCGTGTTTGACCACGGCGATGAAGGGCAGGTTACGGTAGCGTTGGCGGAAGTCAAGTCCGTAGCCCACCACGAACTCGTCCGGTATCTCGAAGCCGACGTAGTGGAGGGGGACGTCGATGAGGCGACGCGCCCGCTTGTCCAGCAGGGCGCACACGCGCAGGCTGGCCGGCTCCTTCGCCTCCAGGTGGGCCAGGACGCGGTTGAGGGTCATGCCCGTATCGACGATGTCCTCCACCAGCAGGACGTGGCGGCCGCGCACGTCTTCCTCCAGGTCCTTGACGATGCGGACGCCAGCTGGGTCGCCGCTACCGTAGGACGAGATGGCCAGAAAGTCGATGTCGGCGTGCAGGTGCAGCAGGCGCATCAGGTCGGCCATGAAGCATATGACCCCTCGCAGGACTCCCACCAGCACTATCGGCTGACCGGCGTAGTCGCGCTCGATCTCGGCTGCCAGCTCGGCCACCCGCTGCTGGAGCTTGCCGGGGGATATAAGGACGCGGTCCACCTCGGGCACGTCGTCGGGGCCTAGGGGGCCGTAGCCATACTTGGCCAGCAGGCGGAATACGTCCCTCTTCTTGAGGAGTTTGACTCGCACCTCGGGATACATCTGGCGCAGGAGGCGGACCTTGCGGTTCTTTTCGGTGTTGAGGCCGCCCTTGAGGGTGGTCAGCTCGACATAAAGATTGAACTCGGGCAGGTAGAAGTCGGGGGTGAAGGCCTCCACTATCTGGCCGCCCTCCCAGCGCAGGGGAAAGGAGCGCGGCTCGTATTGCCACTCGATGCCGTAGAAGTCCAGGATGCGGGCGAACTCGGCCTCGGCCGGATGGGCGAAGGGGGGAGGTGCCGAAGGCGGTGCGGGGGCCTCCGCCGTCGCGGCGGCCCGGGCGCTGCCTCCGCGGCGACGGCCCCTCCGGCGGGCGGACGAGGTCATCTACTTAGCAAGCCTCCGACTTTAGCCGACAACCTGTCCAATTCCTGTTTCCTATTTTACGGACATGGCGGGCGGCGGGCCAGTGTCGTTGCTCCTGCCCTTCCCAGGCTAGTATCATCGTGACAGCCCGATGCCGACGCTCGAGGTCAACGGCGCTGCCATTTACTACGAGGTCCACGGTCGCGGCCCCTGGCTCGTCTTCGCCCACGGCGCCGGTGGCAACCATCTGAGCTGGTGGCAGCAGGTCCCGGCCTTCGCTAGACGTTACCGCTGCCTGGTGTTCGACCACCGGGGCTTCGGGCTGTCGCGGCAGGACGACCGGCCTCCGGACCCGACGCACTTCGTGGACGACCTGGAGTCCCTCCTTGAGCACCTGGAAGTGGACGAGGTGCGCCTGGTGGCCCAGTCCATGGGGGGCCTCACCTGCCTGGGATATGCCCTGCGCCATCCCCAGCGGGTCCGGGCGCTGGTGATGGCCAACACCCTGGTGGGCATGCGACGGGCGGTCTGGGCCGCGGCCGACGCCCGGGTCCGGCACCTGGCCCAGCGTCTCTGGGAGCAGAGGCGCTCGCGCCTGCCACGACGTGCCCTGTCGCTGCGCTTTGTCCGCAGCCGCCCCCACCTGGCCTTCCTGTACCGCGAGATAGCGGCCCTCAATGGTCCCCGCCCCGAAGACCTGCCCCGTCGCTATCCGGTGCTGGACCCCAGCGGTGAGGCCATCCGCTCCCTGCCCGTGCCCGTCCTCCTCATCGTCGGTGAGGAGGACGACCTTTTCCCTCCGGCCCTGGTGGAGGTGGCGGCACGCCTGCTTCCCAACGCCCGCCTGCTGGTGGTGCCGGGGGCTGGGCACTCGGTCTACTTCGAGCAGCCGGAGGTCTTCAACCGGGCCGTGCTGGAGTTCCTGGACGAGGTGGGATAGAGTGGTGGCTGTTGTGCGGACCCTGCACGTGGGGATCGGGGCTATCGGGGCCGAGGTGGTGAGGCTCATCGCTCAGGACCACCGCTTCCGCGTGGTGGGGGCTGTGGACTCGGACCCCGGCAAGGCTGGCCGCGACCTGGGAGAGGTGGCCGGGCTGGGCCGCCGCCTGGGGGTGACGGTGATGCCGACCCTGGAGGAGGCCCTACGCGACAGCGAGGCCCAGGTGCTGGTCCACACGGCCGGTTCCCGCCTGGCCCAGGAGGCCGGTGCCGCCCTATCGGCCCTCTCCCATGGCCTGCACGTGCTGTCGACCTGCGAAGAGCTGTCCTTCCCCTGGGCCAGGCATCCCGACCTGGCGCGCCGGCTGGACGAGGAGGCGCGGGCGAGGGGGCTGCGCGTCCTGGGTGCTGGGGTCAACCCGGGGTTCGTCATGGACCTGTTGCCGTCGTTGCTGGCCGCCGCCTGCCAGAGGGTGGACGCCGTGCGGGTGAGGCGGGTGGTAGACCTCTCCCGGCGCCGTCCCCAACTGCAGAGGAAGATGGGCGTCGGCCTCTCGCCCCAGGAGTTCGAGGCCCAGGCCAGGGCCGGCGCCCTCGGACACGTGGGGCTGCTGGAATCGGCCCTCATGCTGGCCGATGCCCTGGGCTGGGAGCTGGAGGAGTTGCGGGAGGAGATGGTCCCGGTCCTGGCGCCGCGCCACCTGAGGGCAGGCCCCCTGCGCCTGGAGGCGGGGCAGGTGGCGGGCGCCTGCCAGACGGTCACGGGGCTGCGGGGAGGCATGCCGGCCCTGGAGCTGACCTTGGTCATGGCGTTGGAGGCCTCCGACCCTCACGATGCCATCGAGATCGACGGGGAGCCGCCGCTGCGCGCCTTCTTGCCCGGCGGGGTCCAGGGGGACAGGGCCACCGCTGCCTTGGTGGTCCGCCTTTTGCCCACCGTCGTCCACGGACCGGCGCCGGTGGGCCTCATCACCGTCCGCGACCTGCCCATCGTGCCGCGGCGGCTGGAGAGAGGAGAGGAGGGGACCGACCCGTGAGCATTCTGGACGAGTACGTGGCCCGTCACCCCCGTTCGGCCCAGCTCTACGAGCGGGCGCAACGGGCGTTGCCCTCGGGGGTGACCCACGACATCCGCTATGTCACTCCCTTCCCCGTGTATGTCGAGCGGGCCGCGGGTGCCCGCAAGTGGGACGTGGACGGCCACGAGCTGGTGGACCTGGTGATGGGCCACGGCGCCCTCTTCCTGGGCCACGCCCACCCGGAGATAACGAGGGCGGTGACGGAGCAGGCGGCCCTGGGCACCCACTACGGTGCCGCCCACCGGGGGGAGGTGGAGTGGGCCGAGTGGGTGAAGCGCCTGGTGCCCAGCGCCGAGCTGGTCCGCTTCACCAGCTCCGGCACCGAGGCCACCCTGATGGCCCTGCGGCTGGCCCGCTCTTACACCGGCCGCCGCAAGGTCCTCAAGTTCGACTACCACTTCCACGGCTGGCACGATGCCGTGACGGGCGCCCGCTACGCCGACTCGGACGCGCTACGCTCGGCCGGCGTGACCCCGGGGGCGCTCCAGGACACCATCAGCGTGCCCCAGGGCGACGTCGCTGCCGTGGAGGAGCACCTGCGCCGAGGAGATGTGGCGGCCGTCATCCTGGAGCCCACCGGCGCCTCCTGGGGCACCCTGCCCCTGGCCCCCTCCTTCCTGCACGACCTGCGGGAGCTCACGCTCCGCTACGGCGCCGTGCTCATTTTCGACGAGGTCATCACGGGCTTCCGCGTCTCGGTGGGCGGCGCCCAGGCCCGCTACGGTGTGGTGCCCGACCTGACCTGCCTGGCCAAGATCGTGGCCGGCGGCCTGCCAGGCGGCTGCGTGGCCGGGCGCGCCGAAGTGATGTCCATGATGGCCTTTCGGGGCGATGCTGCCTGGGACTCCCGTGAGCGGGTGTTCCATCCGGGCACCTTCAACGCCAACCCGCTATCGGCAGCAGCCGGCACCACCATGCTCTCCCTCATCGCCGACGGTCGTTACCACCGTCGTGCCGATGCCCTGGCCCGACGCCTGGTCCGGGAGATGAACGGGACGCTGCGGCGACTGGAGGTGCCGGGCTGCGTCTACGGTCTCGCCTCCTACTTCCACATCGTGCTGGGGGAGGAGTGCCCGCAGCCCCAGGACGGCATCGAATGGCCCCTCGACAGCGGCCGTCAGCCGCCGCGCATGCGTCCGGAGCTGGCCATGAACCTCAAGCGGGCCATGCTCAACCATGGCGTCGACCTGATGGGGCTGAGCGGGGGCTTCCTCTCGGGCGTTCACACCGATGCCGATGTGGATGCCGTGCTGGAGGCCTTTGAGGCGTCCCTGCACGACCTGCGCCGCGACGGGCTGCTCTAGAAGGAAGGCCACCACTCCCTGCCCAGGGGCAGGGAGACCAGCTCGATGGCCTGCCAGTTGCGGCCCAGCGGCTTGCCCTCGGAGTCGCGGACCTCGGCCCACACCGTATAGCGGCCGGTGGGCACGTCGGGGGGCACCCGCCAGACGGTGAGGCCTGGTTCCCGTGGGGGGCGGTGGGCGAGGGCAACGCTGTCGGGAGGTATGTCCAGGGTGTAGGAGTCCAGGTCGCTGTGCCAGCCCTCCTGCCCCTCGACCCAGAGGCGCACCGTGGCGCCCGGGAAGGCCTGGGGAAGGTCGTTGACCACCGCCACCTCCATCACCAGCAGCCGGCCGGGCGTGGTCTTCTCCCGTTCCATGGTCACGATGGGCAGGACGGGCTGGTAGGCCTCGCGCAGGACGTGGTAGCCCCGCTTGGGGCGGCGTTGCCAGTCCAGCACCGACCAGGTGATGAGGGGCGCCGGGTCCATGAACATGAACTGGAACAGCCCCTTGACCCTCCCCTTGGCCCGGCGGTAGTGCTCGATGGCATACTTAAGGAGCCTGGCCTGGTAGTCCTGGCTGGCAGCCACCAACTCCTCCAGGCTGCTGCCCGGGTCGATGCCGGCGACATGGAACGTCTCGTGATACTGGAAGCAACGGTAGGCCCAGGCGTCCCAGTCGGGCGGCCAGAGGGCCTCCGGTGGGAACATCTCTCGCAGGGACTCGACGTCGGGCAGGGCCTGGGCGCCGAACTCGGTGGGCATGGGGGCGCCCGGCAGGCCGCTGAACTCGCGGTAGGACCCGTAATACCAGCCCGGATAGGGGTGATGGCGGAAGTCCGATGCCTCCTCCACCCGTCGTGTCGGGTCTTCGGCCCGCACGGCGGCGGCCAGGGCAGGCCCCAGTCGGCGCCGGTTGTGGGGCAACGGCTCATTGTGACAGCACCACAGGACGATGCAGGGATGGTTGTAGAGGTGGCGGACCATGTCCCGCGCCTGTCGGACCGCCTCCCGCACGAAGTCGTCCGAGTCCTCGTAGCCCCACTGGAGGGCGAAGTCCTGCCAGACGACGATCCCGGCCTCGTCCAGCGCCTCGTATAGCTCCCGGCGGTTCACGTGGGCGTGGACGCGCACGGCGTTCACGTTGGCCTCCCGCAGCAGTTGCACATCGCGGTCGATGGCCTCAGGAGTATAGGTGCTCAGCCACTCAGCAGGAATGATGTTGGTGCCACGGGGAAAGAAGGGACGGCCGTTCAGCCGCCACGTCCAGTCGTCGTCGATGCGCATCTCGCGCAGCCCACAACGCTCTTCCAGGACGTCCAGCACCCCGTCGGCGTCGGCCAGGGTCAGGCGGGCCGCGTAGAGCCCCTGGCCGCCGAGGTCCCAGGTCCACCAGAGGGCCGGGTCGGGCACCGTCAGGGCGAACCGTAGCTCGTTCTCGCCAGGCTGGAGGTGGACGTCAACGCTCTGCCGCGCCGAGCCACCCTGGCCCGCTAACGGCTCCAGGTCCAGGGACGCCTGCACGTGACGGCGCTCGGGGCTGCGCACCGTGGCCGTGACCAGCACCAGGGCCGAGGCGTCGGAGGCCTGCAAGGGGGCTACCCGCAGGGAGGTGACGTGCACCGGGGACGTGTAGACCAGCTCCACCCTGTCCCAGATGCCGCCGGTGGGGGCGTCCTGTCCGTGCTGGAGGCTCCATGACCCCGGCCGGCAGTCGTGGTGCTGGAAGATGCCCTTGATGAGACGCTTACGGTTGGGCCAGACGGTCCTCGGCTCCTCTCTCGGGGCTTCCACCCGCACCAGGAGCTCGTTCTGGGGCCGGAGCAGGCCCGTCACATCGAAGCTGAAGGGCTGGAAATAGCCCTCGTGGTGTCCGAGGTAGACGCCGTTGAGCCAGACGTCAGCGTAGTAGTCCACCCCTCGGAACAAGAGATGGGCGGTGCGGCCCGGGGCGACCTCGGCGGCGAAGGAGCGGCGGAAGGCAACGGCCCCCGCATAGTTTTCCAGGCCCGCCAGGTGCCAGTTGGACGGGACGGGCATGGGTCGCCAACCGCCCTCTGCCCGCAGGGCGTCCTCGTCGGGGGCCAGGGGACGACACTCCCAGGTGCCCGAGAGGTCGAGTCGCCGGCGGGGAGAGGAGACGCCCATATGCTGGCCCGATGATAGCAGGGGATTCCCTCCCCGACAATTGTCGGGACGGCCCGTGCTATAATGGCGGCCGCACCGTGGCGCGGCACGAACGTCAGGTCGTCGTCTACACCAACCTGGGCCACGCCCTGGTCCACGCCATCGAGACTGCCTACGGGGCGCTGTTGCTGGACATCGCCTTGGACCTGGGCTCCAGCGAGGCCTTTTTGGGCGGCGTGGCCACCGTCTTCGGGTGGGCCTTCGGCAGCACCGCTTTCCCTGCCGGCCTCCTGAGCGACCGCATAGGGCCGCAGCGGGTGCTGGGCCTGACCTTCGCGGGGGCGTGGGTGGCCGCCCTGCTGGTCTCCCTGGCCTTCTCGCCCTGGCTGCTGGCGCTGTCCATGGGCCTGCTGGGGCTGGCCATGGGGATGTACCACCCGGCTGCCACGGCCCTCATAGCCCAGGGGGTGGGGGAGCGGGGCATGGCCATGGGCATGCACGGCGCGGCGGGGAACGTCGGCCTTGCCCTGGCACCGGGCATCGCTGGCGGCATCGCCGCCTTGGCCGGGTGGCGCTGGGCCTACGTGCTGATGGCCGGGCTGGCGGCCCTGCTGGCGCTGTGGGCGACGCGGCTCCCCAGGGACCGTCCGCAGGGGGCCGCGGTCGGCGCGGGCGGTCGGCCCAGGGGCGCTGGGGAGTCCCGGGCGACCCGGGTGGTGGCGGCCCTGCTGCTGGTCTATGTCCTCTCCGTGCTGGTGGGCATTGTCTACCGTGGCACCCTCACCTTCCTGCCGTCCCACATCAGGCTGGAGGTGCGGGAAGACCTGGGCGACTGGCTGACCACCGGCGCCTACCTGACGGGGGCGGTGGGCCAGTATGCCGGCGGCCTCCTGACCCGGCGTCTGCAGGTGGAGGCCCTGGCCATAGGGGTCACGGTGGCGGCGCTGTTGCCGTTGGCGCTCATGGGCCTGCTGTCGGGGGCGCCGTTGCTGGCGGCTGCCGCGGCCTTCGTCTTCTTCAGCTTTGCCCGTCAGCCCATATACAATACCCTCATAGCCGACTACACGCCTGCCCGCCTGGTGGGCAGCAGCTTCGGCCTCTACTTTCTGGCCGAGTTCGGCCTGGGCGGGGTGGGCGGGGTCATGGCCGGGGCGGTGGTGGACCGCTGGGACACATCAGCGGCCTTTCTGGCCATGGCCGGCGTGTGGTGCCTGGCGGCCGTGGCGTCCCTGGCCCTGCCCCTGGTGGGGCGTCCCCTGCGGGCGGGGATGCGCCCGGCCCCGGTCTGACCTACCACAACAGGCCGAGGGAGGAGGGAGCCGTGCAGTTCGAGCAGGTCATCTACGAGAAGCGGGACGACGGTGTCGCCGTCATCACCCTCAATCGCCCCGAGCGGCTCAATGCCTTCACCCGCCAGATGATCGACGAGTGGTATGCGGCCCTGCAGGACGCGCACCTGGACGCCAACGTCCGGGTCGTGGTGGTGACGGGGGCGGGGAGGGCCTTCTGTGCCGGTGCCGACGTGGGGTCCGGGGCGGCCGGTGCCCTCATGGACCGCTCTCGCGACCTGGTAGAGAACCGCAACTTTCTGCGGGACTCCATCCAGCGCATCCCCCGCCTGTTGGCCCAGATGGACAAGCCCTACATAGCGGCCGTCAACGGGGTGGCCGTGGGGGCGGGCATGGACATGGCCTCCCTGGCGGACATCCGCTTCGCCTCCAGCACCGCCCGCTTCGGCATGACCTACGTCCGCATGGGCATCATCCCGGGCGACGGCGGCTGCTGGCTCTTACCCCGCATCGTGGGGATGGCCAAGGCCCTGGAGCTCATCTGGACGGGGGAGATCATCGATGCCGAGGAGGCGCTGCGCATCGGCTACGTGAGCAAGGTCCTGCCGCCGGAGGAGCTGATGCCCTATACCCTCGAGTTCGCCCAGAAGCTGGCCCGGGGGCCGGCGGTGGCCATCCAGCTCTCCAAGCGGCTGGCCTACCGGGGCCAGTTCACGGACCTGGACGAGGCGCTGGAGGCGGCCCAGGCGGCCATGATCATCGCCCAGATGACGGAGGACGCCCGCGAAGGCCCCCGCGCCTTCCTGGAAAAACGGGAGCCCCAGTTCAAGGGGCGCTAGGGCGGGTGGCCAGCCTCTGGGCCAGGGCCTCGCTGGCACGGCGCATACGCTCCAGCACGGCCTGCGCCTCGGCGCCCTCCAAGGGACGGGGGCGGGAATAGTCCTCGATGAGCACCGGCAGAAATTCGGCCCTGACCAGCTGGCGGTCGTAGAAGGTGTAGCGGCCGATGACCCCGACGCGCGTCTCGTAGCTCCACATCTGGTCGAAGATGAAGTTGCCGTGGGCGTAGACGATGAGCTTGCCCCGGTAGACCTCCACCGCCTGGACCCAATGGGGGTGGTTCCCCAGCACCAGGTCAGCGCCGGCGTCCACCGCCAGGTGGGCTATCTCCACCGGGTCGTCGGGGGCTATCCCAGGTGCGGGCTGGGGCACGTCGACGTATTCCATGCCCCAGTGGAAGGCCACCACCAGCACGTCCACCTGCGGTCGGGCCGAGGCGATGCCCTGGCGAACGGCCTCCCGGTCGAAGCTCTCGCCGACGCCGTTGAAGGCCAGAAAGCCGAAGCGCAGGCCCCGCACGTCCAGGACCGCCAGTCGGTGGCGGTCGGCCCAGGCTATGCCTGCCCGCGCCAGGACCTGTTGGGTGGAGGCTATGCCGGCCTGCCCGTAGTTGCCTATGTGGTTGTTCTCCAGGGTGGCCACGTCCACGCCCATGGCCTCCAGGGCACGCACGAATCCCGGCCGACCGCAGAAGGTGAAACCGGTGTCGTGATAGGGGCAGTCCTCAATGAGGGGGGCCTCCAGGTTGATGACCGTCACGTCGGCGGCGCGGGTGAGATGGGCCACGTCCTGGACGGGGTAGAGGAAGTCGTCTCCGCGGCGGCGAATGGTGACATCTACCATCCGCGCAGGGATGACGTCTCCGGTGGCCACCAGCACCCGCAGGTGGGACGGGTCCAGACGGGCCAGCTCGAGCTCTTGCGGAGGGAAGACATCGGCCAGGGAGGCCACGGGCGGTGGCGTAGGCGTTGGGGTAGGGGTGGGGGCTACGGTGGGGCTGGGCGTCGGGGCTTCCGTGGGGGCCACGAGGGCGGGGTCCCCACCCTCCCCGTGGCGGCAGGCGGCTAGGACCACCGCCAGGGCCAAGGCCATCCATAGGCCCCATCTCACCGGTCGCCCTCCGGCGACTGAGGGTGTATATTAAGGCCGTCGAACCTGACGCGCACGGGAGGCCGGTCATGGAGTTCCGCTTTTCGCCGGAGGAGGAGGCCTTCAGGCAGGAGGTGCGCGAGTTCCTGCGCCGCGAGTGGTCCGAGGAGGCGGCCGAGGGCGGCGCCGAGAGTCCCCTCGGTTACGGGGGAGGACGCGGCCTGGAGGAGATCAGGCGCTTCCAGAAGAAGCTGGCCCAGAAGGGGTGGTTGACCCTCGCCTGGCCCAAGGAGTACGGCGGCATGGGGGCCAGCATCATGAAGCAGGTGATCTTCAACGAGGAGATGGCGTACCACCGCGCCCCCCAGCAGCTGGGCGTCGGCCCCGACCGGGTGGGGCCCACCATCATCCTTTACGGGAGCGAGGAGCAGAAGCGGGAGCACCTGCCGCCCATAGCCAACGCCGAGGTCATCTGGTGTCAGGGCTTCAGCGAGCCGGGGGCGGGCTCCGACCTGGCCTCCCTCCAGACCACCGCCGTTGAGGACGGGGACTACTTCGTGGTCAACGGGCAGAAGATCTGGACGTCCCTGGCCCACGTGGCCGACTGGATGATCCTCCTGGCCCGCACCGACCCCGACGCCCCCAAGCACCGGGGCATCTCCTACTTTCTGGTGGACATGCGCACGCCCGGCATCACCGTGCGGCCCCTCATCGACATGACGGGGCGGCACGCCTTCAACCAGGTGTTCTTCGACAACGTGCGGGTGCCGAGGCGGAACCTGGTGGGGGAGCTGAACCGGGGCTGGTACGTGGCCGCTGCCACCTTGGACTTCGAGCGCTCGGGCATCAACCGTGTGATGGCCGGCATCCGCCTCTACGAGGAGCTGGTCCAGTTCGCCCGCGAGACGGAGCGGGACGGTCGGCCGCTGCTGGCGGTCCCTGCCGTCCGATACAAGCTGGCGGAGCTGAAGATCGAGTTCCAGGTGGGGAGGCTGCTGGCCTACCGGGTGGCCTGGGTCCAGTCCCAGGGCCGCATCCCCAACCAGGAGGCGTCCATGAGCAAGCTGTTCGGCTCGGAGCTGCAGCAGCGGCTGGCGCGGGCGGGCATGGAGGTGCTGGGCCTGGGGGGCCAGTTGCGGCCCGGGAGCAAGTGGGCGCCCCTGGCGGGCCGCATCGCCGACTACTACCTGGGCTCGGTGGCCACCACCATCGCCGCCGGGACGTCCGAGGTGATGCGCAACATCATCGCCATGCGGGGCCTGGGGCTGCCGCGGGGCTAGCGCAGCGGCCGAGGGATGTCGCAGCCTGTGTCCACTCCCCCCGGCGACCCCATCGCCTACTATTTCCGCGAGGCGCTCCTCATCGGCATGGGGGCCACCAGGCTCTACCTGGTGCGCCACGCTCAGGCCCTCAGCAACACCGGCGAGGCGCGCGAGTGGAGCGACCCTCCCCTGACAGAGGTGGGGAGGGTCCAGGCGCAGCGCCTGGCCCAGAGGCTGGCCCGGCAAGGGCTGGATGCCATCGTCTCTAGCCCATCGCGGCGTGCCCTGGAGACGGCCCAGTTCATCGCCGGGGCCACCGGCCTGCCCGTGGAGGTGGAGGAGGGGTTGCGGGAGGTGGTCATGGGCTCCCCCGACAACGACCCGCGGCAGCTGCAAGGGGAGGCGGCCGAGGCGCTGGCGAGGCGCCTGGCCCGGGAGATGCGCTGGGACGCCTTTCCCGGCTCGGAGGGGAGCCGCGCCGCCCGCCGGCGCGTGCGCGAGGTGATGGACCGCATAGCCCGTCGCTACGAGGGCCGGAGGGTGGCGGTGGTGACCCACTTCGGCTTCATCCAGACCTATCTGGCCATCGTGCTCAGGGTGCGCCGTGACTTCCTTTTCTACACCTTTAACGCCAGTATAACCTCGGTGCGGGTGAAGGGCAGGCGGCGCGTCATCTGGCGGGTCAACGACATCGCCCACCTGGAGGGGCTGCCGCCGGGCTTCGGCGGCATCTCGTAGGGCAGGCTAGGACGCCTCTTCGCCGGCGGCCGTGGCCTCCAGGCGGCCGCGGTAGAGGAGGGGCACGGGGCTGGGCAGGGGGCCGAAGATGGCCCCCGCCTCTCTCAGAGCGGCTATCTCCGCCTCCGACAGCCCCAGCAGCTCCCGCAGGACCTCGTCCGTGTGCTGGCCGATGGCAGGCGGCGGCCCGTGCACGCCTCCGGGCGTCCGCGACAGCTTGATGGGGGTGTTGGCCACCTTGAGGCGGAAGCCCTTGGGGTGCTCCACGTCCACCAGCATCTCCCGTGCCTGGACCTGGGGGTCGGCGGCCGCCTGGGCGATATCGTTGAGGGGTCCGCAGGGTATGCCCAGGGGCTCCAGCTCTTCCAGCCACTCGCGGGTGGTCTTGCGCCGGAAGGCCTCGCTCAGGATAGGTTCCAGCTCGTCATGGTGCTGGGTGCGCAGGGCGGGCGTCTCGAAGCGGGGGTCATCAATGAGCTCCGGCAGCCCCAGCGCTGCCAGCAGCAGCTCCCACTGGTTCTCCACTCCCCAGCTGAGGGCGATGACGATCCAGCCGTCCTTGGTGGGGAAGGCCTGGAAGGGGGTGGTGGAGGGGTGGCGCGTGCCCAGGGGGCCGGGGACCTGGCCGGTGGCGAAGTAGCGGACGAAGGCGTTCTCCAGGATGGCCACCTGGCAGTCCAGCATGCTGATGTCCAGCATCTGCCCCTGGCCGCTGCGCTCGCGCTCATGCAGGGCAGCCAGGATGCCGATGGCGGTGAACAGGCCAGCGGCGATGTCGCCCAGGGAGATGCCCGGTCGCACCGGCCTACCCCCGGGCTCACCGGTGATGCTCATGATGCCGCCCATCCCCTGGACGATGATGTCCAGGGCCGGCTTGTGGCGGTAGGGGCCCGTCTGTCCGAAGCCCGAGGTGGCGGCGTAGACCAGGCGCGGGTTGCGCTGCGAGAGGACTTCGTAGCCCAGGCCCAACCGCTCCATGGTGCCCGGGGTGAAGTTCTCCATCACCACGTCCACCTTCTCCACCAGGCGCAGGAAGAGGTCGCGGCCGGCGGGGTGCTTCAGGTCCAGGCAGATGCTGCGCTTGCCGCGGTTGACGGAGAAGAAGTAGACCGACTCGCCCTCGATGTAGGGCGCGGTGGTGCGGGAGACATCGCCGTAGGGTGGGCGCTCCACCTTGATGACGTCGGCCCCCAGGTCACGCAGGATCATGCTGGCGTAGGGGCCAGCCAGTATCCAGGTGAGGTCGAGGACGCGGATGTCCTGCAACGGCCCGCTCATGGGGGCGCACTCCTCCCGCACTGTCCATGATAGCAGGGGGAGGAGTGCGCTCCAGTCTGGGGGGCGCCGGCTGTTCTAGTCCTCGGCCTCTTCGCTGGTGGAGAGGGTCAGGCGGGGGCCTTCGTCCGTCTCCTCGGCGTCGATGGTGGCGTTGGCCAGCACCGCCGCCACCTCCGGGGACACCAGCAGCACGGGCACGTCGCCGCTGTGGTAGACGTGGTCGTCGGAGCGGGCCTCGTCGAAGGCCAACTCGAAGCCGCCGCTGCGCTGGATCAGCCGCAGGGTCTTGTCAGGCGTCTCAGCCAGCTCCAGCTTGATCTCCTTGAGCAGCTCGGCCGCCCTGTCGGTCACTACAAGGGCCATAATCATCGCCTCCTCTTGCTATCGCTGTGGTCCGTCCGGCCTCTGTCCCCCTCGGGCACCGTGGCGCTAGAAGCCACGGCGAGGGGCAGGACGCACCTTGTTGAAGCAGTCGCTGCAGTAGACGGGCCGGTCCTGCCGTGGCAGGAAGGGCACCTGCGTCTTGGCCCCGCAGCGAGCGCAGACCGCGTCATACATGGGCCGGGCAGGGCCGCCGCCCATCGCCTGGCGCCGGGCCTGGCGACAGTTGGGGCACCGCTTCGGGTCCTGGTAGCCGCGGCTGGCGTGGAACTGCTGGTCGTCCGCGGAGAAGACGAAGGACTCTCCGCATTCGACGCAGACTAGGGTCTTGTCTTGGTAAACCACCCGATGACCTCCCTTTGGCTCTCTGTTCCGCTTTTTCGCCTGGTCACGCTTGGGTCATCGGGCGGCCGAGGGGGACTGGAGCAACCCGATTCCAGAGCGACCTGGCTCCCCATAATGCTACCACATCGTCCGCAGAAAATAAACCTCGCCCAACTACGCGGGCGGGGACGGTGTTATACTTTTGCAAGGGCTTGACCTGCGCGTCAGGCAGGCGGGAGACATCGCGAAGGGGAGGTGCGCCATGCCCACCGTCGACGTCGGCGGTCTCGAGCTCCACTACCGCGAGGCGGGCAGCGGCACGCCTGTGCTGCTGGTCCACGGCTTCACCGGGAACTCCCGCAACTGGGCGCTGACGGTGCCGTCGCTGCGGCCCCACTACCGCGTCGTCTCGCCCGACCTCCCCGGCCACGGGCTGTCGGGTCGCCCCACTGAGCCCGGGGCCTATACGCTGGAGGCGATGGCCGAGGCGGTCAGCACGCTGATGGACCGCCTGGGCCTGGAGGGGTGCCACCTGGTGGGGCACTCCATGGGCGGCATGATAGCCCAGGTCATCGCCCTCTCCCGCCCCCAAAGGCTGCGCTCCCTGGTCCTGGTGGACACGTCGGCTGAGCCGCCCGAGGGACTGCGCACCCGCGAGCGGGCCCGACTGGTGGAGCTGGCCCGCGAGCAGGGCATGGAGGCGGTCTGGGAGGCACAGCTGGCCATGAACCCCATGGCCGACCAGCTCCGTGCCCAGCCCCAGTTCCTGCAGACGTGGCGGGAGCAGTTCCTGATGACGTCCCGGGAGGCCTACATCTACTGCGCCCGGGCGATGGCCCAGCGGCGGCCCCTGCTGGACGACCTCTCGCGCCTCTCGCTGCCGGTGCTCATCGTCTGCGGCGAGAACGACGAGCCCTTCGTGGAACCGTCGCGGCGCATGCACGAGCGCATCGCCGGCAGCCAGCTGGCCCTCATACCCCGCTGCGGCCACACGCCCCAGGTCGAGCGTCCCGACGAGTTCAACGCCGTCCTCCTGCGCTTCCTGCGGCAGGTGGACGGGGCGGCCGCCAAGTAGGCCCTCAGTCGAAGTGCTCCTCCTTG
>DATLZD010000020.1:0-5822 GCA_035574155.1 Dehalococcoidia bacterium | reverse complement strand
GGCCAGGGTGCCGCCGGTGAGCACCTCATCGTCCACGATCAGGGCCGTGCGGCCTGCCACCTCGCCGATGATGTTCACCGCCTCCACCTGCTCCTGGTTGCCCAGACGCCGCTTCTCGACGATGGCCAGGGGCACCCCGAGGCGGTCGGCCATCCGCCGGGCCCGCTTGGCGTCCCCCACGTCGGTGGCCACCACCGTCACCTCCTGCAGCCCGTTGGGGCCCAGCTTTTCGCGGAAGTGGCGGGCCAGGATGCCCAGGGCCGTCAGCTCGTCCACCGGGATGTTGAAGAACCCCTGGATCTGGCCGGCGTGCAGGTCGATGGTCAGCAGACGGTCGGCACCGGCCGTCTCGATGAGGTTGGCCAGCAGGCGGGCGGTGATGGGGACCCGTGGCTGGTCCTTTTTGTCGCTGCGGCCGTAGGAGTAGTAAGGGACTACGGCAGTGATGCGCCCCGCCGAGGCACGCCGCGCCGCATCTATCATGATGAGCAGCTCCATGATGCTGGTGTTGACGGGGGAGCAGAAGGGCTGCACCAGGAAGACGTCGCGGGCGCGGATGTTCTCGTGGTAGCGGACGAAGATGTTCTCGTTGCTGAACTCGAAGACGTCGGCCTCGCCCAGGGGGATCTCGAGGTAGTCGCAGATGGCCTGCGCCAGGGCGGGGTGGGACCGCCCGCTGAAGACCTTCAGTTCCTCGTAGACATAAAAGCTGGGCCGCATCTTCTCTCCTGCCGCCGTCGCCTCAACTCTCACTATAGCATAAGGGGGGACCGCCCACGACGAGTAGCCTCGGCTCCGTTGACAGGCGGGGGGATGTGCCCCAGAATGCGGGCAGGGACATGACCACGGACCGCAGCGACAGTCGCAGGCCCCAGGGAGAGCGGGAGCGGGCCTACGGCATGGCCATCTGCGCCGGGGTGCTCCTGGCCTTCTTGGCGCTCCTGGAGGGGATGCGCCGCCGCAGCTACTGGGCCATCGCCCTGCCGGTGTTGCTGGCCAGCGGCGCCGTCCTCTCCTTGGCCTTCTGGGTGGGGTGGGTCCTCTTCACCCACCGCGAGGCGCCGGTGTTCACTCGCTCCCTGACAACACCTGCTCGTAGACGCGCACGGTCTCCAGCGCCGCCTTCCGCCAACTGAACAGGGAGAGGACACGTCGGCGCCCCTCCTGGCCCATGCTGGCGCAGCGCTCCGGGTCTGCCAACAGACCGGCTATGGCCTCGGCCAGGGCACGGGCGTCTCCCGGTGGCACCAGCAGGCCGGCGCCGTCCTCCCCAACCACCTCGGGCAGGGCGCCACCCCGGGTGGCCACCACCGCCGTGCCGCAGGCCATGGCCTCCGAGACCGGCATGCCGAAGCCCTCGTAGAGGGACGGGCAGACCATGAGCTGGGAGCGGTTGTAGGCCCGCACCAGGGCAGCGGTGCTGAGGCGTCCGGCGAAGCGCACCCTGGTGCTGAGGCCGTAGCGACGCACCAGCTTGGGCACCAGCTGCAGCCCGCCCCGCGGCCGGTCCACCAGGGTCAGGCGGAAGTCCACGCCGTCGCGCAGGAGGTAGTGAAGGGCCTCCATCAGGAACTGGGCGCCCTTGTTGGGGTCCTCGGAGTTGCCGACGTAGATGAGGGAGCGGGGCTCCCGCTCCAGCCCCAGGGGGCGGAAGGTCTCGCTGTCCACGCCGTTGTATATGACCTCGATCTTCTCCTTCGGCACGCGAAAGGCCCAGGCCACCAGCTCGGCCGAGGCCTGCGATACCGTGATGATGCGGTCGGCAGCCCGCGCCGCCGGCGACTGCAGTATGGCCGGGTAGAAGAGGACCCGCCGGACCTTCTGGACCAGGGAGCGGCTGCGGGCCACCGCGTTGTGGGCGTCCACCAGCAGTGGGTGGTGAATGGTGGCCACCAGCGGCACCCCCTGGGCCTTGATGCCCAGGTAGCCCAGCCCCAGCCCCTGGTTGTCGTGGACCACGTCGAAGGGGTGGCGGCGGTGCAGCTCCAGGAATACCGGCAACGCCCTCAGGCTGTAGGTCAACATGAGGGTGTAGAAGCCATAGCGGGTGGTGAGCAACTCCAGAAAGTTAAGAGGATAGAAGAACTCCCAGGGGCTTTTGCGGTCCAGAAAGCCCCTCCTGTCCTCCAGAAAGCGGTAATAGCTGGTGCCGTCCACCCGGTGCAGCGTGACCCCCGGCGCCAGCCGTGGGTAGGGAGGCCCCGAGATGACGTGCACCTCGTGCCCCAGGCGGGCCAGCTCACGGGTCAGGTAGTAGAGGTATACCCCCTGCCCGCCCGAGTACATGCTGCCGTGATACATCAGGAAGCAGATGCGCACTGGCCCTCCCCAGCAGTCGGCTTGCGGGCGTAGATGACGCAGGACTTGGCAAAGTAGCGGTTGATGTCGTCCTCCAGCCTGGCGGCCAGCGGGCCCGGGCGCAGCGAGTAGGACTCGAGGAGGCGCCGGGCCCAGGCCATGGCGGCCTCGGCCCGCTTCCCGCCCATGACGCGGTCCAGCAGCGCGTAGGCGATCCAGTAAAGGGACCAGTAGCCGTGGTCGTGGCGGTGGTCGTACAGCTCCAGGCCTAGACGACGCAGCTTGCGTTCGACGGTGCCCGGCGGGTAGATGCGGACGTGAGAGCCTGGCAGGGTCATGAGGCGGCGGTTAATGGCCCAACAGATGGCCTCGGGCAGGAAGCGGGGTATGCTCACCACCAGGGAGCCGCCGGGGCGAAGCACCCGCACCGCCTCCCGCAGGAGGCCCTCGTCGTCGGGGACGTGCTCCACCACCTCGCAGGCGATGACGTGGTCAAAGGACCCGTCAGCGAAGGGCAGGTGACAGGCGTCACCCAGGACGAACTCCCCACGGCCCTTGATCCACCCCGGCAGCAGCCGGGACGCCTCTTCCAACCGCTCTCGTGCCTCCCTCAGCAGCCCCAGGTCGATATCCAGCCCCACGCCCAGGCAAGGGTTGTGGCAGGTGCCCACCACGTGGCGGCCCTGCCCGCAGCCAATGTCCAGCACCCTGTCCCCTGGACGTATCCCGATGCGGAAGTAGTCCACCAGCAACACTCGTGGCCGTGACGCCATGTCTCACCCCTGCTGGGCCCCAGGTCGGGCAGGTCGCCGGGAGGCCGTCGGCAGGAGGCGACGGCGCCGCAGCTCCTCCTCGTCCTTGAGGGCGCGAATGACCACATATATCTCGTCAAAGCCCAGCCAGTGGCCCCACCAACGCTCGCAGCGGTATTGGGCTACGCGGCTGCGGTTGGCCAACGGCTCCACCAGCAACCCCAGGAGTCGCCGCAGCGGGTGGGCGTCCTCGGGCCTATGGCCGGTGAGGCGCAGGCGGGCATACTCCAGGTCGAAGGGGGCCAGGGCGAAGCCTCCGAGCCGGCCGAAGGCCTCGATGGTGAACCCTCTCCGCTGGGTCACGTCCATCCAGGTGGTGAAGGCGGAGCTGGCATGGGGGACCCGGATGTGGACCAGGGCACCGTCCTTGCAGACCCGCCATATCTCCCGCAGGGCGGCGGGCAGGTCGGCGATGCGCTGCAGCACGTCGTAACAGAACACCTCGTCCACGCTGTCGTCGCGGAAGGGGAGGCCTCCGTCCAGGTCGCCCCTTATGCCGTTGGCGGGCACGAAGAAGGGGTCCACGGCGATGACGTCCCGTCGGCCGGTGCGGTTGCCTAGGTCTATGCGGACGAGGCGGGCCATAGGCGAGACCACATCAGGTGCAGGGGTAACATCGACCCTCAATTATAAGGGAGGGAAGGCCGTGACAGAATACGCGGGGCCATAACGTATGAGGGGCTGCTGCGTCCATAATGTTGGGGGATGAAGGAGACGCTGTGCGTCCTGCTGGGGCTGCTGTTGGGCGTGGCCTTCGCCCTCGGCTGGCCCCTGGTATACGGGGCCGATGACGAGGAGGAGGAGTTGCCCCGCCGCCAGCTCCCCCTGCGGGGCATGTTGCTGCCACTGACGGCGGCGGCCCTGGGGGCAGGGGCGGCCCGCGCCCTGGAGGAGACCTCAGCAGCCCTGATGGCGACCCTCTTCGGTGCACTCTTCCTGGCCCTGGCGGTCACCGACCTGGAGCGGCGGCTGCTGCCCAACCGGCTGGTCTACCCCGGCCTGGTGCTGGCCCTGGCCCTCTCCTGGGCATGGCCCGACCGGGGGGTGGTCCAGGCCCTGGCCGGCGCCTCCTTCGGGCTGGTCGTGCTGGGGGCGGCCTACGTGGCCATGCGTGGGGGCCTGGGCGCCGGCGACGTGAAGCTGGCCGCCCTCATCGGGGCAGTGGTGGGCTTCCCCGGGGTGGCGGTGGCCCTGTCCATAGGCGCCATCGCCGGTGGGGTGGCAGCGGCCGTCCTCCTTCTGACGAGGATTGCCCGCCGTGGCCAATACATGCCCTATGGCCCCTTTCTCATCGCCGGTGCCCTCACGGCCCTGCTCCTAGGCGAACGGCTCTGGGCGGGTGCCCTCTGAGGGGCAGGGTTAACAGGTGGGCGCGCATCCAGTAGACTGGGGTCAGCATGGAGCTGGACGAGGCCCAACGCATCATCTACCAGACGGCCAAGCGCTTCGCTGCCCAGCACGTTCTGCCGCAGGCCCGGGAACGGGCCGAGGACGAGACCTTCCCTCTGGAGGTCATGAGGCTGCTGGCCGAGGCCGGCCTCTATGGCGGCCCCTTTCCCGAGCGCTACGGTGGTGCTGGCATCGACAACGTCTCCTATGCCCTCATCTGCGAGGCCATCGGCGGGGCCAGCCCCTCCGTCTTCACCTCGGCGCTGACGGTCCAGCTCTCCCTGGTAGGGACGTCCATATATTCCTATGGCAACGATGACCAGAGGCAGCGCTGGCTGCCGGAGGTCCTTTCGGGGCGGTTGGTGGGGGCCTTCGCCCTCTCGGAGCCCAACGTGGGGTCGGACCCGGCGGCGGTGGAGCTGACAGCCCGTCGCGAGAACGGGCGCTGGCGCCTCACGGGCAGCAAGTTCTGGACGTCCAACGGTGCCATAGCCGACATCATCATTGTCTTCGCCCAGACGCAGCCGGGGGCGAGACACAGAGGCATGGCCGCCTTCCTGGTGGACGGCACGAGCCCTGGCCTGTCCCGTCAGCCCATCCGTGGAAAGCTGGGGCTGCACGCGTCCAACCTGGCCGCCCTCTACTTCGACGGCGTGACTGTGGACGATGACCGTCTGCTGGGGCAGGTGGGCGACGGCTTTCGGGTGGCCCAAGCGGCCCTGGAGAGCGGGCGCCTGTCCACCGCCGCCTGTGCGGTGGGAATAGCCCAGAGCTGCCTCGACCTGTGCCTCGACTACGCCCGCGAGCGCAAGCAGTGGGGAAAGGCCATCGGTGGGCACCAGCTGGTCCAGGAGCTCCTGGCCGACATGGCCATCGAATGCGAGGCGGCGCGGCTCCTGACCCTGCGGGCGGCCCGGGCCCGGGACCTGGGCGAGGGCGCCACCCGCTGGGTGGCGATGGCCAAGGCCTTCGCCACCGAGGCGGCCGTGCGGGCGGCCCGCAACGCCATCGCTGTCCACGGTGGCGCCGGCTACCTGAGCGAGCGTCTGGTGGAAGGGTACCTCCGGGACGCCATCGGCCTCAGCCTATACGAGGGGACGACCCAGATCCAGAAGCTGCTGGTGGCCCGCGACCTGCTGGGCATCTCGGCCTTTTAGACAGGAGGAGGTGGAAGCCATGGCCGAAGGGGAGGGTCTGGAGGAGCTGAGGCGGGAGCGGCGGGAGTGGGAGGAGTGGGTGGAGCGGGAGTGGCCCGAGCGGGCTGGGGACGGTTTCAGCACCGTTTCGGGGCGGCCGGTGCGTCGGGTGTATGATCCCACCGAT
>DATLZD010000019.1:0-35565 GCA_035574155.1 Dehalococcoidia bacterium | reverse complement strand
AGAAGTCCGCGCCCCGCCGCTGGCCGCAGGGTATCGCCGTCGGGGTCCAGGAGCAGGAGCAGGGCCGCGTCGGCCCCTGTCAGTCCCTGCGCGCGCTCGGTCACCGACTGCAGCAGGGCGCCCACGTCGGGGGCGGCCGTCACCTCCTGTCCCAGCTCGAAGAGGGCCCGCCACTCGCGGGCGCTCCGCTCCAGCCGGGCCTGCAGCCGCCCGACCAGGGCGAAGACCGCCCAGGAGAAGGAGGTGGTGCCGGCCGCCGCCACCGCCCCGGCCACGGCGAAGGCCACGGCGTCGGGCAGATGGGGCCGCAGGCCCACCTCCAGCAGCAGGGCCAGGCCCAGCACGAAGGCGAGGGGCACCGCCGCCGCCACCCAGCGCAGGGTCCTCAGGAGGTCGCTGCTGAGGGCCATCCTTCCCAGCATGGCCTTCTCCCGCCGCCATGTTAGCACAGGGCAAGCGGGCGCCGCCGGTCGCTGCTACAATGGGGTCGTCGGCCCCAAGGCCAAGGGCCGGCCTACCCGACCGACGGAGGAGAAGCGTGAGCGAGGAGCACGTGCCCGAATACCTGAGGGAGCATGCCCTGCGCGGCGACCTGCTCCTGTTCCGCCTAAGGGACCAACTGGAGGAGCTGCGCCGTGCCTTGGGTGGGGGACAGCAACGCCGCGGCCTGCCTTTGCTGAAGCAGGAGACGGTGAGCGTAGTCCTGACCGTCCTCAGGGCCGGGGGCGACATCGCCGAGCACGACACGTCCGGCATCGCCCTGGTCCAGGTCCTGGATGGCAGGGTGCGACTGAGGGCGGGAAGCGAGGAGAGGGAGCTGGTGGTGGGGGACCTGGCCTCCATAGGCCCCGGTGTGCCTCACCACATCCACGCCCTGGAGGACGCGGCCATCCTAGTAACGGTGGCCCTCACAGGCACCCGCTGAGGGCACGGTGTTGAGGTAGGGCGTCTCACCGCCGCGCCACCAGCGACGGCGGCCGGGCCTGCTGCACCCGGACCCTGGCATCCAGCACCAGCACGCCCCTCTCGTGGACCCGGACCGGGTTCAGGTCCATCTCCACCACCTGCGGTAGGTCGTCGGCCAGGGCACCCACCCTCACCAGCAGGTCCTCCAGGGCAGGGATATCGCATGGAGGAGAGCCCCGGTACCCGCGCAGGAGGGCTGAGGTCCGGAGCTCGGACACCATCTCCGCCGCGTCCCTTGGCCCGATGGGTGCCAGGCGGACGGACATGTCGCCCAGGAGCTCCGTCAGCACCCCACCGGCCCCGCAGGCGACCACCGGGCCGAACTGCGGGTCCTCCACCACCCCCACGATCATCTCCACGCCAGGCGGTGCCATCGCCTGCACGACGAACGCTTCCACTTGGTAACCGGCCCGCTCTAGTCGTTCCCGCATGCGTTTTGCTTCCCTAGCCACCCCCTCCCGGCCCTGCAGGTCTAGGGCCACCCCGCCAACCTCCGTCTTATGCGTCAGGCCGGGCGCGACGGCCTTGAGGGCCACCGGTCCGCCTAGTTCCGCTGCCGCCGCACCTGCCGCCTCTGGGTCGGGGACTATACGTTGAGGCACCATCGGGATGCCGTAGCAGGCGAGCAACCTCTCCACCTCTGTGGGTGGGAGCCACCCATCGCCTCGCGCCAAGGCCGTTGCCACCATGGCCAGGGCCTCGTCACGGCACACATCGGGAGGACGCGATGGAGACTCGAGGGGGCGCGAGCGCCAGCGACCGTACCGTGCGGCGTGGGCCAGGGCCCTTGCAGCCGATTCGGGGAACGGGTAGGAGGGGACCCGAACGTCGTCGTCCTGCAGCAGCTCGGGTACCCCACGGGCCGACATGAAGACGCTGATGACGGGTTTGGAACCGTCGAGGGAGCGCACCGCTGCCAGCACCTCCCGGGCCACGTCCTCGGCCCTGGTGACTAGGGGCGGCACAAAGATCACGATGAGGGCATCCACATTGGGATCGGCAGCCACGGCCTCTATAGCCCAGCGGTACTGCTCCGGCGTCGCCGACGCGATCATGTCCACCGGATTGTGGACCGAGGCCTCGCTGGGCAGGAATTCGCGCAGCCGTCCCTGAGTGGCGGCGTCCAGCAGGGGCACCTGTAGGCCTTGTGCCTCGCAGGCATCGGCACAGAGGATGCCCGGTCCACCGCCGTTGGTGATGATGCCGACCCTCGTTCCTGCGGGTGGAGGCTGGCTCGCCAGCAGGGCGGCCACGTCGAACATCTCCTCCAGCGTGTCGGTGCGGATGACCCCGGCCTGCCGGAACAGGGCCTCGACCGTGACGTCGGAGGCGGCCAGCATGGCCCCGGTGTGGGAAGAGGCCCCCCTCAGTCCAGCCGGGGTGCGCCCGCTCTTCACGACCACGATGGGCTTGCGCCGTCCCACCCGGCGGGCTATGCGCGAGAACTTGCGAGGGTTCCCGAAAGACTCCAGGTAGAAAAGGATGACATCGGTGTTGGGGTCGTCCTCCCAGTAGTTGAGGAGGTCGTTGCCCGAGATATCTGCCTTGTTCCCCACCGAGACGAAGGCTGATAGGCCGATACCCAGTCGGTTTGCGTGCTCGATGATGGCCAGTCCCAGTGCCCCGCTCTGGGTCATGAATCCGACTCGGCCCGCACGGGGCGGCGATGGGGCGAAGGTAGCGTTCAGCCTGACCTTTGGATCGGTATTGGCGATGCCCATGCAATTAGGGCCTATCAGCCTCATGCCAGAAGCACGACAGATACGGACCAGCTCCTCTTGGCGCCTACGCCCCTCCTCTCCGCTTTCGGCGAACCCTGCCGAGATCACCACCAGTGCTCGCACTCCCTTACGGGCGTACTGCCTGGCCACCTCTGGGACAGACTCGGCCGGGGTGACGATGACCGCCAGGTCCACCGGCCCGGGGACCTCCTCGACGCTGGGATAGGCGACGACCCCTTGCACGACGGCGGCGTTGGGGTTGACGGGGTAGACGGGCCCGTTGAACCCGTAGTCCAACAGGTTGCGGAACAGCTCCCCCCCGATGGTCCCGCGTTGGCGAGAGGCCCCTACTACGGCAATGCCCGCTGGCCGGAGGAAGTGACGCAGGGCCGCCTGGGCGGCGAGCTGTTCCCGGCGCTCGAATCGGGTCAACGCCTCCTCGCTGAGCTCCGTGGGGAAGGCCACGCGCAGCTCGCCCGGGGCCACGTGCACCTCGACCGGGAAGCCCGCCTCGCGGAACACCTCCAGCATGCGGTGGTTCTCAGGCAGGACCGTGCCCTCGAAGGTGCGTATCCCTTGCCGTGCTGCCACCTCAGCCAGGATCCCTAGCATGAGGGTGCCGATGCCCTTGCCCTGAAACTCATCGGCCACGGCAAAGGCCGCCTCGGCGCGCTGGCCTTCGAGCCGATGGTAAAGGGCATGGGCGACAATGCGGGGCGGGTCGCCCCAGAGGGCCACCATGCCCAGCCCCTGCTCAGGCGGGGTCCGCACCACCCGCCGCACCCAACGGCTAAGGGTGACGTCCTTGACCGGAGTAAAGAAACGGAAGAACAGGGACTGGGGGGACAGGCCCAGGTAGAACTGTAGGAGTGCATCTTCGTCCTCGGGCACCGTTGGCCTCAGTCTCAGGGCGGTGCCGTCCCGCAGGACGGCCTCCGTTTCCTTGGGCAGGACGGCTGCCCAGCCGCCTGCCTCGCTGCCTAGACCGCTGTGTGTTTCATCGAGACCGAAGGGCGGCAAGGCGTCGCCCTGCTCTCGATGGCCCTCTGGCCTCTGCCCGCTCCCGCCGGGCGTTCCCTGGGACATCACGATATCTTCACCAGTACTTTGCAGGCCCTGGTCTGGCTGGCGTTGGCGAACACGTCATAGGCCTCCAGCACGCGGTCGAAGGTGAAGGTGTGGGTAGCGAGTGGGCGGGGGTCTAATCGCCTTGACTGGATCAGGCCCAGGAGAAGGGGGATGGTATTGCCGTCCACCAGCTGGGTGGTGATGGTCACGTCCTTGATCCACAGGCGCTCCAGATGCAGGGTGACGGGGCTGCCGTGGACGCCGATATTGGCGATGCTGCCCCCTGGCCGCACCAGCTCCGTGCATAGCTCGAATGTGTCGGGCACCCCCACCGCCTCGATGGCCACGTCCACTCCCCCATCGGTGAGGGACATCACTTCCCGCTGCACGTCCTGGCGCGAGGGGTTCAGCACATGGTCAGCCCCCAGGGAACGGGCCAGCTCCAGGCGGTTGTCGTCCAGGTCGATGACGATAGTCATGCGGGGCCCGTGGAACCTGCTGGTCAGCAGGGCAGAGAGGCCGATGGGGCCTGCCCCCACGATGGCGACGCTGCAGCCGGGCCTGACCTGGCCCCGCACGATGCCACACTCGTACCCGGTCGGCAGGATGTCGGCCAGGAAGATGACGTCCTCATCGTCCAGCTCTGCAGGCAGGGAGTACAGACTTGTGTCGGCAAACGGCACCCGCGCTCGCTCGGCGTGCAGGCCATCTATCAAATGGCCAAAGACCCAGCCGCCCCCGTTCTCGCACTGGCCATACATCTGCTTGCGGCAGTAGGAGCAGATGCCGCAAGCGCTGATGGCTGGCACCAGGACCCGATCTCCCGGCCGGAAGCGCCTCACCGCCGGCCCTACTTCTTCCACCACGCCTACCGCCTCATGGCCGAGGACGGTGCCAGGCCTCACCTCTGGCACATGCCCCCGTAGGATGTGCAGGTCTGTCCCGCAGATGGTGAACGTCTGGATCTTTACGACGGCGTCGCCGGGGTCCTGGATACGTGGCTCACCCACTTCTTCCAGCCGGCGGTCGCCCGGACCGTAGTACCTGACAGCTTTCATGCCGCACTTCCTCCTCACGTCCTCTGCCGACGGACATGATTTTATCAGACGTGCCTTGCCCGTACCCTATACCAGCCCCGTAGGGGCTGTCTATCAGCCCCGGCGCTTCCTGGGTTGACCACACTGAAGCTGACAGGGCAGGCCCACGGACTCGTGCGGTGACCGAAGCGACGGTCTCATGATAGCCTTGGAGTGAGGCTCCCCAGGCTGCACCGCTCTCGGGGCGGAGAGGGGTAGGGCTGAGTGGACAAGGCTACTGGCGGGCTCCTCGACCCCGAGACGGTCGTAACTGCCGAAGAGGCGCGAGTCCTAGAGGCGCTTAAGGCGTCCCGCGACGGACTTACGTCTACTGAGGCGGAGCAGCGGTTACGCCGCTACGGCCCTAACGTGCTTCCCCGGCCGCGCCCGCCCAGTCCAGCCAAGCTGTTCTTTGCCCAGGTGACCCATAGCCTGGCGCTTGTCCTATGGGTAAGTGCCATAGTAGCCTTAGGGGCTGGCCTACCCCAGATCGCTCTAGCTATCCTGGTCATCATCCTCGTGAACGGGGTCTTCAGCTTTTGGCAAGAGTATAGGTCCAGTCAGGTTGTGGAAGCGCTAGAGCGGCGTATGCCAGTCGTCGCTCGGGTCCGGCGGGATGGGGTGGAGCAGCGGATCAGCGCCACTCATGTCGTGCCAGGGGACATCCTGATACTGCAGAGGGGCGACAGAGCAGCGGCCGATGTCCGTCTCCTCTGGGGAAGCGACCTACAGGCCGATTACAGCATCCTCACCGGCGAGTCCGAGCCTGTCCGCAGACTCCCGGGGCAGGCCAAAAGCGTTCCCCTGACTGAGGCCCCCAACTGCCTGCTGGCCGGCACCACCGTTCTTGAGGGCAGCGCCGAAGGAGTGGTGGTGGCCACTGGGGCAGCCACCGCGTTCGGGCGCGTGGCGGCCCTCAGCCAACGGCTCTACATCGAGCCGAGCCCTCTGCAGCGAGAGCTGGCGGCCACGTCCAGGGCCGTCGTGCTGGTGGCGGTGGTGTTTGGGGCCATCTTCTTCGCCATCGGCGCGGGCACGGCCGGCCTCGACCTGCGTGACAGCTTCGTGTTTGCCCTGGGCATCCTCGTGGCCTTCATCCCCGAGGGGCTACTACCGACCGTCACCCTGGCACTGGCCCTGGGGGTGCAGCGGATGGCCCGGGCGCACGCGGTCGTCAGGCGCCTGTCCTCGGTGGAAACGCTGGGATGCACGACGGTCATCTGCACCGACAAGACTGGCACCATCACCGAAAACGAGATGACGGTGCGGCGACTGTGGGTGGAAGATGTCCGTTACGCCGTGACGGGACGTGGGCACAACGTGCGGGGCAGGCTGCGCCCACAGCGTGGCGATGCAGGGGCCATGCACACCTTGCAATGGCTTCTCCGCTGCGCCGTCCTCTGCAACAATGGCGTCCCTCTCCATCGGCACCGTCACCGCTTGGTGGGAGACCCGTTAGACGAGGCCCTATTGGTGCTGGCGGCGAAGGGGGGGATGGACCCAGAAAAGGAGCGCCGCCTGTGGCCCCGCCAGCGGGAGTTCCCGTTCGACCCTGGCCGCCGTCGGATGTCCACCCTGCACCTGTCGCCCGGGGACGGACAGCTCGTGCTGTTCTGCAAGGGTGCGCCGGCCGAGACCCTTCACTGCTGTCGCTATGAGCTCAGGGACGGGCAAGCGTTGCCGTTAGGAGAGGACCGCCGCCTGACATGGCTACAACGTATCGAGTCTATGACCGCCGAGGGACTCCGGGTGCTGGCCCTCGCCTATCGGGTAGGAAATGAGCATGACCTGCACAACGACCGTCAACTCGTCGAGAGGGACCTGGTTCTCTTGGGAATAGTGGGCCTCGACAACCCCCTGCGCCGGGAAGTGCCGCAAGCGGTAGAACGCTGCCGCCGTGCCGGCATCCGGGTGGTCATGCTAACGGGCGACCACAGCCACACAGCCCTCACAGTAGCCCGGCGGGCCGGAATCGCCGACAGCGAGGCACGCGTAGTCACCGGCATCGAGCTGGACGCGCTAGATGACGAGTCCCTGCGCCGGATGTTGGCCCAGGAGCAGCCGGCGGTCTTTGCGCGGGTGACGCCCGAGCACAAGCTGCGCCTCGTGCGTGCCTACCAGGCTCTCGGAGAGGTGGTAGCTGTCACCGGCGACGGCGTGAACGATGCTCCGGCCTTGCGAGCGGCCGATATCGGCATCGCTATGGGCCGCCGCGGCACCGACGTGGCCCGAGAGGCGGCTGACATGGTCCTGCTGGACGACAATTTTGGGACCATCGTCAGGGCCGTAGAGGAGGGACGTGCCATTTATGATAACATCCGCAAGTTCCTCATCTATGTACTCACAAGCAACGTTGCCGAGGCGTTGCCGTTCGTCCTGTTCGTGTTGATCGGCATCCCGCTTCCGCTGACCGTCCTGCAGGTCCTGTTGGTGGACCTCGGCACCGACATGTTCCCAGCCATCGCCCTCGGCGTTGACCCCCCGGCGCCGGGCATCATGGAACGCCGCCCGAGGCCGCCCACCGAACGAATGGTCACGCCGAGATTGCTCTGGCGGGCCCTGGGTGCTTTGGGCACCAGTGCCGCTGGCCTGAGCCTCCTGGGGTACTGGCTGGTGCAGGCTGACCTCAGCGGCAACCTGTGGGGTCCTTTCATCGACTCGGGGCCGCTCTACCAGCAGGCGACCACAGTGACCCTGGCGGGGATCGTAGCTTGTCAGGTCGCCAACGCCTTCGCCTGCCGCAGCGACCGAGAGTCGGCCTTCCGGGTAGGCCTTCTCTCCAACCGGGCCCTCCTGGCCGCCATCGGAGTCGAGGTGGCTATTTTGGCACTGGTGATCGGTATGCCCCCATTACGGGGGCTCTTTGAGCTACAGCCCATCGAGCCCCGCTATTGGCCTCTGGTGGCTGGCCTTTCCCCCACCTTTCTGGTGATCGACGAGCTCCGCAAGCTCCTGTCACGCTTGGTCTGGGGCAAGTAGAGCTATTCCCACAGAGGTGTCGGTGGGAGCCATGGCCTACACAACCTGTGACTTTTGTCCCTGACGTGCCCGCGCCCGAGGGCCGACACTTGTGGTGGGAAGGGAAGGAGGGAAGAGCCGTGGCCAGCATAGTCGTGTTTGTCGACCGGTGGGAGGGTACCGAGGAGGCGTTCCTCTGGCTCGACTACCTGGTGTCCCAGCTAGGTGGTCGCTTGGTGCTGGTGGACGCGGTCACGCAGGACGCCTGCCTTGCTGGGAGCCGTGGGCACCGCGATCCCGCTCAGATGGAGGCCTCGGCGTACGCCCATATGGCCTCTGTCTGCCAACGGCTAAAGAGGGAAGTCCATTTGCAGGCGCTCCACGGCGCTATGGTTGAGACGTTACCTATAGCTGCGGTGGCCAACGAGGCCGAGCTGGTGGTGCTGTTGGAGCCCGAGGGACGTGAGGCATCGCGGTGGATGTTCCGGGCTGAGGCCCTCAAGACGACCTTGCGCTGCCAGTGTCCTGTCTTGCTTCTGACTACAGGCTATGCGCCTCACGGTCGTGGCCTCATCTTGCTGCCCCACGACGGCTCTGAGGCCGCTGCCGTCACTTTTCCCGTCGCCCAACGGCTGGCCTCCGCTCTGGGCTGGGGAATTGTCCTGCTGCAGGTCCTACCGCTGGAAGCGGAC
Source organism: Dehalococcoidia bacterium (assembly GCA_035574155.1). Lineage (GTDB taxonomy): Bacteria > Chloroflexota > Dehalococcoidia > SM23-28-2 > HRBIN24 > HRBIN24. The sequence continues at coordinate 27,084 of DATLZD010000019.1, read as the reverse complement.
GACTGGCAAGGCGATCCCGAGATCGAGGAGCTCGTCCGGCGCTGGCAGGCGGTGGCGCACGAGAGGCTGACCCTGGCGGCGGAAGAGCTCCGCCGGTCCGGAGTGGAGGTGAGGGTGGAGACTGCCTTAGGTAGCCCAGCGCAGGCCATCCTGAGGGTGGCCCATGCGTTGGATGCCGACCTCATCGTCCTGGCCACTCACGGCCGCTCCCGCGGCGCTGGCCACCGCCTAGGAGCTACGGCCGAGGCGGTCTTCATGCGCTCGCCGTTGCCCTGCCTATTGGTCCCATCAGGTGCCGAAGGGCACGGGGCCTGAACAGGGGGCGGATGCGCCTGCGGCTGCCTGGTGGTAGGCTGAAGTCCAAGGAGGGGTGCCGGAGGGCCTGTGATTCCCTCCGTGCCATTTTGTCATCGAGTCAGTCGGGAGAGGGGAAATGGAGTTAGGGAGCATCCTCGTGGCCTTGGACGGCTCTCACCGCTCGGAGGCATCCTTGCGCGTCGTGACGGTGCTGGCCAAGGCCTGTGACGCGTCGGTGGTGCTGGTTCACGCTGTCGAGCACCCCGTCGAAGTCGAGGACGATGAGGTCCAGGAGGAGGTCCGAGCCAAGGGTGCAGCGGTAGCGCGCTTGGCTCAGGAGTACCTGGAGGGCGTGGCGGCCATGTTGCGTGCCCAAGGGCTACACGTCGGCGCGGAAGTGGTCACTGGCCGTGCACCGACCGCGATTATCGACCTCGCCCGACGCTCAGGCGCCTCCATCATCGCCCTGACCAGCCGGGGCCGTGGCCCTGTGCCGGGCGCCAGCCTGGGCAGCGTGGCGACCAGGGTTCTCACCAGCAGCCCGGTGCCCGTGCTGGTGGTCAAGGCGCGGCGTTACGGGCAGTTCTGGACTGCCCCCCGCACCTTTCGCTCCATAGTGGTCCCCTTGGACGGGTCAGCTCTCGCTGAGGGTGCCCTGCCCTGGGCCGAAAAGCTGGCCACCTGCCTGTCTGTGCCTATCACCCTCATCACCCTGCTGCCGGCACCAGCCGTAGTTCCCCTGGGCAAGGAGTCCATCGTGGTCTGGGAGGCCGAATCGCCCGCGCAGCGCAGGCTGGAGGAGCTGGCCTCTCGCTACCTGGCGCGAGTCTCCAGCGGACTGGCTGAAAGGGGAATCGAGGCCGAATGGCGGGTCTCCCTGGGCCCGCCCGGGAGCGGTGTCCTCTATTGGGCGGCCCGCTGCAGCCCTTGCCTCGTGGTCATGACCGCGAGGGGACGGTCCGGGCCAGCACGCTGGTTGGGAAGCGTTGTGGACGAGGTGGTCCGTCGCTCGCGGATGCCGATCCTGGTGGTGCCCGCCCCGTCGGCACCCCGTTGAGACAGGCCCGTAGCCGGACTGCCTACAAGGGTCTCTGGCGTCTCCCATGCGTAGGAGGAAACGGCGGGCGGGTGCTGTCACTAGGGAAGCGGGGCATCCGGCCAGCGCCTGGCACGCCCTGACCCGCGAAGCGGTGGAGGAGGCCCTGGGGACGGGGCCCACAGGCCTCTCCAGCGCCGAGGCGGCAGCGAGGCTCCGCATCCACGGCCCGAACCGCTTGGAACTGGCACCCAGCAAAAGTCCCCTTCTGGTGCTCGTGCACCAGTTCCAGAGCCCCCTTATCTACATCCTGCTGGTGGCGGCGGTCATCACCGTAGTGCTAGGGGAACATGTAGATGCCGGAGTCATCGCTGCGGCCCTGGCACTGAACGCCGTCGTCGGATTCAGTCAGGAATGGCAGGCCGAGCGCTCCGTTCAGGCGCTGATGCGCCTGGTGGCGCCACGGGCCCGTGTGGTCCGGGATGGCCACGAGCAGGAGATGGACAGCGAGGAGCTGGTCCCGGGAGACCTGGTCCTGCTCGAGTCCGGCAGCCGTGTGCCGGCCGACCTGCGACTGGTGGAGGCCGTGGCCCTTGCCGTCGACGAGTCGCTGCTTACGGGAGAGTCGGTGCCTGTGGCGAAGCGTTCGGCACCGCTTCCCCAGGGCACGCCGATGATGGAACGCACCAACATGGCCTACGCCGGGACGGTGGTCACCAGCGGGCGGGGGCGAGGCTACGTGGTGGCTACGGGCGAGGGGACGGAGCTCGGGGCCATTGCCGCCCAGATCCAACGCCAGGAGGAGCCAGAGACGCCTCTGCAACGGAGGATGGCGCTGTTGGCCCGCAGCCTGGGCCTCATTGTCGCCGTCTTCGCCGCTCTGACATTCGTATTGGGGATCCTGTTGGGCGAAAGCGTCACCGAGATGTTCCTGCTGGCGGTGGCCATCGCGGTGGCGGCCATCCCTGAGGGTCTGCCGGTGGTGTTCACCATCACCTTGGCCGTGGGGGTGCGCCGTATGGCCCGCAGGCGGGCCGTCGTACGCCATTTGGGGTCCGTCGAAACGCTGGGCAGCACTACTACCATCGGCAGCGACAAGACGGGCACCCTGACCGAGAACCGCATGACGGTGCAACAGGTCTGGACGGCCCAAGGGACATGGAGCCCGTCCGAGGCACCTGCGGCCCCTATGGAGGAAGGAACGCCCCTGTTCCTGACATTGCTGGCAGGCGTCCTGACCAACGAGGCCCAGGTATACGTGACCGAGGACGGCCCCGAGTTCCAGGGCGACCCCACAGAGGCAGCCCTCCTGGTATCGGCCATGCGCGCTGGCCTGGACCCCCAGCAGCTCCGGCAAGAGTATGCCAGCCTGGCTGATATCCCCTTCGAGCCCGAGCGACGGTACTCCGCCAGCGTGCGTGCCCGCAACGACCGTTACTACCTGTTCGTGAAGGGCGCCCCCGAGCGCGTGCTGGCCATGTGTTCACACACGGTGACGCTGGGTGGCGCCGTGCCGGTCGACCACCGGCTAGTGCTGAGGGCGGCGGAGGCCATGGCGGGCGACGGCCTGCGGGTGTTGGCCATGGCCTACCGTCCGCTGCCCGGCCCGCCGCCCGACCCGGAGCACCTGCCTGAGCCCGGAGGCCTCCACTTTCTGGGGCTGCAGGGCATGCTGGACCCGCCACGACCGGGCGTAAGGGAGGCCATCGCGGGCTGCCACCGAGCGGGGATAAGGGTGCTAATGGTCACCGGCGACCACGCCCAGACCGCCCGCGCCATAGCCGAACGGCTAGGGATTGCGACGGCAGGGGCGCCGGTGCTCACCGGTGTCGACCTTGACCGCATGGACGACGGGGATCTCCGAGAGGCGGTCAGGGAGGTATCGGTCTTCGCCCGCGTTGCCCCCGAGCACAAGCTGCGCATCGTCCGTGCCCTCCAGTCCCTGGGCGAGGTGGTCGCCATCACCGGCGACGGCGTCAACGACGCTCCGGCGCTCAAGGCGGCCGACGTCGGGGTGGCCATGGGCCTGAGCGGGACCGACGTGGCGCGCCAGGCCGCCGATATCGTGCTGGCAGACGACAACTTCGTTAGCATCTATGCGGCAGTAGAGGAAGGCCGTATAACCTTCGACAACCTACGCAAGGCCACATTCTACCTGTTGTCGGTAGGGCTGGCAGGGATCGTGGCCCTCTTGGCCTCGCTGGTCCTGCGTTGGCCCCCCATTCTGCTGCCGGCACAGATCTTATGGCTGAACATGGTGGTGGACGGGTTCCAGGATGTGGCTATGGGCTTTGAGCCAGGCGAGAAGGACGTGCTCGACCGTCCGCCACGCAGGCCAGGGGAGGGGGTCGTTTCGCGAGTCCTGTGGGAACGGATAGTCATCTCGGCGCTGGTGATGGCGGCGGGGGCGCTCCTCATGTTCCGCTGGGAGCTGGACGAGTCTGGCTCGCTGGAGCGGGCGAGGACGGCGGCCCTCACCACGCTCGGGATCTTTTCGGCCTTTCACGTGGGAAATGCCCGGTCGGAGAGAGGCTCCGCTTTCTCCCGCAGCCCGTTCTCCAACCCGTTCATTTTCTTCGCCGTGGCGCTGGCCATGGCCATGCACGTGGGGGCCATGTACTTCCCACCAGCCCAGTTCGTGCTGCGTCTGGAGCCCTTGGGCCCTGAGGTCTGGGCCCGTATGACGGCTGTCGCGGCCAGCATTCTCCTGGTGGTGGAGGTCCATAAGCTGCTGCGCCGGGACCGCTGAGCGGGCGCAGCCATCGGCCCCGGCGGCAGCTCTTGGGGTGCGGTGGGGGCCGCGTCCTACTTGGCCTCTATCTCCCCCTTCATCTCCACCGGGTGGATGCTGCAGTTGAAGTAGTACTTGCCCGGCGGGAGCGTGACCTGGAGCTGCTCCTGGCAAGGGGCCGTGCACTGCTCCGTCCTGGCTATGGGCTGGGTGCGGGCCGAGTCGCGGTAGATGACCAGGTCGTGGGGCACGCCGCTGTCCTCGTTGACGAAGGTGAAGGTGACAGGCTGTCCCGCCGCCACGGTGAGCTTCGTCCTCTCCCATTTCAGGGCACGCACCGCCCGCACCGTGACCTGGGTCGGCGGTGGAGCCGTCTCTTCCTCCTCCATCTCCTCCCCTCCGCCCTGGCCACAGGCGGCCGCCAGGGCCGCCAGGACTATGGCCACCAGCGCTATCGCCGCTGCCACGGCCGCCGTCCGCTTCTCACCTCTCACGTGCTCACCTCCTTAGTGGCCGCTGGTGTTGGCACTGCCCTGGCCGCTGAAGACCTGCGGGTCCTCGGGGCCCTCCACCTCCAGGTATCCGGCCAGGTTGCGCATCAGCCGCGACAGGGAGTGGTCCACCAGGATGTAACGGCCCGGCACCTGCAGCTTGAACTCCACCACGGCGGCGCCACCGGCTGGCACCAGGGTGGTCTGCACGTCGGTCAGGGCAGGCCCCGTCAGGGACGCCTGGTCGTAGACGCGGTCGAAGATCTCGCCAATGACGTGGAAGGAGGAGACAGCGTTAGGGCCACCCACGCCGAAGAAGATGCGGACCGTCTCTCCCACCCGGGCCTTGAGAGGGTGCAGCTCCGTCAGGGCGCCCACCTGCCCGTTGAAGACGTAGTAGTCGGGCGTCTCGGCCATGAGCTTGTCGATGCTGTAGTCCGCGTGCCCCTTCTCGCCGTAGGGGGCGGTCGTGTAGATGTCGCCCTCCATTACGTAGAACTCGCGGTCCACGGGCGGCAGGCCCCCCTCCGGCTCCACCAGGATGAGGCCATACATGCCGTTGGCGATGTGCAGGGCCACCGGCGGCGTGGCGCAGTGGTAGACGTAGAGGCCGGGGTTGAGGGCCTTGAAGGTGAACTCCTTGGTCTCCCCCGGCTTGGCCTGGGTGTAAACGGCGCCGCCGCCCGGCCCGGTGACGGCATGCAGGTCGATGCTGTGGACCATGGACGAGTCCATGGCGTTGGTCAGGCGGATGGTGACCGTGTCGCCCACCCGCACGCGGATGAAGGGCCCCGGCACCTTGCCGTTGAAAGTCCAGTAGGTGAAGGTGACGCCATCGGCCAGCTTGCCCACCACCTCCCGGGCCTCCAGGTCCACCACCACGTGCTGCGGTGGCCGCTGGCCCACCGGCGGGGGCAGGTCAGCGGGGTCGCGGGCCACGTCGACGGCATCGGCCCGCGCCGGTCCTGGCGCCTGGGCGACGGGGGGTGCGGCGTTGGCGGCCGTCGACGCTCCCGTGCCGTCATTGCGGGCGGCGCAGTTGGCGGCCCCGATGGCCAGGACCGCCACCGCCAGCACGGCCAGGGCCGCCAGCAGCACGTCCAGCTCGAGACGGGCGCGTCTCAGGGCGTGAGGGGCGTTCATGGCTGTTACCTCCCGTGTCCCCGTTCTCACCTCCCATTGCAGCCTGCCCGTGGGGCGGCCACATGTGACGCCAGTCACACATGGGGTGGGACGAAGGTCACACAGGATGTGGGGCTGAGGGCCAAGGGGCCTCAGGCCAGCTCAAGGAGGCGACGCCTGTCCACGGCCACCACCCGGCCCCGCTCCAGGCGCACCGCCCCCTGCTGCTCCAGCTGGTGGAGGACGCGGTTGGCCACCTCCCGCACAGTTCCGGCCAGGGCGGCTAGCTCCGCCTGGGACAGGGGCTCGGCCCAGCCGTGCTCCAGTTCCCACAGTAGCAGGGCCTTGGCCACCCTCTGCCGCGACTGCCGGAAGGCCAGGTCCTCCACCAGGCCCACGAGGTGCCGCAGCCGCACCGACAGGTAGGCCAGGAGTGAAAGGGCCAGCTCGGGGTGGCTGCGCACCAGCCTCCTCATGGCCTCTTTGGGCAGCAGGTAGAGGGTGCTGGGGGTCAGGGCCTGGGCGGTTACGGGGTTGGGGCCATCGTCGAAGACAGGGACCTCGTTGAAGGAGTCGCCGGCGGTGGCGATGAGGATCACCTGCTCGCGGCCCTCGGGCGATACCTTGAAGAGCCGGACCCGCCCCTTGGCTACCACCCAGGCGCCGTCGCAGGGGCCGCCCTCCACGAACAGGACCCGTCGGGCAGGGTAGGACCGGACCACGGCCGCTAACGCCACCTGGGAGATGACCTCGTCCGGCAGCTGTCGGAGGTATATGACCCGCCGCAGGACGTCCAGGTCCACGGCGGCAGACGCGGGCCGCCCAGGCATGATGCCTCTTCAGCCCTGCTGGAGGGGGCGGAGAGTGACGCGGCCGCCCGCGCGTCGGGCGTGCTCCACCAGCTGGACCCAGGCGGCGGCCAGGGACTCCACCACCTCCCGGTCCAGCAGGCGGGCGTAGGCCATGGCCGGGCACTCGCTCTCGCCGGCTGCCAGACAGCGCTCGCACAGGGCCTCGTGGGCGCCAGCCACCTGGCCCAGGGTCACCTCCAGGTCACGCCCGCAGACGTTGCAGGGGACGGCCATCACCACCGCCTCCAACAGGCGCCGTACCTCCTCGCTGTCGGTCACAGTTTACCCCTCCTCTCCCGTGATGCCCAGGAAGGCGCCCACGGCCCGGGCTAGGGACGAATCACCGCTGGCCCGTTCCAGCTCCATCGCCTCCTCAAACACCAGGTCCTCCTCATTGTCGAAGTGGACCAGGAGCGCCCGGGCGAAGGCATCGATGGCCGGCAGGAGATCGGTCGACGAGGCCAGGGACTGCTGGAGCTGCCGGTAACGCTCGGGCAAGGCATCGTGCTCGGCGGCCATGGCCTGGACCATTGGGTTGTGGCGTCCGGCCTCGGCCAGGAGCCTCTCCACCCCCGGGAAGTAGACCTGCTCCTCCACCTGTGAGTGTTCCTGGACCACCTGCCAAATGGACTCGGCCAGGGCCTCAAGGTCGGCGCGCTCCCCGGCCGCTAGCGCCCGGCGCCGCAGCTCGGCCAGGGCGGCCCGCAGCCAGTCGTGGTCGGCCAGCAGGATGGCGGTGGCCTCCCCTTTGCGGTAGGCCTCCAGCCGCGCCCGGCCTGGGCCGGCCGCCGTCCTGGTCTCGTCGCTGCCCATTTCTCTTCACCCCCTACTCTACCCAAGGGGCCTCGTCCGGGCCGCCGCCCGTCCCGTGGTCGTAGCCCTTCCCGCCGTCGGCGGGCCCTTCGCCGGCCCTTGCGGCCGGGGCCAGCGCATCTGCCCGCTGGTCGGCGAGCGGGACCGGCGGCTCCACTCCGAACACTTCACGCAGCAGCTCCGGGCGAAGGGCCTCGCGCGGCGGGCCGTCGACCACGGGACGTCCTGCGCTCAGGACCAACAGGCGGTGACAGTAGCGTGCTGCCAGCCACAGGTCGTGCAGGACCACCACCGCAGCCTTTCCCTGCCGGCACAGGGATGCCACAAGGGCCATCACCTCTGCCTGGTGGCGATAGTCCAGGTGGGCGGTAGGCTCGTCCAGCAGGAGGAGGGTCGGCTGTCGGGCCAGGACGAAGGCCAGCCACGCCCTCTGGCGCTCCCCGCCCGACAGCCGCGAGAGCCGCGACCCGGCGAGGTCGGCCAGCCCGCACATGGACAGGGCCGCCTGGACCATCTCGCGCCGGGCCTCGGCCGGCAGCCCGGCCAGGGGGTAGAGGCCCCGCTCCACCAGGCCGGCCACCGTCAAGTCCTCCCAGGCGGTCCTCTCCTGGGGAAGGTAGCCGACGCGGCGGGCCACCTCTCGGTGGGGCAGGGAGCCGACGTCCTGGCCTGCCACCACCACCTGCCCACAGGCCGGCCTGGCGATGCCGGCCAGCGCCCTCAACAGGGTGGACTTCCCTGACCCGTTGGGGCCCACCACGCCCACCAGCTCACCGGGCCACACCTCAAGGCGGTGGACGGTCAGCCTGAACCGGCTGCCGAGCTCCAGCAGCAGGTCGTGGGCGCTCAATACAGGGCCCGCCACGATGCCCTCCAGGCCACTGCCACCAGCACGGGCACGCCGACACAGGCGGTGACGACGCCCAGGGGGAGTTCCGTCCCTCGGAGGAAGGAACGGGCCGCGACATCGGCTGCCAGGACGAGGGCGGCGCCCAGGGCAGCCGCCCCTGGCAGCAGCAGACGGTGGTCGTGGCCCCACAGTTGTCGCGCGCCCTGGGCACAGGCCAGGCCCACCAGGGGCACCATGCCCGCCGCCCACACGGCAGGCCCCACTAGCAGCGCGGCCGCCATCGCAGCGGCGGCGCGGGCCAGGGCGGGTCTGGCCCCCAGGGAGCGGGCCACCTCGTCGCCCAGGGCCAGGGCGTCCAGGGGGCGGACCAGGGCCGCCGCTGGCAGCACGGCGGCCCCTGCGAAGGCCGCCAGCCAGCGCAGGTCGTCCCAACTGCGCCCCGAAAGGCTGCCCCCCAAGAAGGAGAGGGACGGCGACGCCAGCAGCCCGGCCGAGGTCACCAGCGCCAGCGCCACCACCGCCCACAGGTATCCGAGGCCCACCCCCACCAGGGCCATGCCCGCCGCCGAGAGCAGGCCACGACCGGCCAGGGCCACCAAGGGGGCCGAGCCTGCCAGGGCCCCAAGGGCCGCCAGGACCATCGCCACGGGGGGCTCGGCTGTGGGATGCCAGGCCAAGAGGGCGGCGCCCACCACGGCCGCCCCGCCGGACACCCCCAGCAGGTGGGAGTCGGCCAGGGGGTTGCGGGTGGCCCCCTGCAGGAGGGCCCCTGCCGCCCCCAGCGAGGCCCCTACCAGCACCGCCAGCAGCGCCCTCGGCAGCCGCAGCTCCACCACCAGTTGCCGGGCCAGGGGGTCCGTTCCGGTGAGGCCTTGCCAGACCCGCTCGGGGCCCAGGAAGAGGGCCCCAGCCATCATCTCCACCGCCATCAGGAGGACCACCGCGACGCCCACCCCCGCTGCGGCCCATAGGCCGGGACGCCTCACCAGGGCGCGGGCCGGTGCCGACACCGTCACGTCAGCGCATGCCCTCCAGAATCTGGGACATCTGCGCTACCGCCTCCGTGACCCTGGGGCCCGGCGCCTGCAGGAAGAGGACCGGGTCCAGCTCGGCCACCCTGCCGGCCTGGACCGGGGGGAGGTTGGCCATCCCGGGCAGGCGGGGCAGCAGCTGGGACAGCCTGGGGGCTGGGGGCGGCGCCGGCGTGATGGTCAGGATGACGTCGGGGGCGAGGGCCGTCACGGCCTCGGGAGTGACCTGGGAGAACCCGGGGAAGGGCCCTGTCTGGGGGAGCGAGGCGGCGGGGTTGGTGGCCCCCAGCCACTCCAGCACGGAGCCGACGTAGGCGTTGCTGCGGGCAGCATAGAGGTTGTTCTGGGCATCGGCGATGAGGACCACCACCTTTAGGCCCCGGGCGGCCAGGCGCCCCCGGGCCGCCTCCAGCTCCCTCTCCAGGCGAGCGGCCGCCTCCTCTCCCTCCTGCCTGCGGCCCACCGCCTCTCCCACCAGGCGCAGCGCCCGCGGCACGTCGGCCACCGTCTCAGCCCCGACCATCACGAGGGGCACCCGCAGGGTCTCCAGCTGCTGGACTAGGCCTCTCTGCAGGACGCTGTCGGCCAGGAGCAGGTCAGGGCGCTGGGCGGCGATAAGGTCGAGGCTGGGGGAATAGGATGGCCCCACCGACGGCAAGGATGTGACCTCGGGCGGGTAGGTGGAGCCGTCGGTGCGGGCCACGGCGCGGCCGCCGACAGCGTAGAGGAGCTCGATGGTGGTGGGGCTCAGGGCCGCCACCCGCGACACCTGGCCCGGCACCTCTACCCGCCTGCCGAGGAAGTCGGTCAGGGTCCTGGTGGCCGCGCCCTGTCCTGGCGTCGGCGTCGTCCCCGTCTCGCCCTCGCAGGCGAGCAACAGGGATGCCAGGACGAAGGCCATCAGGGCCAGGAGAGAAGCCCTGAAGATGGACCGACCGTGCGCCATGGCACCTCCCTCAGTCCAGCCCGAGCAGCTCCCGCGCCTCGGGCGACATTCGCTCCGGCGTCCAAGGGGGCTCAAAGGTGAACCTCACCGCTACCCGCCGGACGCCGGGGAAGGAGGAGAGGACCTCCCTGACCTGCCGGGCGATCTCGTCGCCCACGGGGCAGCCCGGGTAGGTCAAGGTCAGGACCACCTCCACCTCCCCCTCTCGACTACACGTTACGTCGTAGACCAGGCCCAGGTCTACGACGTTGACCCGCAGTTCGGGGTCGTAGACGTCCCGCAGCAGCTCCCTCACCATGGCTGGGCTCAACAACATGTCGCGGCTCCCCCCTCTAACTCGCTAAGGGCGGCAGCGAAACTACGGAGGATATCCCGCTGCAGGCCGCCTTCCGCCAACAGCCTTCGCGCCTCGGGGAATATGAACTCCTCTTCGTTGTCCTGGTGTTCGTTGATGGCCCGGGCCAGTGCAGCCAGGTCATCGCGCCAGCGATGGTCCTCGGTCCTGACACACTCCTCCAGGTCTTCCAGGATGTCCTCTATCACTCGGTGTTCGGGGTCAGCGGCCGCGATCCATGCGCGCGCCTCCTGACTGGCTAGGGGCGCTATAGCCGGGAAAAGGAGGTCCTCCTCCAGGGCAACGTGCTGGCGAAGGGCCTCGGCGAAGCTGGCCACCGCCTGCGGGCTGGGGATGTCGTGGTCGCCCATCTCGTCCATGGCCCGGCGGAACCAGCGATGGTCATGGACGAGGAGGCCTACGGGGTCCCCGCGTTGGAGGGCCTGGCGGCGACCGTCCTGCAGCGTTTCACCGTCCCGCAGCAACGGCCTCACCCCCTCTCCTCGCTGTGGGAGGCCAGCAGGGCAGCAATTCGGGCGTCCTCCTCGGCCGAGAGGCCCCGCTCCAGCACCGGCAGGTAGAGCTCTTCTTCCTTGGCGAAGTGGAGACGCAGGACGGCGTGGAGGGAATATAGCAACCTCTTCACCTCCTCCAGCGCGCCCCAGTCGGGCCTTTCGCCCGCCGCGGCTGCTGCCTTCTCCAGTTCTCCGACCAGCACCGCCACCTCTCGGTGGTCACGGGCCATGGTAGCGGCGGCGCCCACAGCGTTCATGGAGCGCTCGACGGCGGGGTAGATGATCTCCTCCTCCAGGTGCGCATGTGGCAGCAGCTGCAGCTTCAGGAACCGAATGATGCCCGCTATCTCTTCCTGCCTCTCAGCCCAGGAGGCTGGCGAGAGGCCCGCTGCCAGCGTCGCCAGGGCATCGATGCGCGGCCCAAGCTCCCGGTGCTCGGCCCTCAGCCATTCACAGGTCTCTAGACCGCCGGCGCCGCCGAGGCGGGTTATGCGCACCGACCATGTCTCTGGTCCCTGCTCAACCGGCTCCCAGCTGAACTGTCCGGGCCTCTCGGCCATCAGCTCATAGTAGAGGGGCCGCGGGTCGTGGTCGTTGACCAGTAGCAGGGCATCCCCCTGTCGGAGCGCGTCCAGCTCCCTGAAGATGAGCGGGTGCCGCTCCCGGGGTGCCATGTCCCTCACGTCCAGTCTCTTCTCCATCGTTCATTCTCCTCCTTGGGCATCTGCCAGGGCGTTCAGGTCGCGCAGCAGCGACTCCAGGTCCACGCCCCGCAGCTCGCAGGCCCCCCTGATGGTGATGGTGGGGGCCAGGGCCGCCCGTAGCTCCGGGTCGGCCAGGGGAGTGAAGCCCCGCCGGATGAGGAGCTCCAGTGCCCCCGGCACTCTCTCGATGACCTGGGCCACCGTCATATCGGCCGTAACTGCCTGTGCCTCCCTCACGGCTCTCACCTCCTGCACCGTCACTGTTTCCCGCCACCTGCGGGCCCGCCTTCCGGCATCCACCACGGTCATGAGCAGGTTGTAGCCGAACAGGCCCACCGCTAACGTCATGGGCAGGCCAGCCCCGGCCACGTGGGACCACATGCCGCCCGCCCCACCGCCGGGCACCAGCGGCGGCAGCACGCGGGTCACGGCTGCCACGTTCAGCAGGACGTAGGTGAGGTCTACCAGGAGGCGGCTGCGGAGCCGACCCCCCACGAATACCGGCAGGGCGCGGTAGGCGATGCCGAACACCAACTGGCTGGCGAACCCCAGCAGGAGCATATGGCGGGCCGCCCCTTCCTCGGGCCACCCCGCGCCGTCCCCGACGGCCTCGTCCACGACCAGCCACAGCTGCACCGCCAGGGCGGCCATCAGCCAGACGTAGGCGGCCCGCACGAACTTGCGGTGGGCCGTCTGGGCATCGGCGGCGTCGGAGGGACGGGGCGGCGCGAAGACCCCCAGGGATGCCACAGCGCCCAGGGCGGCCAGGGCCACCGGTGCGGTCCCGACGGTACCGAGGGCCGGGGCGGCACCGCCGGTGGCGACCCCCCAGGCACCCCTCGCCAGCAAGGCCGCCACACCGGCCCCCAGCGCGAGGGCCAGGGCGGGGGCGGTGGACTGCCGCGCCGGGGGCAAGGAGAGAAAGAAGGGGACCACCCTCAGCGACACCCCCAGGGCGAAGGCCAGCACGAACCCGTAGGCCAGGACGTCCAGCTGGGCCCGGTCCCACTGGGCGGGCACGTAGGGCGCGCCCAGGGCTAGGGCCGCGGCCGTTCCACCCAGGCCCAGGGCGCCCCCAGCCACGAGCCAGCCCAGCCCCGACAGCAGGAACCAGTCGTAGCCCTCCCGGCGCGCCCCCCACAGCGTGCCCCCAACCATGGCCGCGAAGAGGACCGAGGCGAGAAGCTGGAGAGAGGCCCCCGTCGCCAGCAGTGGGCCGGACCAGGGGGCGGGGGCGGCGGCAGCGGCGGTCCGCAACAGCAGGGCCATGGTCCACAGGGCAACGGTGGGCAGCCGCAACGGCCCCAGCGCCAGCGGGCGCGCCTTGAAGCGCGGCACTATGTGCAGGGCCATGCCCACGATGAACAGGCCCAGCCAGCCCGCGAGCTGGAGCTGGCCGTGGGCCTGGACGAGGGCCGTCCAGCGGGCGTCCAGGGCCGTTCCCCGGGCGGCCATCAGGGCCATGGCCCCTCCCAGGGGGATCCCTGCCAGGGCGGAGGCGACGGCGAGGCCGATGGGAAGGAGGGCGAAGGGCGGTCGCCACCCCTCCCTGTGGGAACGTGTCGGGGCGGCCCGCTGCTGGATATGCTCCCTCAGCTCGGCGATGAGCTGGTCGGGGTCCACCCGGTGCACCAGGGCGAAGAAGGCCAGGGGTTCGTCAGGCCCCTCGGGGCCGCCGCAGCCCATGATGCCGTGCCGCTCGAAGACCTCCGCCGCCTCCGGGTAGCGGCGCAGCACCTCCCGCACGCTGGTGCGACGGGTAATGGCGGGTCCGCCCTCGTCCACCATCGCGACTCCACCATGCCGCGAAGAGGGACGGGCGGCTGTGACCTGAGTCACAGAGGCTGTCTGAGGGGGTTTGGAGCAGTCGGGGGACGCCTTATGCCCGTCGAGGCGGGGGCACCACCAGCACCGGCATGTGGGAGCGTCGGACCACCCACTCGGTGACGCTGCCCAGCCAGCGGGCGATGCCCGAGCGGCCGCGGGTGGCCATGACGATGAGGGAAGGCCCGTCCCGCCGCGCCCAGTCGACGATGGCGTCCACCACCGGCCCACTCATGACGTCCCAGTCCACGGTCAGGCCTGCATCCATGAGCCGCTGCCCCAGGCTGGCCAGGTAACCGCTGGCCAGCACGTCCAGGTCCCTCTGGTAGGCCGTGCCGGCGTCCCAGAGGATGGCGGTGCCAGTGCCCAGGGGCACCGTCACCGTGGACGGGATCACCTGCAACAGGCTGATGGGGAGCCGCAACCTGGCGGCCACCTCCCGGGCCGGCCCCAGGGCGGCCTCGGCCAGCTCGGAGCCGTCCAGCGGGACCACCACCTTCTTGAACCTGCCCGGGGCGCTCCACAGCCGCTGCCGGCGGCGGGGCACCACCGTCAACACCGGCACAGGGCTCTCGGGCAGCACCCTGGCCACGGTGCTGCCCAGGAGGGGCCCGGGGAGAGCGCCCCGGCCGCGGGTAGCCATGGCCAGCAGGGAGTAGCCCCCCTTGGCCGCCAGCTCGACGATGGCCTGGTGGGGGCGGCCGAACTCCACCTGCACCGATGCGTCCAGCCCTTGGCCCCGCAGCCCGGAGGCCACCTCCTCCAAGTAGTCCAGGGCCAGGGAGGCCACCGACTCCATCTGGCGGCGGGCCGCGGCGCTCACCTCGCCGTCGCCCCCGCTCACCACCTCCTCCACCACATGCACGAGGGTGACGGAGCTACCGAAGGCCCTGGCCAGAGGCAGCAGCGGCCTCAGGACCGCCTCGGAGCGGTGGGAGCCGTCCAGGGGCACCAAGACCCTCTCGAACACTTCGCACCTCCTGCCTGCTGCGCTGGCTCCGATTTTACCCTACATCAAGCCAAACGCACCCCCGTCCGCCCCCTTCACGGTCTCTGCCTCGAACATACATGGGAGGCCCCGTCCTGTTGTAGGGCTTTGCCCCACAGCGCCTGACGGGCGGGGCCCCACGGCGCCACCAGCGGTAGCGGTAGAATATGGGCTAGGGTATGCATTTCGGTACCAGGCCTTCAGGGGAAGGTGGGGCATGAGAGGCCAGGCCTCCGGGGCAGCCGAGGCCAGGACCGACGCTGCGCTCCTGCCGCCACCGCTGTCGGCCATTGCCCGACCGGAAAGGCTACGACTGCTGCTGGCCCTGCAGGGCGGCCCGAGGGATACGACCGAGCTGGCCCGTCGGCTCGGCATGGGCAGTCGCGCCCTCTCGGGGCATCTGCGGGAGCTGGCGCGGGCAGGCCTCGTCCGGTACGACGCCGGCCGCTGGCGGGCAGAGCCGGAGGCCATCGTGCAGGCCCTGGGCGGGCTGCTGGGGGCCTCCCTGGCGCCCTCCCCGGCAGGGGCGCCCCCGCCCCCGCCCGAGTCCTGCCTCGTCTGCGAGAACCGGTCCTACGTCTTCTCCCTGCTGGCCCAGCTCTCCCGCAGCCTCGATGAGGCGCGCCGTCAGCAGGAGCGGCTGCGCAGCCTGTCGCTGCAAGTGATGCGGGCCCAGGAGGAGGAGCGTAAGCGGGTGGCCAGGGACCTGCACGACGACACGGCCCAGGCCCTGACGGCGCTGTTGGTGAGGCTCAAGGTCCTGGAGAGGTCCCTCTCGGATGAGGGGCAGCGGCGGGAGGTGGAGGAGCTCCGCACCCTGGTCTCGCACACCCTGGAGGGGGTCAGGAGGCTCGCCATCGACTTGCGGCCCAGCACCCTCGACCATCTGGGCCTGCCGGCCGCCATCGCCACCTACGCCGAGGGGTTCAGTCGCCTCTGGGGGCTGCCAATCCAACTGCGATTGCAGCCGCTGCGACGGAGGCTGCCGGCAGAGGTGGAGCTGGCCGTCTACCGCATTGTCCAGGAGGCCCTGACCAACGTCGCCAAGCATGCCGCCGCCAAGCAGGCGTCGGTCCGCCTCTACAAGCGCAACGGGTGCCTGGTGGTCCGCGTCAGCGACGATGGCCGCGGTTTCGACGTGGCCGCCGTCACGGCCCAGCGCGACCGGGGCCTGGGCATCTTCGGCATGCAGGAGCGGGCGGCCCTGGTGGGCGGCAGCCTCGTGGTCCGGTCACGGCCGGGCCGGGGCACCGAGGTGAGGGTGGCCGTCCCCCTGGAGGGGCCATCATGACCGAGGAGGGGACCGAGCAGCGCGTCATCAAGGTCCTCCTGGCCGATGACCATGCCGTGGTCCGGTCAGGGCTGCGTGCCCTCCTGGCGGCCGAGCCCGACCTGAAGGTGGTGGGGGAGGCGGCCAGCGGCCGGGAGGCGGTGGAGAAGGCCGAGACGCTGCGGCCCGACGTGGTGGTCATGGACATCTCCATGCCCGACATGGACGGGTTGGAGGCCACCAGGCTGTTGCGGGAGCGAGGGGTGCCTGCCCAGGTGGTGATCCTGACGGTCCACGGCGACGACGAATACCTCTTCCGCGCCCTGGAGGCCGGCGCCAGCGGCTACGTCGTCAAGAGCGCCTCCGATACCGACCTGCTCCAGGCCATCAGGCTGGCGGCCAGGGGACAGGCCTTCCTCTACCCGTCGGCCGTGCGACGGGTGCTGTCCCAATACCTGCAGGGACGGCAACGCCCGGGCCGCCCGCCCGATGACCTGAGCCCCCGCGAGCTGGAGGTCCTCCGCCTGACCGCCGCTGGCTACACCAACCAGGAGATAGCCCGCCAGCTGTTCATCTCCCCCAAGACGGTGGACACCTATCGCCAGCGCATCATGGAGAAGCTGGGTCTGCAGAGGCGCTCGGAGCTGGTCCGTTACGCCCTGAAAAAGGGGCTGCTGCGGGAGCAGTGAGGCCCCGCGCCGGGCTTCCCGCGCCCGCCACGTCATCTGGATGCCCAAAGCCGAGGACGGGGCGAGCGGGAGCGGCGGCCTCCACAGCCTGGCGAAAGTAGAGAAAAGAAGGGGGGCGGGCGGAGGGGAGCAAGGGGAGGGCCCACCTCCTAGCGCTGGGCGTAGGGGACCTCCGCCCGCCCTGCAAGGCCATCGTCGCACCGCCGCTGGCGTGCCCTCCACCCTGCACGGCACCACCGGGCCGTCGGGCATCACCAGCCATTCCCGCCGTGGGGGGAGCAGGGACGTGCCCCTCAGTGCGTCGGGCGAGCTGCCCGTGCAGGCCGGGCCTGCCCGACCTGTCCACTCCGCGGGGATCGGTGGCTGTGGTGCTTCCCCCTACATCGCTGTCCTGTCCTACGGCGCAAAGGGTGTGACCTTGGCCCCTATGGGGCGCGACCACCCTTTTCGGCAGAGTGGTGTTGAAGAGGGCTAAGGATTGGGAAGGGGGGCCACCGCCGATATGAGCGACGCTGGACGGTTCAGGATCACTAGGCGACAGTTCCTGAAGGGCCTGGCCGGGGCGGCGGGGCTGGCGGCGCAGGCCTATCTCCCTGGCGAGCTGCTGAGGCTGTCGTTCCTGCAGCCGGTCCAGCCGGGCCTGAACCCCCTGGCCGAATACCCCAACCGGGACTGGGAGCAGGTCTACCGCGACCTCTACACTCCCGACTACACCTATCACTATCTCTGCGCGCCCAACGACACCCACGGCTGCCTGCTGAAGGCCAACGTCAAGAACGGCGTGGTGGTCTATGCCGACCCCAGCTTCGGCTACGGCCGGGCAACGGACCCCTATGGCAACCGGGCCTCGGCCCGCTGGGACCCGCGCATCTGCATCAGCGGACTGGCCTACGTGCGGCGCTTCTACTCCGACCGGCGGGTGAAGGGGGCCTTCGTCCGCCTGGGGTTCAAGCGCTGGGCCGAGGCCGGCTTCCCCCGTGACCCCGTCACCGGTCGACCGCCGGCCCAGTTCTTCTCCGGTCGCGGTAAGGAGGAGTTCGTGCCCGTGACCTATGAGGAGGCCTATCGGCTGGTGGCGCGGGCGCTGGTGGACATCGCCCGCACCTACAGCGGGCCTGAGGGCACGGAGCGGCTGCGCGCCCAGGGCTACGACGAGGCCATGGTAGAGGCAGCCCACGGTGCCGGCACCCAGACCATAAAGGCGCGGGGCGGCATGCCCTTGCTGGGGCCCATACGCATCGGCGGCCTCTACCGGTTCGTCAATATGCTGGCCCTGCTGGACGCCCATATCCGGGGCGTCGGTCCCGCGGAGGCGATGGGCGGTCGTCATTGGGACTCCTATTCCTGGCACACCGACCTGCCCCCAGGCCACCCCATGGTCACGGGCCAGCAGACCCTCGACTTCGACCTCTACACCGCCGAGAACGCCCAGCTCATAACCCTCTGGGGCAAGAACTGGATCGCCACCAAGATGCCCGACGGCCACTGGCTGACGGAGGCCAAGCTGCACGGCGCCAAGGTGGTCACCATCGCCCCCGAGTACCAGAGTTCCAGCTCCAAGGCCGACGAGGTGATCATCATCCGCCCCGGCAGCGACGCCCACTTCGCCCTGGGCCTGGCCCACGTCATCGTCCGCGACCGCCTTTACGACGAGGCCTTCGTCAAGTCCTTCACCGACCTGCCCCTGCTGGTCCGCATGGACAACCTCAAGCGGCTACAGGCCCGGGACGTCATCCCCGGCTACCGCCCGGCCGAGCTGAGGAACGGCACCAGGGTCATCAGGGACGGCGAACGGCCACCGCTGCCCGCCCAGCAGGACGCCCAGCTCGTGCCCGAGTCGCTGCGGGCGGAATGGGACGACTACATGGTCTGGGACCTGCGGTCTGGCGGGCCGAGGCCCGTCAGCCGCGACCTGGTGGGCCGCCACTTCCAGGAGGCGGGCATCGACCCCGCGCTGGAGGGGGAGTTCGAGGTGACGCTGGTGAACGGCGCCCGCGTCAAGGTGCGGCCGGCCTTCGACCTGGTGAAGCAGTACCTCATGGACAGTTGCAGCCCGCAGCAGATATCGCTGGTGACCTGGGCGCCGGCAGAGGCCATCGAGGCCCTGGCGAGGGAGATCGCCGCCAACAAGACCAGGACCCTGTTCGTGGAGGGGATGGGCCCCAACCACTTCTTCAACAATGACTGCAAGGACCGGGCCATCATCCTGGTGGCGGCCCTCACCAACAACATCGGCCACTTCGGCGGCACGGTGGGCAGCTACGCTGGCAACTACCGGCTGGCCTTCTTCTCGGGCTTCGGTCAGTACGGGACCGAGGACCCCTTCGACATCGAGCTGGACCCCACTCGGCCCGCCCGGACGCGGAAGACCTACAAGGCCGAGTCGGCCCACTACTACAACTACGGCGACCGCCCCCTGCGGGTGGGCAGGAAGCTGTTCACCGGCAGGACCCACATGCCCACCCCTACCAAGGCGGTGCTGTGGGCCAACTCCAACTCCATCCTCGGCAACGCCAAGTGGGCCTACAACGTCATCGTCAACACCCTGCCCAACATCGAGCTCATAGCCGTCAACGACTGGTCCTGGTCGGCCACCTGCGAATATGCCGACGTCGTGTTCGGCGTCGACAGTTGGGCCGAGCGCAAGTTCCCCGACATCTACGGCTCCGTCACCAATCCCTTCCTGCAGGTCTGGCCGCGCACACCGCTGCCGCGCATCTTCGACACCCGCGACGACGTGGAGGTGTGGGCCGGCATCGCCGCTGCCCTGACGGCGGAGACGGGCGACCCGCGCTTCCGGGACTACTGGCACTTCGTCTACGAGAACCGAGTGGAGGTCTACATCCAGAGGGTGCTGGACGCCAGCAACGCGTCCCGGGGCTACCGCTTTCAGGAGCTGGAGGCGAGCTGTGCCCAAGGGGTGCCGGCCTACATGCTGAACCGCACCAGCCCCCGCATCGTGGGCTGGGAGCAGACCCAGGAGAGCAAGCCCTGGTATACCAAGTCGGGGCGGCTGGAGTTCTACCGCGACGAGGACGAGTTCATCGAATACGGCGAGAACCTGCCGGTGGCGCGGGAGCCGGTGGACGGGACGCCCTACGAGCCCAACGTCATCATGGCGCGGCCCCACCCGGCCATCCGCCCGGCACCCCCCACGGCCTACGGCCTCAGCCCCGACGACCTGGGGGTGGAGGCGCGACAGGTCCGCAACGTGGTGCTGGCACCCGAGGAGATAGCCCGCAGCCAGCACCCTCGGCGCCGCGACGGCTTCACCCACGTCCTCATCACCCCCAAGTACCGGCACGCCTGCCACACCACCGGCGCCAGCACCGACCTGGACGTGGTCTACTGGGGCCCCTTCGGCGACTTCTATCGCCACGACCCCCGCAAGCCCTGGGTAAGCGAGGGGTACATCGACCTCAACCCCGAGGACGCCCGCGAGCTGGGCATCGAGGACGGCGACTACGTCTATTGCCTGGCTGACCCCGAGGACCGGCCCTTCGTGGGCTTCGAGTCGCGGCCCGAGGACTACAAGGTGGGACGTTGGCTGGTGCGGGCACGCTACTACCCCAGCATCGCCCGCGGGGTGGGCCGCGCCTGGTTCCACTTCCACATCGCCACCCACGGCAGCGTGGAGGGGCACGAGACGAGGCCCGACAGGCTGGCCAAAAACCCGCGCACCAACTACCAGGCCGGCTACCGCTACGGGTCCCACCAGTCCATCACCCGCGCCTGGCTCCGTCCCACCCTGCAGACCGACAGCCTGGTGCGCAAGGACACGGCCGGCCAGACCCTGGGCAAGGGCTTTGAGCCCGACGTGCACTGCACCACGGGCGCTCCCAAGGAGAGCTTCGTCAAGATAGTGCGGGCGGAACCGGGAGGGGAGGACGGGAGGCGGCGCTGGACGCCGGCCGACAAGGGCTACCGTCCCACCTACGAATCGGAGGCCATGAGACGCTACCTGAGGGGCGAGTTCGTCCAGGTGGAGGGGTGAGCCATGCCCAGGGTCTACAACTGGCAGATTGGGCGGGAGATGGAGTACCCCTTCGAGGCGGCCAGGCCCCGCCGGCAGGCAGCGGCCGTCTTCGACACCAATAAGTGCATCGCCTGTCAGACGTGCACCATGGCCTGCAAGACCACCTGGACTTCGGGCCGGGGCCAGGAATACATGTTCTGGAACAACGTGGAGACCAAGCCCTGGGGCTCTTATCCCCTGGCCTGGGACGTGCGGGTGCTGGAGATGCTGGGCGTCCAGAGGTGGCAGGGGGAGCGCTACGTGGGCAAGACCATCTTCGAGGCGGCAGCCCTGGGCGAGAGGGCCGTGGGCTACCTGCCCGACGACCTGGACTACGCCTACCCCAACCGCGGGGAGGACGAGATCTCCGACTCGGCCCTGGGCCAGCGCTTCTACCTGCGCCTACCCCACGACGCCTGGTTCTTCTATTTGCCCCGCATCTGCAACCACTGCACCTACCCGGCCTGCCTGGGGTCCTGCCCCCGGACGGCCATCTACAAGCGGCCCGAGGACGGCATCGTGCTGGTGGACCAGCAGCGCTGTCGCGGCTACCGCGAGTGCGTCAAGAACTGCCCCTACAAGAAGGTCTTCTACAACCACGTCACGCGGGTGGCCGAGAAATGTGTCCTCTGCTACCCGGCGGTGGAGCGGGGCATCCAGCCGCGCTGCATGCGCAACTGCATCGGCAAGATCCGCACCTTCGGGTTCATCAACACGCCCGAGCGGGCCGAGCCCGATAACCCGGTGGACTTCCTGGTGCACGTGCGCAAGGTGGCCCTGCCCCTGTTGCCCCAGCTGGGGCTGGAGCCCAATGTCTACTACATACCCCCGGTGCACGTGGGCAACCTGGACTTCCTGCGCATGCTCTTCGGGCCGGGGGTGGACGGGGCCATCGCCGCTTACCGACGGGCCATGGCCGGGGAGGACCCCGAGCTGGTGGGCGTGCTGCTGCTGGCCGTGTCCACCGACCGCATAGTCCACAGGTTCAAGGTCCAAGGGGGCTACGTCTACGGCTATGGCGAGGACGGCAGCGAGCTGGTGAGGGTGCCCCTGAAGGAGCCGACCCAGGTGCGCGATTTCTACGACCGCGAGCTGCAGGCCTACCGCCACAACGTCACGTGATGGGGGCCGAAGGGGAGGGGAGACAGTGCGCTGCTCCAGGTGCGGCAGGACGTGGCACGTGGGTGGGGACGCCTGCCCATACTGCGGTGCGCCGACGGAAGGGCAGGCCGAGGCGTCCCGGAAAGAGGCCGGCGACCATGGGGGGACGAGCGGAGGTGGTGCCCTCAGCCGTCGCCGCTTTCTGGGCGGCCTGGCACTGGCCGGGGGCGCGGCCGGCCTGGCGGTGGCCGGCTTGGCCGCCACCCGGACCTTCCTGTCCCAAGAGCCTGTTCAGCAGGTGCCACAGGTCACCTCTCATCTCGTGTCCGGCGACCTGCCGGTGGAGGACCCCTACGCCGTGGCCTGGCTGCGCATAGGAGAGCAGCGACTGGCCATGCAGGTCCAGAACGTGGTGGTCCCCTTCAAGACGGGCGCGGCCCTTCCCACCGTCTCGGTCCGCTCCCTGCACAACGGGCGCGAGATCGCCTTCCGCCTCGAGTGGGAGGACCCCCATCTGGACGACCTGACCGTGCGGACGGACCAGTTCCGGGATGCCTGCGGGGTGCTGCTGGGCTCGCCCACGGCCGTCTGGACCATGGGCAGCCCCGACGACCCGGTCACCATCCTTCACTGGAAGGCCGACTGGCAGCGGGACCTAGAGCAGGGCTACCAGGACCTGGAGGCGGCCTTCCCCAACGCCGCCTTCGACTTCTACCCGCCCCTGGTGGGCGTGGCCAGGCCCTCGCCGGAGGACTACCCGCCGGAGGCCCGCCATCGGCTCCCGGGCCTGGCTGTGGGCAACCCCCTGTCCCAGCCCCGGCGACCCTCGGCCGTCGAGAAGCTGCAGGCCATGGGGCCAGGCACCATCCTCACCCTGCCCACGCAGGACGCCCGGGGCCGGGGCGTCTGGCGTGACGGGCGCTGGGCCGTGGTCCTGACCAAACGCCTGGAGCCCAGCGACCAGGGCGAGCTGCGCCTGGAGCCCGGGGGCTCCTACGCGGTGGCCTTCGCCGTATGGCTAGGCTCGGCCGGCGACAGGGGGGCCCGTAAGTCCATCTCGCAGCTGGGCACCCTGTGGCTGGAGGCGTCGCGATGACAGCTAGCGTGGCCACCGACCCTGCCCGCCTCCTGCACCAGGCCCGGGCCTATGGGCTCTGCGGTCGTCTCCTCACGCGCCAAGGGGGCAGCCGCCCCCGGCAGGTGGCAGGGCTGCTAGCCCGAGAGCTGTCGTCCCTGGGTTGCCCACAGGCCCAGGGGGCGCTCCAGGCCTTCGTGGCCTCTCTGCCCCGGCGGGCCCGCCGCTACGTGTCCTGGCTGGCCACCAACGCCGTGCCGGCCTACGAGGCCAGCTACCATGTGGGCGCCCAGGCCGCGGGCGGGCTGGAGCTGACCCTGGCCGACGTGGCCGGGTTCTACCGGGCCTTCGGCTTCCAGACGAGGGGCGAGCGGCCCGACTACCTGGGAGCGCAGCTGGAGTTCCTGGCCCTCCTCACCCTCAAGGAGGCCCACGCAGTCCTGTCGGGGAGCCAGGAGGGGGCGGGCCTGTGCCGCCGCACGCGCGCCGAGTTTGCCCGCCGGCATGTCCTCCCCTGGCTCCCTGCCCTGCGGGAGCGGGCCGCCGCGGCCCGCATACCCGCCTTCACGGCCCTGGCCGACCTGGTGCAGGCGCTGGTGCTGGCGGACCTGGGCACAGAGCAGTAGGCCTCGGACCGGCCAGGACACGGGCGGAGGTGGGTGCCACGAGGAGCCTTGCCGGCGGAGGCAACGGCCGTCCCCGTGTTGGGAGGGCGACGCCTCTGCCCCGGGCGGGAAAAGGCTCAGGCCCGCCGAGGCCCATCGTCAGTCATGCCGTGGACGCAAGCGCAAACGGGCTTCTTGCCGTCAGGCGGCCCGGCTGCCCGGCCGTTCGGCCACCAGGGCCGGAGGCTGTCGGTCCTCGCCGGTCTGCGGGGCGGCCCGCTGCCGTCGCATGGGCACCCGCCGGCCGGTCGGGGGCCGTCGCTGCGGCCCGAGGGTCCGCTCGATCAGGAACGCCTGGGCCAGCTCCCGGTAGAGCAACTCTACCCCGATCATGGCGACACCTCCCGGGGCACCGGTCTTGCCCCTTCCCTGCACCAGCGTCGCAGGTCGAGGGAAGGGACGGGGAGAAGGCAGCGCCCGTCATGGACGTGGGGCGTTGCGCCACTAGCGTGGGGGCAGATGGCCGTTGCCGCCGCCCTGCTGACCTGGCAGCTTTGGCCTTGAGGTCGCCGTGGAGGCCCCACTAGTCGCCCAGGGCACCATCAGCGGGGCGGAGGCTGCTCGCCTGCTAGGGGTCATCTCCGCCCATGGGGGCCTCGAGGTGCTGGCGCACGGGCCCGACACCGTGAGGCTGCGTCTGGGCAGCGTGAGGGTCACCCTGGCCGCCATCCGCTCGGGGGCGGTGAGGACGGCCCCGGGCCACGGCGGCACGCCCATCGAGGGCTACCGCGTCATCCTCGAGGCGACGGGGGAGGACCCGCGGGAGTCCCTCCTCTCCATCTTGGCCCGCGCTGGCCTGCCAGCGGCACGCTTTCGCATCTCGACCGGATCGGGCTGTTAGCCCTGGCCCGCCTGCGACCGCTGCGTCAGGCATTGCACCACGACCTGTGGGGCGCACCCTGATGGCCCCGGGCCCGCACCGCTCCCTATTTTGGAACCGAGGCGACTTTGTAACGGAGTGCACAAAGTGCAGGCGCGGGTCGTCGCGCGTCACCTGCTGTTGGTGGGCCTGGCGTGGGCCGCCCTCACGGCCCTCGGCGAACTGCTGGCCGTCAGGTTCTCCTTCCACCCGGGCCCGGGCAGCGACAAGGGGGAGGAGATCTACCGCGCCTTCCACACGCTGCTCTACTTCGCCGTGCCCGTCTTTGCCGCTGTGGTGGCCGCCCTGGCCTACAGCGTGGTCGCCTTCCGGGGCGGGCAGGGCGACGGGCTGCCCCTGCTGGGACGGGGGACCATCCCCGTCGCCTGGCTGGCGGCTACTGCCGCCCTGGCCCTGGCTATCATGGTCTACCCGGGGCTGGTCGGGACGGCGTCGGTGGTCCGGGGCGACGCCGAGGACCCCCTGCTGGTGGAGGTGACCGGCATCCGCTGGACATGGCTCGTGAGCTACCCGGAGCTGGGGCTGCGCGACCTGCGCGAGCTGGTGCTGCCCGCTCGCAGGGACGTGCAGATCAGGGTCACGGCCACCGATGTGGTCCACTCCTTCTGGGTGCCGCGGCTCATGCTCAAGATAGACGCGGTGCCTGGCACCACCAACGTCATCTCCTTCCGTGCCACCGAGGAGGGCTCCTACGAGGACGACCCCATGCTGCGGCTCCAGTGCGCCGAGCTGTGCGGCCTGGGCCATGGGCGCATGGCCGTCCCGGTGCGGGTCCTGGGGCCGGACGAGTTCCAGCGGTGGGCAGCGGCCCAGGCGCAGGGCCAGGCGGCGACGCCTGCCGCCACAGCGGCGACGGCTGCCCACCGGGAAGTGGGACAGCGGCTGGTACTGGTGGCCAGCAAGAACTCCTTCGACCGCAAGTCGCTGGCGGCCAGTCCTGGCACCCCCATCGCCGTCACCCTGGAGAACCGGGACCCCGGCGTCCCCCACAACCTCTCCCTTTACCGGGACAAGGGGTTCCGTCAGGCCGTCTTCACGGGGGAGCTGTTCAATGGGCCCGCCAGCAGGACCTATGAGGTCGGCACCCTGGACCAAGGCACCTACTACTTCCGCTGCGACGTCCACCCGGACATGAAGGGCACCCTGACGGTCCGCTAGCGGAGGGGCATGCCATGGCCGAGGCGACGGTTACCGAAGCGAAGGTGGGCCTGTGGGACGGGCTCCGCTACCTGCGTCGGGGCGTGCTGTGGGGTGGCGTGGGGTTCGGGGTGGGTGCCGGACTGGCGGCCCTCTTCCGCTCGGTCGCGGGCTCCAGCCCCTGGTGGATAGAGCACAACGTCACGGTGGGCTATGTATTCGGGCTGTTGGGCTGGCTACTGGGCGTGGGCATGTGGGAGCGGTGGGCCAGGGAGTGGCTGGGACGGCCCACGGCGCCCGACCCGCAGGGATGGCAGCGCTACTTCGCCTTCACCACCGACCACAAGGTCATCGGCGTCCAGTACTTGGTGACCTTCGTGGCCGTCATGCTCATCGGCGGGCTGATGGCCATGCTCATGCGCTACCACCTGACCGAGCCCGAGGGCGCGCTGTTCAGCGATGGGACCTACAACCAGGTGATGAGCCTGCACGGCATCCTCATGATCGCCGTGGCCGTGGCGGTGGTGTTGGGTGGGCTGGGCAACTACTTCGTGCCCCTGATGATCGGCGCCCAGGACATGGCCTTCCCCCGCCTCAACGCCCTCACCTACTGGCTGGTGCCGCCGGTGGCGGTGCTGCTGCTCACGGCCCAGGCGGTGGGCGGCTGGGACTCGGGCTGGACGGCCTATCCGCCCCTGTCGGTGGTCAACGCGCCCGGCCAGCTCCTCTTTGCCCTGGCCATCATCACCTTCGGGCTGTCGTCCATCCTCGGCGCGCTGAACTTCCTGGTGACCATCGCCTTCCTGCGGGCGCCGGGGATGACCTGGGGCCGACTGCCCATCTTCGTGTGGTCGGTGTTCGCCGCCTCCGTCCTGGCCCTCACCTTCACCCAGGCCTTCGCCGCCTCCATGCTGATGGTCATGCTCGACCGCATCGCTGGGACGTCCTTTTTCCGTCCCGAAGGGGGAGGACATCCCCTGCTCTACCAGCACGTGTTCTGGTTCTACTCCCATCCGGCAGTCTACATCTTCGTGCTGCCGGGGTTCGGGCTGCTGCTGGAGGTGCTGGCCCACTTCTCCCGCAAGCCCCTCTTCGCCTACCGGTGGGCGGTGGCGGGCTTCCTGGGCATCGTGGCCCTCAGTGGCCTGGTGTGGGCCCACCACATGTTCGTCACCACCAGCTCCCTACCCTTCCTGGCCGCCTTCCTGGTGACCACGGAGGCCATCTCGGTGCCTACGGGCCTGGTGTTCCTGTCGGCCCTGGGCACCGTCTGGATGGGCAGGCTGCGGTTGGACACGCCCATGCTCTTCGCCCTGGGGGCGGTGTTCAACTTCCTCATCGGCGGCATTACGGGCATCTTCCTGGCCGACGTGCCCACCGACATCAACCTGTCGGACACCTACTTCGTGGTGGCCCACTTCCACTACACCATCATCGGCGGCGAGGTCTTCGCCCTGCTGGCGGCCATCTACTACTGGTTCCCCAAGATCACCGGCCGCATGTACCGGGAGCGGCTGGGCAAGGCCCACTTCTGGCTGATGTTCCTGGGCTTCAACCTCACCTTCCTGCCCATGTTCTGGCTGGGGCTGCACGGCATGAACCGGCGTATCGCTGTCTACAGTCCCGAGCTGCAGGACGTGAACCTGTTCGTGAGCGCGGCCGGGTTCCTGACCGGGGCCAGCTTCCTCCTCTTCGTGCTCAACATGGTCTGGTCCCTCC
>DATLZD010000018.1:0-23700 GCA_035574155.1 Dehalococcoidia bacterium | reverse complement strand
ATCGGTGGGATCATACACCCGACGCACCGGCCGCCCCGAAACGGTGCTGAAACCGTCCCCAGCCCGCTCGGGCCACTCCCGCTCCACCCACTCCTCCCACTCCCGCCGCTCCCGCCTCAGCT
The DNA here is from genome assembly GCA_035574155.1 of Dehalococcoidia bacterium. Lineage (GTDB taxonomy): Bacteria > Chloroflexota > Dehalococcoidia > SM23-28-2 > HRBIN24 > HRBIN24. Next base: position 23,578 of record DATLZD010000018.1, on the reverse strand, counting down.
CCTCCAGACCCTCCCCTTCCAGCATATTGCGTCCCTCCAAACTTCTTTCACGAACGGGTGCCGATGCCGCTCAAATCGGCGGAGGTCGGAGCTTCAGAAGTAACCTCGCCCTCTAATGTGGACAGGAAACTCTGATCTCTAAGGAGTGGCCCCACCAGTCGCTTGGCGTGCCAGAGTGCCACTTCCTGAGCGCTCAAAGGTCCCTCTGGCCTGAACCATACGTGGATCCACTGTATAGCGCCCAGGATGAGTCGTGCCTCGAGAACAATGTCTGTCTCTTGGAAGTCTCCCTTCGCGATGCCCTCCCGGAGCATGTCACGAAAGTGTTGTTCATATTTATCACGCGCTGCCACGTATCGGCGCCAGTGCTCTGGCGTTAACGCTGTGCGGTGCTCTCGTGTGAAGAAGAACAGAAGCATGCCGGGATGCACACGCTGGCAAGCGGCCACCATCGTTTCGTAAATAGCGTGAAAGAGCTGCCTGGCAGGGCTCCTTCTGTATGCCTTGCGGACCGATTGGATGATGCCCAATCCAAACCGCATAGCATCCATCAACACGTCAAAGAGCAGCTGCTCCTTTGACTGAATGTGATAGTAAATGTTGCCTGGGGTCATGCCAGCGGCAGCAGCGATTTCCGCAGTCGTGGCTGCGTGATAGCCCACTTCAGCGAAAACGATGGCCGCTGCGCGCAGTATCTCTGGTCGTTTCTGAGCTCTGGAGCGCATGGTTCTCTACAGCAGCGCCTTTGCGACCTTGCGCAAGGTCGACTCCATCTGTTCGATACTCATGTCCACAACGAAGATCAGGATCGGCTCCGTGGCTCCTACCTGCACGTACTTGCGCAGGCGCTCAGTGCAGCTTTCGAGATTACCAAAGGCATAGAGTGTGTCAACTATAGTTTCGTCCACTTGTTCATAAGCTCTACTGGGGTCAGCGTGGAAGGCATTTCTTATGCGAGTCGCCTCGTCGGAGAACCCGTAGAACTTTGCCACGAGGTCGTAATAGAAAGCCCCAACGCCTCCGACAGCACTTCCTACATAGTGGGCCATCTCTTTTTTCGCACGCATCCGGGCAAATTCTAGGATGCCCCCCTCTGCCACCCAGGTCTTCACCAGCGGCGATATGCTGAAGCTATGTAGATCCCGGCCGACCTTCGTTGCACCCTCCTGCAGCCATTGTAGTTGCCTGGCGATCGCTTCGGGCGTCAGGAAAACGGGAAGCCACCCGTCGGCCAGCTCGCCAGCTAGGGAGACGTTGCGTTTGGCCATCGCAGCTACGTAGATGGGGAGCCTTTCCTGCTCGGGCAGAATGGCTAAACGGAACCGCTTGAGCCGGTAAAACTGGCCATTATAATCTAACCGTGAACCAGTAAGAGCCAACCGCAGCACCTCTATATACTCGCGCAAGCGGCGGTTGGGTGCTGACCAAGTGCCTCCGTAGCCGTTCTCGGCAGCGTTGGCCGAGGTGACCCCCAACCCCAACGACATGCGACCACCGGAGAGGCGATCCACAGTAGCAGCAGCCTGAGCTGTTGATAAAGGCGAACGTGCATAGATGTTGACGATTCCGGTGCCCAGGCGGATCCGGGTGGTGGCCTTGGCTATCATGCCCAGCAAGGCAAAGGCGTCCCAGCCGCCCGGTGGCTCCCCTACCCAGAAAGAGGAATATCCCAACTCTTCCGCTAGCCGAGCGAAGTAGAGCCAATCGTCGGCGGTCAAATGCCTCGCGTCTCCCAGGTTCACTCCGAGCCTCATCTTAACCTTGCCTCCGGGACGAAGTTACCAAGCGCGCGGCAGCCCTAGCGCCTTGGCTACGATGTTTAGTGCCATCTCGTTAGTTACTGGCCCAATTCGCGCAAGTCTCGCGTCTCGCCAATATCGTTGCATGTCGCTGTCAGTGGCAAATCCGTAGCCTCCCATCACTTGCATCCCGGAGTCGGCAGCCCTCCATGCAGCCTCGGCTGCCACTAGCTTAGCGAGGGTGGCCTCAACGCCGCATGGCAAGCCTTTAGCCTGCATCCAGGCGGCGCGGTATGTAGCTAGCCTGGCCGTATCTACAGCGATGTAGGCCTCAGCAAGATAGTGGGCGATACGTTGGAATGCCGCTATTGGTCGCCCAAAGGCTTCCCGTTGCTTAGCGTAAGCAATGGCGTCATCCAGAGCGGCCTGAGCGATACCGACATTGAGCGCAGCCAGGAGAATCCGCTCATTATTAAGGGTATGGAGAATGGCGCTCCACCCTTCGTCAGGGTGGCCGAGGACGTGGAAATCGTCCACAGCGACACGGTCATAGGCGACCTCGAATGTCTTGATGCAGCGGAAGGTGATCACGTCTACCTCGCGCAAGGATAGGCCAACTGACTGTGTGCTGACGAGAAATAGCGTCACCCCCTCAGCTGGCTTGGAGACTAATGATCGCGGCGTAGTTCGGGCCAGAACCAATAGGTAGTGGGCGATGTCTGCACCTGTAGTAAAAATTTTTCTACCTTGGATCACCCAATGACCGTTTTCTCTCCAAGCACGTGTATCCAAGTGAGAGAGGACATCGGTCCCTCCTCCGGGCTCGGTTATGGATATGGCGAAGCGCATCTCTCCTCGACAAAGGGGGGGCAAGAAGAAGCTCTTCTGCTCTTCGGTGCCGACGCTCATGATGGACTGTCCGCCGAAGCATACTGTGTTGAGCCACGGTATTGCACAGCTCTGCGCGGCGTAAGCCAGCTCCTCACAGACGATGGCCTGGGATACGATATCGCCACCGCTGCCGCCGTAACGTGGATCAACGCCGACGCCTAGGTAACCGTGCCGAGCCAAGACATCGTACAGTGGTGCCGGCCACATGCCCTGGCTGTCCCATAGCCTCACCATTTCCCTCGGACACTCTTTCCTCAGGAGCTCTCGGACACCCGTCCTCAGCAACTTCTGTTCCTCTGTGAAGTCAAAGTCCATGCACTCGCCTCCCTCGGACTGTCGCTCTCACTTGGCGCTCTTGCGAACAAAACCCAGCAGCTCTTGTAGGGACGTCCCCCCGGTCTCCAGCTCTCGTCTCTCGCCCTGCCAGGTGATGGAGCCACGCTCCATCACATATACACGCCAACATAACCGGAGCAGGTCCGTCGGTTTCTGATCGGTCATTACCAGGGCCACTCCGTCGTCAAGGAGTCGCTCGAGTAGATCACCCAGCCGACGGACGACTCCTGCGCTCAGGCCAAGGGTGGGTTCATCCAGCAGAAGGACCTTGGGCCGCCCCAGCATAGCCCTCCCAATGGCGAGCATCTGCTGTTCGCCTCCACTCAGCGCCGCGGCCGGCTGCTTTCGGCGTTCGTGCAGAACCGGGAATAGTGAGTAGATGCGTTCCAGGTCAGCTCTTGCGCTACCGCTAGGATGCAGATAGAGACCCAGGCGCAAATTGTCCTCAACGCTCAGGTAACCTACCACCCCCCGACCCTCAGGAACCATCCTCACCCCAAGGTGGGCGATCATGTGGGGGGCCAAACCCCGTATCTGTCTCCCAGCAACGACGACGCTGCCCGTCTGAGCTTTCACCAGACCACATATGGCTCGTAGCGTGCTGGTCTTGCCGGCGCCGTTTAGGCCCAGGATGGCCACCATCTGCCCCGGTTGTATGGTGAAGGAGACGTTGCGCACGGCCGTAATAGCTCCGTAGATGACCGACAGGCCATCCACCTTTAGGGCTGGCATGGCTTGATCACTCGCAATCCGTTCATGCTGCGAAGTAGACCTCATGAACCTTGGGATGGGAAAGGACAACATTGGGCGTCCCCTCCACAAGCTTTCTCCCCTCGGCCAGGGCAATGATCCAGTCACAGGAGCTGCTTAGGAAACGCACATTGTGTTCCACGATGAGGCTGCTAATTCCCTGGCGCGCTAGGTCCCGTACTAGGTTCCCTACGAGGGCTGCCTCCTCGAAACTGAGGCCAGCGGTGGGTTCATCCAAAAGGAGAAGTTGTGGCTCCGCCATTAAAGCGCGAGCTATTTCCACCAGACGTTGTTGACCGTAAGACACACTGTGCGGTCGAACCCTGGCTAGGTCAGCCAAGCCCATCTCTGCCAATCGTTTGATGGCTCGCGCTCGACAAAGGCGCTCCTCGGATCTCGCTCCTCGGGTCTGCAAGAGGATATGCCCAACGGTTGAGAATTCACGACAGTAATGTCCCAGCATTACGTTTTCAATCAGGGTCAAGTCCTCAAAAAGGCGCGTATGTTGGAAGGTACGGGCTATCCCTAGTCGAGGTAGCTTGAAGGGAGACAAGCGGGTGATATCCTTGCCGCGAAAGAAGATTTTCCCCTTAGTCGGAGCCAGTAAACGCGAGACCAGGTTGAGGAGCGTGGTCTTACCCGAGCCGTTGGGCCCCAATAGCCCGTACACTTTCCCTTCGGCCAGACACAGGTCAAAGTCCTGGACGGCGGTCACGCCGCCAAATTGTTTAGTGAGCTCCACCGTCTCCAGAAGGGTCATCCAGCGCCACCTCCCGAACTCTTGGGCGCAACCGATACAAAAGTGGTCGATAAGGCCGTAGCTGCAGATGGGTCAGCGTAGACCCAGCCTGTTGCACCAGCCAATCAATGGCACCTGCAATGCCCCGGGGAGCAAAGAGAACGAGGGCGACCAATAGGCCCCCAAAGACCACATCGCGCCACTCCCTTACCGGCCTGAGCAATTCGGGCAGCAGGGTCACGACCACTGCCCCTACGAATGCCCCCGCCCAATGGCTGGTCCCACCGAGTAGGGCCATAACCAGCGCCCGCACCACCAGCGAGAAGCTGAAAGCCTGAGGTGTGAGAACGCCCACGTAATGTGCATAGAATGCTCCAGACAGCCCAGCCAGGACTCCCGACACGACAAATAGGGTCGACCGGTAAAGAGCGGGATACACCCCCAGGGTTGAAGCTACGGCGTTGGATTCTCGTAGAGCCACCATTGCCCGACCAATACGGGAACGCTGAACCGTGCGTGCCACGTAGGCTAGGACTAAAACGGCTAGCACTAAGTGCCACATCTCAACGTAGCGTGGTATCCGGTAGAGGCCTGCCGCGCCGCCAGTAAAGCCGGCATTTAAAAGAACGGTCTCCACCACTACCAGGAACGCTAAGGTTGAAAGAGCCAAGTAGAGTCCGCCAAGCCGCGCCAGTGGCAGGCTGAGAAGCAGAGCTACCGCGGCTGGCAGCGCTCCGGCCGCAGCGAGTGCGACGATCGGATGGATATCGAACCTTGTAGTAAGTAGGGCGGAAGCATAAGCCCCTATGGCCATAAAAGCCACGCCGCTTAGGGCGAATACCCCTCCATGAATCGGAAGCTGGTAGCTAGCTGCCAGAAAGACATTTATCAGAGCGAACGCGATCGCCGACTGCTCTAACCCCAACACGCGCATTACAGACGCTCCACGGCAGGTCGGCCAAGCAAGCCTTGAGGTCTGATCATGAGGACCAGCACGAGCAGCCCGAAGATGAGGCCTTCCCGATATCCGCCAGGTAAGAAAAGCGTGGAGAGAGATTCGACGACACCGACCCCTAGCCCACCTAACACTGAGCCCCAGATGCTGCCTACACCCCCCAAGATGATGACGGCGAAACCCTTCAGCAGCATCGGTTCACCCATAGTGAAGTCAAACGTCCCCAGGTATAGGGCAAGGAGAACTCCAGTCGCGCCTGCAAGAGCCCCAGCGGAGAAGAGGGCTGCATCGGCCAGTCGGCTAGTGTTGGCCCCATAGAGTTCGGCTATCTCTACGTTGTGACCCATCGTTCGGAGGGCCAAGCCCCACTTGGTTCTTGCCAAGAACAGGCTGGTGAGAGCAGGCGCCGCTAGAGCTGCCAGAATTATCGCGATCTGCAAGGTCGTTATCCGAACATCCATGACGACAAAGTTTTCTATGGGGAAAAGTGCGCTGGGTAACTGGCGAGGGTAGCCCAGGGTAACCCGTTCAGCCACGTTCAAGGCGATGAGACCAAAGCCTAGGCTAGCCACTAGGGTCCAGACCTCCATCTGCTCCCGGGAGGCGCTTCTGCCCCGAAGGCGCTTGAACGCCAGCCATTCCATAGCAAGGCACATGGCGCCAGCGCTGGTCGCCGCTAGCAACAACAATGCCGGTAACGGTAACTCTACCGATTGAGAGACCAAGTAACCCACGAGTGCCCCCCACATGAGCAGGTGCCCATGGGCCATGTTCAGTACCGCCAGGATGCCCCAGCTCAAGCTCAGCCCCAATGCGAACAGGGCATAGGTGCTACCGATGGCGATCCCGTTGATGGCCTGTTGTGCTATATCCATGGCCTTGCCACCGCGGTGAGCCTCTTCCGAACCTGCGCACCCTACGGCTGCCCGACTTCGCTAAAGGTCCACCATTTCGGGGCCTTTGCCATCCCCCAATTCAAACAAGCGCAGCGCACCTAGGAAACCTACGTAAGATATGAAGGTCCGTTTACTTCTGGATTATCGTGCCTTTACCTCACTAAAATCTCTCTTCCGCCTCGTATCTCCGTTACAGTGCCGGCACCCATGGCATCGCGCTCGCTAAAGCGAAGGGTGCCCTGCGCACCGTCAAACCCCTGGGATGCCACCTGGTTGAGGCCCCTTTGAACACACTCAGCGCTGATGCACCCGGCCGCCTTAACCGCCCGGGCTACCATCCATACACCGTCGTATCCGAGGGCATGGAACACGGTAGGCGCCTTGTTGTAACGCTCCTGGAACAGCCTCACGAAGCGCTTCGTCGATTCATAAGGCAGGTCGGGGTGGAAGGGCTGCAAGAAGAGCACCCCCTCTGCTTCAGGGCCACAATTGGCTATGACCCCTCCTGCCATGCCATATTGACCCCAGATCTGCCCCTTGTAACCTGCCTGCCTAAGTTGCTTGACCGCCGTGCAGTTAGGTGCTCCAGCCGTGAATATCCCAACTGCGTCCGGGTTGGCGGAAGCTATCTTGGAGGCGATGGCTGTGAAGTCGGTGGTGCGAACCTTGATGACCTCCTCGCTCACCACGCGAATGCCTGCTTGCGGGAAGACTTCCCTAAGAAACCGCTCGCGCAGGTCTAGGAACACTGGGGAGTCATCGGCATAGATGAGGGCAGTAGTGCTGACCCCTCGTGCCTTAAGCTCTTCGCCCATCTTGTTGGCATAGCGATCTTGCTGCGGCTGGACCCGATAGGCATAGGGACCTGACTCGACGATGCCCTTTCCAGCTGCTATCTGGACGACCGTGGGCACCTTGGCGTCGTTGATTATGGGCATGGCTGCTAAAGCCACGTGAGTCCATGTGAAACCAGTGATGGCCGCCACCCCTTGTGAGATGAGCTGTCTAACGACGGTTACCCCATCTTCGGCAGTATCTTTGTGGTCCACATAAACTACCTCGATCCTGGCGTCGTCCAGGAAGCCGCTGCGGTTGATCTCATCTACCGCCAGGTCAATACCCTCTTTTTGCTGGCTACCCGCGAAGACTGCCGTACCCGTAATCGAGATGGGGACTCCGATCCTCACTACACCTGCAAGACGCCCAGCTGCTGGCGTTTGCGGAGCAGGGGTCGCCGTCTCCTCCTCTTGCTGACAGGCCAGGGCAGCCATGATCACGACGACCAGACAGAGAAGGGGCCATAACCTATTGCGCATTCTCTGGACCCCATTCATGAGCCGTTTTCCTCCTTTCTGGCGGGCTGTGCCCCCGCTCGTCGTCATCCTCCCGCCGACTGCTCAGCGAGCTGCCGACCGTAGCGGGAGCGCAAGCTTACCGCATCCTCTACAAACCCGTACCCGATGTCGCTCCCCAGTTGGGCCTCCACCACATATTGCTTGCCCCATTTGCCGATGGATCGGAGGAACGCATGATCTGTTGTGTCGTATATTTCACCCTCTATCCACCTAGAGCCCCGCTCGAGGTAGCTCCGCTCAAGGACACCCGATCCCGCAGTCAGGTTAAAAGGCCCGACCCTACGGCAGAGCAATTCTCGCTTCCCAGCCTTCTCGAAGGTTAGAAGCTCTCGCCATTTGGTCCACAACCTGGTGCCGCTTTCGTATTCCATGTCGTGCTCAAGACCGATCACCCGATCAACGGCGCCGTCTTGACCTATTAGAGCTCCCGTCAACAACTTGGGGTTCTGTTCCCGATCTTCGGCGTAGATAAGTAGCAGCCCGTAGTCGGCAAAGTGGAGCCAGTGAAAGAACTGCAGGCTTGCTCCGAAGCGGATATCTCGTAGGCCCCACCCGCGATCCCGCATGCCCAAATAGCCCTCTATCCTATAGGGCTTTCCCTCCACTGTTGCTTCCCCGTTCCATTGAATTAGTTGCCCGAAATACCGATCGTCGTCTCCTATGACGCGATGACCGAAGTCATAAAGGGGGAAGGCGGGGGTGCCGACCAGGTCAAGGCTGACGGGGATGTGCTCGTTGGGCCTGAGCCGCATGCGCCATCGCTTCAGGGGCTCTTCAATGATGAAACTGAGAGGGCCGTAGGAATGGTCTGTCAAATCTTCGCTGATGGGTTCACAGACGCGCAGGTTATACTGCTTTCGATCCGTGGCCACCATCAGCGCAGCCACCTTTGTGCCTCTGTTGGGATGGACATTGACCCAGCCATGTATGTAGAGTTCGTCCATACTGCGGCCATGAGCCAGGTAGCAGAAATGCTCTGTCCAGCTGTCTTCCGCCACGTGCACCTGTCCGAACGTGGCAGGCAGCTGGTGTAACGTGTATTCATCCCAGCGCGTGTATGCCACGGCAGTTAACCCCCCTTTTGGTATTCGGGTACTACGTCCTGGAAGACCAGCAGCTCTCCTGGTCGTACCTTTGCGGGGAGGGAAACGGGACCCGCGACACGTGAGGGCAGCAGTACAGTTGCTTCCCCCTCAGCAGTGCGCTCGCCCCGCTGATTTTCGGCCCATAGGGCCAGCTCGACCCTGCATTCGTCGTTCACCACCGACTTGCCAACAACCTTGCCTCTTACCCAATGGGTATCCCCGTAGTAGTTGAAGCGAATAATACGGGCCTTAAGACGCCGTAGGAATCCGTCGTCGCCCATCCAGTTGGTCACCGCATGAGCTAACCAGGCAATGCGCTCGGCCCCGAAGTCGTAATAGGCTGGCAGGCCTGCACGCCGAGCCAGATCGTGATCCCAGTGGACACGGGCAACGCTATCAGGAAAGCCTTCAGGCGTGAGGGGATAAGCGCCCGGATGCTTCTTTCGGTAACGATGCATGACACTATGGGTGTGAACCCAGTACCTGGCAGCAGGCGGCGGCATACCAGCCCCCATCAGGTAACGCAGGCCCGAGGTATGTGTATAGGGCCCCTTGACTACAGGCACGAGTTCGTCGCCTACGGTTACATCCTCCCAGAACCGTGGGACTGCCCCCCGAATTTCCTCGCGGTCGTACCACCGGTAGATCTCCTGCAGCTCCTCCTCGCTATACCGCTGAACCTCTAACTGATACTTGCTGCGTTCCCGAGCGGCCGACCGCTCCGTCCTGATGATCAAGTGGTGACATTTGCCAACAACCTCACCCCGCTGGTTGCGGTAGACGGCTTCGTAGATCTCGTGTACGGAGCGCCCGGCAAAGGCGCTTTCCTTCACCCGAACGTCGGCGAGAGCGTACCTGAGACTCAGGCAGTCGCCTGGCCGGATGACCTGGTAGAAATCGATGTCGTCCCCGGAGTAGAACGCATGGACGCCTGGCAGGCCACCCCCCGCACCCTGCCGTCGCAACTCCTCGGGGATCTCTTTGACCTCGCTGACTCCCATGCTGAGCATGAACATGGGCGGCGCAATGACTCCACCCCAGCGGGTGCTGCGAGCGTAGTCAGGATCGCTCCAGAGGGGGTTGACGTCACCGTAGCCCTCGGCAAAGTTGCGGATGGCGTCCTCCGTGGCTACGCTATACCAGGGCGGCTCCCGGGGGATCTCGACTCCGATGCGACGTCGGAGGGCCTCAAGCCCCTCATCCGTTATGCGTCCCTCATCGAGTGACCTCGTCATCTTGTCATATCACCTCTTTTTGTCGTAGCTGCTCTATCCGCTCCCACTGGTACCCAAGCCATTCCTGCAATATTTCCTCCGTGTGCTGGCCAAACTCGGGAGCTGCACCGCGCGGCTCGGCGGGGGTATCCGATAGAAAGAGAGGGAAGCCTGGCATCACAACCCGCCTGTTCAAGAACGGGTGGTCGTACTCCACCAGGTACTCGTTCGCCCAGACCTGCGGGTCGGATAGCAGGTCAGAGACCGTCTGCACTCGATCCACGGGGAGATCGTTCCCACCCGGCGCAGACCTGATCAGCTCAAGCCATTCGTCTCGAGGCCGGGATCTAAAGATCTCCCGAAGGGTCTGAATCAGTTCATGGCGATTGCTACGGCGGCTTTCCGAGTCACGGAAGCGAGGATCTTCCGTCAAGTCTTCTCGGCCAATGGCGCGACAGAAGACAGGCCAGTAGCGATCCGACTGCAGGATCGCAAAGGCGATCCATTTGCCGTCGGCGCACTCATAATGGTTCCAAAGTGGACTGGCGGCATCGTCGGGGCTGAGGCGGGGAAGCTCGCGGCCTAAGATTGACCTTGCGGCAACGGCTACCATCTGCAGCCACATCATGCTCCCCAGATGCGAGACCTCTAGGTACTGGCCTCGACCGGTCCGACTGCGTACGAGCAGGCCAAGTAGGACTGCGTAGGAGAGCATTATGCCGCCCATCTGATCGGCGATACCGGTATTAGTCTGGGTGGGAGGGGCATCCGGCGGCCCCACTGAGGTCATAAAGCCAGACCGAGCCTGCCCTAAGTAGTCATAAGCTGGAAAGTCGCGCTCAGGTCCGCGAGAGCCGTAGCCAGAGCCAGCTACATAGACTATCTCTGGGTTTACTGACTTGACATCTTCATATGAGAGGCCCAGTGCGTTTATAGCACGAGGCCGCAAGTTATGGACGAACACGTCAGCACGAGCTGCTAACTCCAGCAACAGCTGCCGTCCTTCTTGCTTCTTCAAGTCAATTGCTAACGACTTCTTGTTGATGTTACAGAGCTCCCAGATCAGGGAACGGCCCTCTGCCAACTGGGCAGGGATTCCAGAGAGATAGCGGAGCCCACGCGACATGTCGCCCGTCTGACGGTTCTCGACATGGACTACCTCCGCACCCAGGTCGGCAAGCATGCGGGTGCCCACGGGCCCAAGCTGCATTACTGTCAGGTCGACGATGCGAACGCCTTTCAAAGCTTCCAAGGCTATGCGCCTCCGTGAACGTTACGGCCAGAACATCTTGCGGGCTTCCTTCATCAGCTCAGAGCGGAAATCGGGATGTGCGACCGAGATAATGGCCTCCGCCCTCTCCTTGCGCGTCTTGAACTCCAGGTTTACGACCCCGTACTCGGTGACCAAGTAGTCCACATAGCCAGCCGGTATAGTGACCAGCGAGTCCTCCGGCAGCTTGGGGACTATGCGTGACTTTCCCTCAGGGGTGGTGCTGAGCAAGCACGTGACGGCACGACCACCGCGCGAATAATGGGACCCTACTGTGTACTCCAGCTGGCCGCCGATCCCACCGATGATGAGACCTTGCCACTGGTCCACAGCCACCTGGCCATAGAGGTCGATCCCCACCGCTGTATTGATGGCTACCATGTTGTTGTTCGCCGCGATGCGAGGGACGTGGCAAATGTATGAGATGTCGCGAAATTCAAAATCAGGATTACGGTGAACGAGGCACTTGAAACGTTCCCAGTTGGGATCCCCCTCCACCGGGGTCATCCCAGTAGCGATGGTCTTGCCGCGGTTGACACTCTTACGGGCGTTGGTGATGTTTCCTGCTTCATAGAGAGGGTAAAGTGACGGATACAACATCTCGGTATCAATGCCAAGGTCATTTTTGGCTGTCAAGAAGGGGATCACCGATTCCGAGGGGGCCCCGAAGCCAATCTGTAAGGTGTCCCCGTCTCGTACTAGTTCGGAGGCAAAGGCGCCCACCACTTGGGCCTGCTCCCATTGGTGTCCAGCAGTCACGCTGCCTGCCCGAAAGTCTGGCACAGGTCCCTCAAGGGGCACTAGGTAGTGAAGATCATCCACGGACACCCGATCACCGAAGGTGTGAGGCAGGGTCTCGTCAACTAGCCCCACCGCCAGCCTGGCAGTTCTGACGGCCGTCGGTAACCACCAAACGGAGTGGCCAAAGCTGCAGTACCCGTCGGCGTCAGGGGGTGTCACGACTGCGAAGCAGACGTCGGCGAATTGATGGATTCTGCCGCGATTCGTGTCTTGCTGCCTCTCGCCGTTGCCAAGGCCGGGAACCCAGAAGAAAGTCTCAATCCGCCTCTGCCGGGCTCCTTCCCTCACGAACGGTGTCACGAAGCTGGTACAGACCCTAAAAATCTCTTCCATACCTGGCTGGTACCACGGATAATCGCCGTACCATGTTGTTGTCATGGAGACATGCCGAAGCTTCTCTCGCCTTTCAAGCAGGGCCTTTGCCATCTTCGGTGGCACGGGCCTTGGGCAGAGGGACAGGACCACGTGGTGTCCCGGCTTGATCAGATTAGCCGCTTCATCCTCGCTAATGACCTTGTTCCCGTATCGCGATTTCCAGTCCATAACTGAAATGACGACCTGAGTTTTTGCTTCAAGTATACCGATGGCACCTCCCTTGTCAAGACCCCTCGGGGCTGTTTGAGAAAGGGGGCAGGTGAGGTGTGGAGTTATGGCCAAGGGGTGATGGAGAGGTGGTGGGGCCATGGGCCGTGCCGGGCTGCCCCTCTCCAGGCTGGTGGAGATAGGAGAGGCCTCCTGTGCCCAGCGCCCCCAGCCCCATAGGCGGGGCCGTCCCCCCAAGTGCAGCGAGGGGCTGGTGCTGGCCCTGGGGGGCTTCCAGCAGCTCCCTGGCCTCTCCTGGCGCAAGCTGGAGTCGGCCTCACGCCAGGCCCCGGCTCGGGTGCCCGGACCAGCGCCCTCCACCATCGGGTGAGGCGCATGCCCGAGGAGCGCTGGGAGGGGCTGGGCCGCCATGACCTGGGGCTGGTGCTGGCTGATGGCACAGGCTTTGGCTTCGGGCTGTCCTCCTGGGCTCGCTGGCGTAGGGGGATGGAGCTGAGGCAGCTGCCCCCATGTTAAGGGGGGTGGTGGTAGGGGTGGCGGGAGGCAGGAGGGTGCTCCTGGGCGCCTCCCTAGGGCCTCCCCAGAGCCGAGGATCCCCAGGGTGCTAAAGCGGCGGCCGAGAGCGGTGGTAGCGGTGAGGGAGGGCATGTGGCAGGGGGTGAAGGGCGAAGAGGGGCGCTGGGCCCTAGAGGCCCTGGCAGGAGCATCGAGAGCTGTATAGGCGCCGCTACCTGGTGGAATCCTGGATAGGGCGCTGAAGGCCCTGTGCGGCAGCTACCTGGAGGGGGGAGGCTGAGGATGGCCCTGCGGGTAGTGTGGGGACGCCTCCTCCTCTGGAACCTGGGCCTGGTCCAATGTCCGCCTTCTCGCTCAGCTACCTTCCAGTCGCTCAACACCACACCTGAGCCTTTTCCCAAACACCTTCCCTAGGGGTTGATCTATTTGATCAAGACCAATATAATGCAGATCAAACAAACAGGAGGTAGCCATGGAAGTCAAGGCGCTTCGTATAAGGCAAGATGCTCAGACCATTTACGTAACTACCATCCCGGCCGGTCAGCTGATCCGTCTCTCCGAGCCAGACGTCTTCCGGATTGAGGACGGGATGGAGCACGGTACCAGAGGGCTCCGGAACGAGCTCGCGCCCTGCAGGTAGCGCGGTTCCTTCAGCGCTCACAGGTGGTGATACCGACAGCTATTACTCTGGCAGCTCGTACCCATCTGCCCTACGACGAGAGCACTTCTACTCTGGCGATCCCAGGAGATGTCAGGCTCTACGAAGTCGATGGCCAGCATAGACTGGCAGGCTTTCGTATCGCTATAGAAGAACGGGGAATTCGGCGACTTGAAGATTTTCCCCTTGTAGTCGTCATCTTGGATCAAACTGATGAGGCCCTCGAAGCAGAACAGTTCAGGATCATTAACGAGACAGCCAAAAAGGTTCGCACCGACCTTGCCAGGCGCATCCTCGCCCGACTAGCACGTGCCGCCCCTGTACCTCTCCGTAGACAAGCAATTGCTGAGCGGGCATGGGAGATCCGTGCTACTGAGATAATCGAGATACTCCAACGTGATGAAGCGTCACCCTGGTACGGTCGTATTCAGTCACCAAATCAGCGTAGGACAAGCTTACACACCATCAAGGAAAAGTCCTTCGGAGACTCCCTCCGTCCGTTGCTCACGACGTTCCCGTTTGATGGGTATAGTCCTGCGCGCTTAGCCAAAGGCCTGAACGAGTTTTGGCATGCGTGGCGCATTCTCATGGACGAAGCACCCGACAGCGATACATATGGGCACCCGTTTGATCAACCTGATGAGTTTGTCCTGCTCAAAGCCGTTCCCGGGGTCTTCGCTCTCCATTTGGTATGCAGGCACCTGTGGTCCGTCTTCGAGCGCCGCAAGGAGCGATTCGAGTCCGAGCGGATCTTGGATGCGTTGCGCGCCGCGGGCAGAGTAGTGCGCTCATACGATCACGCCGAAGACGACTTCACCACAAGGCGGGCCTGGCACAGCCACGACGGCACTTTCGCCCTGTACGGTGGCCTCAAGGGGGCGACCGGACTAGCACGCATTGTCATCGAATATCTGGTGGAGGCAGGCTATGGCCTGGACGACGGGGACATCGAGTAACTGGGGCCATTATGGTAGGCCCGCCCGTCCCGGAGAGGGCCTCCCCCGCGGCGGGTCTGACCGTGCCGGCCGCCGACGAAGGCCGTCCGGCGGGGCCTCAGGCTACGACGTGGTGGTCTTCGCGCTGCAGGGGCGGGATGGACAGGCTCAGGACGAGGGCGTCGCGCTCGCCCGGGCGCAGGGCATGGACCACCCCCTTCTCCACCCGCACCGTTTCGTAGGGCAGAAGACGGTAGGTCCGTTCCCCCACCTGGATCTCCACCTCCGACTCCAGGACGGTGTATATCTGGACGCACTCGCGATGGTAGTGGGGGGAGACGTGCTCGCCCTGGCGCAGACGCAGGATGCGCAGGCTGCACTCGGCCATCTCCACGTGGGAGAGCACCTCGTAGTTGCCCATGGACTGCATGGCCGCGCCCCCTAGTCCCGCAGCTTGCCCAGGGCGCGCAGGACCCGCTCGGGCGTCAGGGGCGCCTCGAAGACGCGGGCGCCCACAGCATCGGCCACGGCGTTGGCCACCGCCGCCGGCCCGGGCACGATGGAAGGCTCCCCCACGATCCGCGCGCCGTAGGGACCCTCTTCCGAAGGGACCTCGACGATGATGGCCTCGATGGGGGGCACGTCCCGGGTGGTGGGCAGGCGGTAGTCCAGCAGGTCGGGATTGAGCAGACGGCCCTTGTCGTCGTAGACCATCTCCTCGAAGAGGGCTATGCCCAGGCCCTGGGCAGCGCCCCCCTGCATCTGCCCCTCCACCGACTTGGGGTTGATGGCGAAGCCCACGTCCTGGGCCACGGCGTAGCGCAGCACCGTGACCTGGCCCGTGTCAGGGTCCACCTCCACCTCGGCCACCTGGGCTGTAAAGCCCGGTGCCTGGCGGCGGGCGGTGATGGCCCCCCGTCCCACGATGGGCGCGTAGCGGGCGCCGAAGCCGGTGGTCAGCCGCCCCAGCTCGCGGAAGGTGACCTGCTTTTCGGGCTGGCCCCTGGCCCGCACTACTCCGTCCTCCATCTCCAGCTCCTCGGCCGGCACCTCCAGGCGCTGGGAGGCGATGGCCAGGATCTGCTGGCGGGCGTCCTCGGCGGCCAGCTTCACCGCCCGCCCCACGGTGTAGGTCGTCTTGGAGCCTGCCGTCATCCCCGCATAAGGGGCGGTGCGGGTGTCGCCCGTGACCACTGACACCATCTCCAGGGGGAGGTTCAGCTCCTCGGCGGCGATCTGGGCGAAGGAGGTGTTGGTGCCCGTGATGTCGGCGGCCCCAACGGTGACGTTGATGGTGCCATCGGCGTTGAGGCCCACGGTGGCCGAGGCGGGCTGCAGGCCCCCCAGCCAGCCACCTACGGCCAGCCCCACCCCGCGGTGGGGATGCTGGCGTATGCGGTGCCGCTCTCGCCAGATGTCGGTGCGGGCGATGGCCTCCAGGCACTCCTTGAGGCCGATGGCCGGGTAGGGCTGGCCGCTGGGCAGGGGGTCGCCCTTCTCCACGGCGTTCTTCAGCCGGACCTCCAGGGGGTCCAGCTCCAGACGCTGGGCCAGCATGTCCATGGCGCTCTCCAGGGCAAAGGCCACATGGGGGGCACCAGGGGCACGCAGGGCGCCCACGCTGACCTTGTTGGTCAGCACCTCGAAGCCTTGGATGTCCAGGTTGGGACACTTGTAGGAGCCGCCGATGAGGAGGCAGCCCGGCAGCACCGGCGCCCCTGGGAAGGCGCCGGCATCGTAAATGACCCGCGCCTGGAGGGCCACCAGGGTGCCGTCGGCCTTCATTCCCGCCTTGAGCTGGACCACGGCCTGGGGCGCTGGAGTGGCCGCCAGCATGTCCTCCCGTCGGCTCATGGTCAACTTCACGGGGCGCCGCACGGCCATGGCCAGGGCGGCCACCAGCGGCTCATACAGGTATATCTTGCCCCCGAACCCGCCCCCCACCTCCGTGGCCGTGACCCGCACCCGCGCTTCGGGCAGGCCCAGGGTGCGGGCCACCTCGTGGCGCACGTGGAAGGGGGCCTGGGTGCTGGACCAGATGCTCAGCTCGCCGCTGGCGTCGTAATCGGCGATGATGACGTGGGGCTCGATGTAGGACTGGTGGACCATGGCCGAACGCCAGGTGCCCTCTACCACGGCGTCGGCCTCGGCAAAGCCCGCCTCCACGTCCCCCCGCCGGAAGGTGATGGTGGAGGAGACGTTGCTGGGGCGGGACTGGGCCTGCTCCTGCTGGGCCTCGATGGTGATGTGTCCTTGTTCCTCGGAGCGGTCGGCCTCGCGGATGGCGGCGGTCCGCGCCAGGGGGGCGTCCTCGCGCATGGCCTCCAGGGGGTCCACCACCGCCGGCAGCTCCTCGTAGTCCACCTCCACCAGGTCGCGGGCATAGGCAGCGGTGTAGGGGTCGCGGGCCAACACCGCCGCCACCGGCTGGCCGTAGAACAGGACCTCGTCGCTGGCCAGCAACACCTGGGCGCGGGCATCGGGGTTGGTGCGGTGGGGCGGCAGGTCGGCGGCGGTGAGGACGGCCTCCACGCCGGGCACCGCCAGGGCCTTGGAAGCGTCGATGCGGCGGATGCGGGCATGGGCCACAGGGGCGTGCACCAGCTTCACGTGCAGCAGGCGGGGCAGACGCAGGTCGTCGCCATAGACGGTCTGGCCCGTCACCTTGGCCGTGGCGTCGATGCGGTCCACGGGCCTTCCCACGTGCCGGAACCGGGGCCGCTCAAGGGTCTCTCGCGCCATCTCTCCTACCCCCTCGCTCCCTCAAGACGCATGCGCTCGGCAGCGGCCAGGACGGCCTCGTATATCTTGGTGTAGCCGGTGCAGCGGCACAGGTTCCCCGCCAGCGCCAGCCGGACCTCTTCCAGGGTGGGATCGGGTTGGCGGCGCAGCAGGTCATAGGCGGCCATCACCATGCCTGGGATGCAGTAGCCGCATTGGACGGCCCCCTTCTCCACGAAGGCCTGCTGGACCGGGTGGAGCTGTCCCCCCTGGGCCAGGCCCTCGATAGTGGTCACCTGGCAGCCGTCGGCCTCCACCGCCAGGACGATACAGGACGTGACCAGACGTCCGTCCAGCAGCATGGAGCAGGCGCCGCAGTCGCCGGTGCCGCACCCCTCCTTGCTGCCGGTGAGGCCCAGCTCCTCCCGCACCGTGTAGAGGAGGGTCCACCAGGGCTCCACCGCCACTTCGTGGGTCTCGCCGTTGACGGTCAGGGTGATGACACGCTTGGGCATGGCCTAGCCTCTCCTGGCCCTCTCGATGGCCTCCCGCAGCAGGCGCTCGGTCATGACCCCCACCAGGTGGCGGCGGAGGGCCGCCGAGCCGCGCACGTCGGATATGGGGCGCGCCTCCTCCTGGGCGATGGCCGCCGCCCGGGCGATGGCCTCCGGGCTGGGGGCCTGCCCCTCCAGGGCCTCCTCCGCCCGCCGCGCCCTGATGGGCGTGGGCGCCACCGCCCCCAGGGCAATGCGGACTTTTTTGAGGGTCCGACCACCGTCGTCCAGCGCCACCGCCACGGCCACTCCCACCACGGCGATATCCATCTGCTGGCGGGGGGTGTGGCGCCGGTAAAGGGAGGCGCTACGGGGCAGGGGCGGGGGCAACAGGAACTCCGTCAGCAACTCGCCGTGGCGGAGGACCGTCTGGCCCGGCCCCAGCCAGAACTCCTCCAGGGGCAACAGCCGCTCGCCCTGCGGCCCCACAATGCGCGCCTGGGCCTCCAGGGCCAGTAGGGGCGGGGCGGTGTCGGCGGAGGGGGCCGCGTTGCAGACGTTGCCGCCCACCGTGGCCATGTTCATGGTCTGGCGGGACCCCACCAGCCCGGCGCCGTCGGCCAGGGCGGGGTAGCGCTGGCGCACCCAGCCGTTACTGGCCACCTCGGCCATGGTCAGGCCAGCCCCCAGACGCAGCCCCTGGTCCTCATGCCAGCCAAGGGCCTTAAGCTCGGGCAGGCGACGGAGGGAGACGAGGTAACGGGGATAAGGGAACTTGTGCCCTCCCTCTTTCAGTTGGACCACCAGGTCGGTGCCGCCGGCCAGGGGCCGTCCCCCTTCGCCCTCGCGCCTGAAGATGTCCAGCGCCTCGTCCAGGCTCCGGGGGGCGAAGTGAGCGAAGGGCCTCATGGGGTGGGCACCCGCAGCCTCACCTTCACGGGAAAATTCTAGCCCAGGCAGCCCCCGCCAGCAATGGAACGGGGCCGGTCGGTGCTATAATGGCGCTGGCCGTGGACCATCCTTCGCAGGCACCGGACCAGCGGGACGCCGCAGCTGTGGCGGGCTCGGGCTGCGGCCAGCGGCAGCAGCAACGCCCGGCCCTCGCTCCCCTGCCGGTGCGCATAGTGGCCGACTACATCTGTCCCTGGTGCTACATCGGCCTCGCCCGGGCCGAGCGGGTGGCCCAGGAGCTCCCTCTCGTCCTGGAGCCCTGGCCTTACCAGCTCATGCCCCACCTGCCGCCCGGGGGACTGCCGCGGGAGGCGGCGTTGGGCCGCCGCTACCCCCGGCAGCACTATCAGCAGCTGCAGGAGCAGGCCGAGGGAGAGGGCATACCTTTCCAGGTGCCAGAACGCCTCTACAACACCGGCCTGGCCCATCAGGCGGTCCTCTTCGCGGCGGCCCAGGGCAGGGGCCGGGAGCTGCACCGGGCCATCTACCAGGCCTACTGGGGACGGGGCGAGGACATCGGCGACGCCGAAGTCCTCTGTCGTCTGGCCGAGGGCTGCGGCCTGGACGCCACGGCCCTGGAGCGGGCGCTGGAGGAAGGCACCTACCGTCGGGAAATGGAGCGGCGGGAGGCCTGGGCGCGGGGGCAGGGCATTGCCGGCGTCCCCACCTTCATCTTCGGCGACGGCCTCTTCGCCCTGGTGGGCGCCCAGGACTACGCCGTCTTCCGCGACGTGGCCCGGCGGCTGATGGCAAGGCTGGCGGGAGGCTGAGGCAGCCTGCGGTGGGCAGGGCGACCGACGCCCCAGGGCGCCGGCTCCCGGCCAGCGGCTTGCCTGGGGACGGCAGGTGGTCCCACGCACACCAGACGAGGCCAAGGGAAGGAGGAAGGGATGGAGTTCAGGTTCAGCCCCGAGGAGGAGGCCTTCCGACAGGAGGTGCGCCAGTTCCTGGATGCGGAGCTGCCCCCCAACTGGGAGGAGCAGTTCGACACCGAGACGGAGGAGGGCATAGGCGGCCTCTCGGAGTTCTCCCGCGCCTTTCAGCGCAAGCTGGCCCAGAGGCGCTGGCTGGCGCTGCCCTGGCCGCCCGAGTATGGCGGCCTGGGGGCCACCGTCATGCAGCAGGTCATCTACAACGAGGAGATGGCCTACCGGCGGGCGCCCATCGGCTTCAACATGGGGGTCGCCTGGGTGGGGCCGGCCCTCATGCTCTACGGCACCGAGGAGCAGAAGCGCCGCTTCCTGCCCAAGATAGCCTCCGGCGAGGAGGTCTGGTGCACCCTCTACTCGGAGCCGGGGGCCGGCTCCGACCTGGCGGCCCTGCAGACGCGGGCCGTCCTGGAGGGGGACTACTGGGTCATCAACGGCCAGAAGATATGGACGTCCCTGGCCCACCAGGCCCACTGGGGCTGGCTGGCGGCCCGCACCGACCCCGATGCCCCCAAGCACAAAGGCATCAGCACCTTCGTGGTGCCCATGGACGCTCCGGGCATAACCATCCAGCCCCTTATCAACATGGCCGGTCAGCACGGCTTCAACCAGGTCTTCTTCGACAACGTGCGCATCCCCCGCGACTACCTGGTGGGGGAGGTCAACCGTGGCTGGTACCAGGTGGCGGTGGCCCTGGACTTCGAACGCTCGTCCATCTCGGGCGTAGCCCGTGCCCAGCGCCTCCTGGACGACCTGGTCCTCTTCGCCCGCGAGGAGCGGGCGGCCGAGGGCAGGCCCCAGGTGCGGGCACGGCTGGCGGAGATGGCCATCGAGGTGGAGGTGGGCCGCTACCTGTCCTACCGGGTGGCCTCCATGCAGCAGGCGGGACAGATACCCAACTACGAGGCATCGGTGGCCAAGCTCTACTCGTCGGAGCTGGACCAACGGCTGGCACGGACGGGGATGGAGCTGCTGGGCCTCTACGGCCAGCTCCATCCCAAGAGCAAGTGGGCCCGGCTCAAGGGGAGGGTCGAGCGCAACTACCTCCTGAGCGTGGCCTCCACCATCGGCGGCGGCACATCGGAGATCATGCGCAACGTCATCGCCGGACGGGGCCTGGGCCTGCCCCGGGCCTGAGGCCCCTCAGTCGTGCTGGGGGGTGGGATGGATGGAGGAGGCGATGATGCCCTCCTCCTCTAGCCGGTGGACCTCGTGCTCGCTGTAGCCCACGATCTCCCGGAGGACGTAACGGTTGTGCTGGCCGAAGCAGGGGGCGGGGCGGTCGATGGGCTGGGAGCAGGGGCCCCTCTGCCACAGGGACCTGGTCCTCACCTCGGTGCCGAAGAGGGGGTGCTGGACCTCTTGGGTCATTCCACGGGCGTTGAGCTGGGGGTCGAGCCGGAGCTGGCGGTAGTCCAGGACGGCCCCGGCCGGGATGCCCGCCTCCTGTAGCGCCGCCTCCAGGGCACGGGCGCAGTGCTGGGACGTCCAGCGCTCCAGGTGCTGGTCGACCAGGTCATGCTGGCGCCGTCGGCCCTCGGCCGTGGCCAGCTCGGGGTCGGTGGCCCACTCCGGGCTGCCCATGAGCCGGACCAGGGCCTGCCATTCCTGGTCGTTGCGGACGCTGATGGCGATCCACTCGTCGGGGCCGTAGGTGCGGTAGACGCCCTGAGGCGCGTATGTGGGGTGGCGGTTGCCCAGACGGGGCCTCTCCCGGCCGTTGATGGCCCAGTCCACGAAGGCGCTGCCGATGCCGAAGGAGAGGGCGTCCCTCATGGCGATATCGATGAAGCGCCCCTGGCCGCTTTGGCGCCGCTGGCGCAGGGCCAGGAGGATGGCCCCCAGGGCCACCAGGGCGGAGACGGGGTCGGCGTAGCTGAAGCCGGTCTTGGCGGGAACGGGCTGGCCGTGGTAGCCGTTGAGGGAGAAGAGACCGCTGGCCAGCTCCACCGGGCTGCCCAGGGCCAGGGCGTCCCGCTCGGGCCCGTGCTGACCGAAGCCCGATATGGACAGGTAGATGATGTCGGGCCTCACCCTCCTCACGTCCTCGTAGGCGAGACCCAGCTTCTCCTTGACGTGGGGCCGGTGGTTCTCGATGAAGATGTCGGCCTTGGCCAGGAGGTCCAGGAGCACCCTCCTACCCTCCTCCCGTTCCAGGGCCACCGCCAAGGAGAGCTTGCCCCGGTTCCACTCGTTGAAGTGCTGGTTCAGGTTGCAGCGCTCCTCGGGCGGAAGGGCCTGCTGGGCACCCCTGGCCCCCGGGTTGACGTCCAGGATGGTGCGCATGGGGTCCCAGTTGTAGGGGGACTCCACCTTCACCACCTCGGCGCCCAGGTCGTGCAGCATCATGCCCAGGTAAGCACCAGCCCAGAAGACGGACCAGTCCACCACCAGCAGTCCCTTTAGGGGCAGCCTGCCCGTGCGCCAGTCCATGGCCCTCACCCTTGCCGGTCGCCGTCGCCCAGCAGCTCCCCGTTGGCCTCACCCAACAGGGGTGCCGGCCGTGGCGACCATTCTGGTGGATGCTCCCACAGGGGCCCCAGGACCGGCACCTCGCCAGCCTGGGGGTGCCTGACGGAGTGCACATAGCAGCGCTGCCGCCACTGCTCCCCCTCTAGGAGGGAGGCCACCGTCTCAGCTACCGTGAGGGGGTAGCCCTGGCGCATGAGCTGGCGCAGCTCATCGCTGGTCATGCTGACGGTCCAGGAGGCGATGATGGCCTGCAGCTCGTCGTTGTGGGCCAGGCGGCTGGCCTGGCTCGCGAAGCGGGGGTCGTCCAGCTGGGGCAGGCCGATGGCCGCCTTCAGCCGCTCCCACAGGGAGGGAGAGACGGCGTTGACGAAGACCCAGCCGTCGGCGCAGGGGTAGACGCCGTAGACCGCCGAGGGGCAGAGCCCCGAGCGCTGGGCCATGACCCCCAGGTTGAAGGTGAGGCTGCGCCCCTCCAGGTTGTTGGCCACCACGTCTTGGATGGACAGGTCCAGGTAGTCCCCCTCCCCCGTCTCCTCGGCCAGCAGCAGGTTGGCCACGGTGCCGGCGAAGGCTGCCAGCCCTCCCTGGTATTCGGCCTGGGCGCCAGCGTTGCTGAGGGGCGGGAGCCCCGGGTCACCCGTGACCTTCATCTGGCCCCCGAGGGCCAGACAGACCAGGTTGGTGCCCTGGTAGCGACGGTAGGGGCCGGTGTCGCCGAAGGGGGTAACCCTGGTCATCACCAGACGGGGGTTCTCCTGGTGCAGCCGGGGCCAGGAAAGGCCACTGGAGTCCAGCTCCTCGGCCGGCACGTCGGTGACGAAGGCGTGGGCCTGCCGCAGCAGGGGCAGCAGCAGGTGGGCCTGGGCCGGCAGGTCCAGGGCCAGGGACCGCTTGCCGGCGTTGACGAAGAGGTGGGACGCCGAGGCCTCCGGGTGGGGGTGGTCCTGGAGGAAAGGCCCCTCATGGCGAAGGGGGTGGCCATCGGCGGGCTCCACCAGCACCACCGTGGCGCCGGCGTCGGCCAGCAAACGGCCGGCAAAGGCTGCCGCCCAGGTGCGGCTCAGCTCCAGCACCAGCACATCTGCCAGAGCGTGGCTGAGGGGCAGGTTGTTGGTCACGGGTGGGCGTCCTTGTGCGTGGTGTTGAACATGTTATACTGTGAGGCGTCCTTGTGGCAAGGGAAGACCTGGACTCTTGGTGGAGGTTAGCGGCATGCAGTCGTCGGAGCGGAGGTACGTGCTGGAGCGTCCCCTGGAGGAGACGGTGCTGTACGAGAAGGTGGAGCGGCGCATCGCCGTCATCACCCTGAACCGGCCGGAGAAGCACAA
>DATLZD010000017.1:0-8696 GCA_035574155.1 Dehalococcoidia bacterium | reverse complement strand
CCGCCGACATCGCCCTGCGCCACGGCGCCCGCGAGGTCTACGCCTGCTGCACCCACGCCCTCCTCGCCGGACAGGCAGTCCAGGTGCTGGAGCGGAGCCAGATCCAGGAGCTGGTGGTCACCGACACGGTGCCCATCCCTGGCAGCAAGCGGCTGCCCAATATGACGGTGCTATCGGTGGCCCCCCTGCTGGGGGAGGCCATCCGCCGCATCCACACCGGTCAGTCGGTGGGCGCCCTGTTTGACGAGTACTGAGCTGAGGGGTATGGGACGATGCTGGGCGCCCTGAGGCGGGTCATCGGCGACGAGAACGAGCGCCAGCTGCGCAAGCTCTGGCCCCTGGTGGAGGCCATCAACCGCCTGGAGCCGGAGGTTGAGCGCCTCACCGACGCCGAGCTGCGGGCCAAGACCGACCAGTTCCGCGCCCGCCTCCAGGACGGCGAGACGCTGGACGACCTGCTGCCCGAGGCCTTCGCCGTGGTGCGGGAGGTGGCCCGTCGGCGCCTGGGCATGCGCCACTTCGACGTCCAGCTCCTGGGTGGCATCGTCCTGCACCAGGGCAAGATCGCCGAGATGAAGACAGGGGAGGGCAAGACGCTGGTGGCCACCCTCCCCCTCTACCTCAACGCCCTGGAGGGCAAGGGCTGCCACCTGGTGACCCAGAACGACTACCTGGCCAAGCGCGACGCCCAGTGGATGGGCCCCATCTACCATGCCCTGGGCCTCTCGGTGGGGGTGCTCCAGCACGAGGCCTCCTACCGCTTCAACCCTGGCGCCAACCTGGACAACCCCAGCCTCCGCTACCTGGAGCCCATCTCCCGCCGCGACGCCTACCTGTGCGACATCACCTACGGCACCAACAACGAGTTCGGCTTCGACTACCTGCGGGACAACATGGCCGTGGACCTGTCGCAGGTGGTCCAGCGCCGCGACCATCCCCACCACTACGCCATCGTGGACGAGGTGGACAACATCCTCATCGACGAGGCCCGCACGCCCCTCATCATCTCGGGACCGGCCGAGGAGTCGGAGGAGATATACCGCACCTTCGCCCGCCTGGTAGCCCGCCTGCGGGAAGGCGAGGACTACGTGGTGGACCTCAAGCACCGCTCAGTGGCCCTCACCGAGGAGGGCATCACCAAGGTGGAGCGGGCGCTGGGCATCTCCAACCTCTACGACCCCCAGCACTACCGCCTGACCCGCTTCCTGGACGCCGCCCTGAAGGCCCAGGCCCTCTACCAGCGCGACCGCGACTACGTGGTGAAGGACGGCGAGGTCATCATCGTCGACGAGTTCACCGGTCGCCTGATGTACGGCCGGCGCTGGTCCGACGGCCTGCACCAGGCGGTGGAGGCGAAAGAGGGCGTCAGGGTCCAGCGCGAGTCCATCACCTACGCCACCATCACCATCCAGAACTACTTCCGCATGTACGAGAAGTTGGCGGGCATGACCGGCACCGCCTGGACCGAGAGGGAGGAGTTCCGGACCATCTATGGCCTGGACGTGGTGGTCATACCCACCCACAAGCCCATGATCCGCATAGACCACCCCGACGTGGTCTACCGTTCGGCCGAGGGCAAGTGGCGGGCGGTGGTCCAGGAGATCGAGGAGGCCCACGCCCAAGGAAGGCCCGTCCTGGTGGGCACCGTCTCCATCGAGAACTCGGAGAGGCTGGCGGAGATGGTGCGGCGCATGGCCGTCTGCCGGAGCCCCGACTGCCAGCGCTACTACCAGGTCTGCCCGCTGCGGGAGCCCCAGGTGCTCAACGCCAAGCACCACGAGCGGGAGGCCCTCATCATCGCCCAGGCAGGCCGCTACGGCGCAGTCACCATCGCCACCAACATGGCCGGCCGCGGCGTAGACATCATCCTCGGGGGGAACCCGGAGCTGCTGGCCGAGAACCTGGCCCGGCAACGTGGCCTGAACCTGGTGGCGCTGCCTCCCGAGGAGCAGGCCCGCATCCGGGAGGAGGCACACCGCCTCTGGCAAGAGGAGCACGACAAGGTGGTGGCCGCAGGCGGCCTGCATGTGGTGGGCACCGAACGCCACGAGGCACGCCGCATCGATAACCAGCTCCGCGGCCGTTCCGGCCGGCAGGGAGACCCCGGCTCCTCCCGCTTCTTCGTGTCCTTCGATGACGATATCATGCGCCGCTTCGCCCCCGACTGGGTCAAGGGGCTGCTGGGACGACTGGGGATGGACGAGGACACGCCCCTGGAGAGCCGCCTGGTCTCCAAGGCCATCGAACAGGCCCAGACCAAGGTGGAGGCCCACAACTTCGACATCCGCAAGCACGTCGTCCAGTATGACGACGTCATGAACACCCACCGTGAGCTCATCTACCGCGAGCGGCGCAAGATCCTGGAGGGCGCCGACCTGAAGGCCAACATCCAGGACATGATCGCCCAGGAGCTTGCGGAGCTGGTGGACCGCCACTACGCCGAGGGCCAGCCCGACCACAAGGCCCTGATGCTGGAGCTGCGAGAGATCTTTCCATCCCTGCCGGACATCTCGCCGGCGGAGCTGGCCGAGATGGAGCCGGAGGAGCTGGAGGAGCGGCTGCTGGCCCACGCCGAGGCCGTCTACCAGGAGAAGGAGCGGGAGCTGGGTGCCGAGGGCATGCGCCTCCTGGAGCGGCTGGTGATGCTCAGCACCATCGACCAGCTCTGGGTCCACCACCTGACCGCCCTGGACGAGATGCGCCAGGGGGTCGGCCTGCGGGGCTACGGCGGCCAGGACCCCCTCGTGGTATTCCGTCGTGAGGCCCACGACATGTGGCAGCAGCTGCTGCAACACATCCGCGCCCTGGTGGTGCGGCGCATCCTCCGGGAGACGCTGGTGCCCGCCACCGCCCCTGCCCCCGCCCGCCCCCGCAACCTGCGCGAGTCGGGTCCCGAGAAGGAGTCTGCGCCGTCGCCGGCAGCCCCCAGGCAGCCGGTGGGGGCGGCCGTGGGGACCAAGGTGGGCCGCAACGACCCATGCCCCTGCGGCAGCGGCCGCAAATACAAGAAGTGCTGCGGCCGCGCCGTCTAGCGCGTGGCCATGGACGCTGAGACCGCCACTGTCCAGCCCGAGCTCCTGGCCGAGGCGCAGGAGATCACCACCCGCCTCCGCCAGCGCATCCAGGGAGGGGAATGTCACTGGTTCCTGGCCCTGTTGGAGGCCATAGGGCTCTGGCGGCTGCCCGAGGAGGAGGTGGACGGGCGGACCTTTCGCTACCTCGTCGCCGGCGAGGCCTTTGACTGGCTTCTCCTGGCCGAGCGCCTGGCCCTGGCCGTAGCCGACCTCGTGCCCCAGGACGAGCTGGAGGCCCTCCTCTTCCACGGGCACCCGCCAGTGGAGCTGAGCGAGGACGAGTTCCGCCGCCTCATCGGCCCGACCAAGTACCGCGCCCACTTGAACTTCTTCTACGGCGTTCTGGTGGAGGAGGCCCTGCAGCTTGCGGTGGAGGACGAGGTGGTCAAGGAGCGGCTTACGTGCATCTGGCAGAACGGACACATCGACGACGAGGTGTGCCAGCGCATATACGGCGCCACCCGTCGCCAGCTATGGGAGGCCTTCCGCCAGGAGCGCCGGCTGCCGGATGTCGATTGGCTGGACGTGCAAGGCCTGCGCGAGTTCACCTACTGGCTGTTCAAGGAGCGACTGCGACGTTGCGACCCGGCGCGGGTGGCCTCCGACACCCGCAAGGGGCTGGCCAAGCTGGCCGCCCTGGAGGAGGCCCGCCGGCGTCGCTTCGCTTGGCCCCCAGAGCGCTGATCCCGGGCCAGGCGCCGGTGAGATGGACCGGGGGGCGGCCCGCTGGGCCGCCCCCCGTCCTTCCCTGGCCGTCCCGCCCTACTCGACGGAGATGGGCTGGTCACGCAGCGGCCTGGGGGTGCCGTCGGGCTGGATCTGGCTCGGCACCAGGGCCTGGATGGCGAAGTGGTCCCTGGGACCCAGGTTGACCGTGATGCCCGGCAGCAGCACCGACATGCGGAACCCACGGATGGACTCGGCCGCCCGCAGCACCCCGGCCCGGGTCAGGTCGCCGGCGTCGCAGGCCCGCTTCAGGGTCTCCACCATCAGCTCGGCGAGGGCCTGCCCATAGACCGAGAGGCTCTGGACCGGCGGCCCGCCGTAGGTCTGCATGATGCGCACGTGCTCCTTCATCTCCGGCTTGTCGGCGTCGGCGATGTAGTCCAGGAGGTAGTTGGTGCTAATGGTGCCCTGGACCAACTGGAGCCCCGCCTGGGCGTTGCCGCCGCCAGCCAGGGTGGCCGTCAGCACGGGCGGGTTCACGTAGCTCATCATCACCTGCGGCCGCCAGTTGTTCTGCTGCATATACTGGAAGGCCCGGGCCGAGAAGGCGGGCGTGGCGTAGAGGTAGACCAGGTCGGCCCCGGCGGCGCGCAGGTTGGCCATCTGGGAGCTGATGTCCGTGGCCGTGGACTCATAGGACTGCTCGGCCACGATCTGGCCCCGGAACTCCTGCTTGAAGCCGTTGCGGCCGTCCAGCCCGAAGTCGTCGTTCTGGTAGAGGATGCCCACCTTGGCGTTGGGGAAGCGTTCCTGGGCGAAGCGGCCCAGGATGCGCCCCTCGCTGACGTAGTCCGGTATGAAGCCGATGGTCCACGGCCAGCGCTGGTAGTCGCCCCACTTGGAAGCGCCGGTGGAGACATACAGGAGGGGCACCTTCTGCTCGTTGACGTAGTCCACCTCGCCCGTCACCGCCGGCGTCCCCAGGTCACCCACCAGGGCCAGCACCCGGTCCTGCTCGATGAGCTTGGTGACCCGCTCCCGGGCGACGGTGGGGCTGTACTGGTTGTCCTCGACGATGAGGGTGATGCGACGACCGCAGACGCCGCCCTTTTCGCGGTTGACGTATTCGAAGTAGGCCTGCAGGGCCGGCGTCACCGGCTGGTAGACGGCTGCCAGGCTGCCCGACAGCACGTTGGTGTGGCCCAGCTTGATCTCGGTGTCGGTGACGCCGAAGTCGGTCCTGACCTGGCCGGGCCGACCAGGGGTCGTCCCCGGGGTGGGGGTGGCCGGCCCCTCTTCCTCCTCGCAGGCAGCGAGGAAGAGGCCCAGGGAGAGCAGGGCTGCCAGCAGCAGCCAAGCGCGCTTGAGCCTCATGCTCACTGACCTCCCTTCGTCATCTCGTCCTGGGTCGGTCTGTTGGAGCCTCCGTCGCCGTGGCCTACCACCTCCCTTTTCGGGTTATGGCTGCCCGGGCCCTGTCGGGCCCGGGGGCGGATGTCCCAGGCCCAGGAGAGGCGCCCCAGCGCCTGGGAGGCCAAGGCCGGCACCTGGCGCCACCCGGCCAGCACCTGCTCCGGCCGCAGGCGGGCCAGGCGGTGCAGGGCACCGGCTACGCCGTAGGGCATCAGCATCATCACCAGGATCACCACCGCCCCCTGGATGGCCCCCGGCGCCCGCCTGAGCATGTCCGGGTCCAGGAAGGGCAGCTTGGCCAGCTGGTTGGCTGCGTCCGACGGTATGAAGACGATGGCCCCCGCCCCAATAATGGAGCCCATGATGGACGCCAGGCCCCCGATGACGATGCCCGCCAGGTAGTTGATGGACTGGACGATGTCCACCGTCTCAGGGTTGACGATGCCCGTCATGAGGGCCAGCAGCGCCCCCGCTACCCCAGCGTAGAAGGCGCTGATGACGAAGGCCAGCACCTTCACCCTCGCCACGTGGATGCCCATGGCCGCCGCCGCCACCTCCGAGTCCCGCACCGCCTGCAGCGCCCGCCCGAACTGGCCCCGCAGCAGGTTCCAGGCCAGGGCGGTCATCACCAGCAGGGCCAGCAGGCACAGGAAATAGGTCCACTGCTCCCGCCGCAGCAGGTCCTCCAGAAAGGGCGGGGTGGGCGGCCGGCTGAAGGCTATCCCCTGGGAGCCCCCTGTGAAGGTCCCATACTTGCGCACGATGATGGGGAAGCTGATCATCACCGCTAGGGTGGCGATGGCCAGGTAGGGGCCCGAGAGGCGCAGGGCCGGCACCCCAATGACCAGCCCGGCGGCAGCCGCCAGGAACCCCGCCACGAAGATGGTGGCCCAGAAGGGCCACGGGCTGGCATCGATCAGGTTCAACTGCTCCTTCCGGTCCAGCAGCACCGCCACCGTGTAGGCGCCCATCAGCACGAAGGCGCCGTGTCCCAGCGAGACCTGCCCGTTGTAGCCGGTGAGGATGTTCAGTCCCAGCAGCGCCAGCCCCAGCGCGGCGATGCGCGTCATCTGGATCAGGCGGAAGTTGTCCAGCACGAAGGGCGCCCAGCACATGAAGGCCAGCAGCACTAGCAGCGAGGCCACCACCCGCTGCCGCTCCGTCCCCCACGGCAGCAGACGCACCAGGCCGCTCACGCCCAGGGACAGGGCCAGGAAGGGCCAGATGTCCATCTCCATGGCTACACCTTCCTAACGGTCCGTTCGCCCAGCAGCCCCGTGGGCCGCACCAGCAGTATGGCCACCAGCAGCATCAGGGCCAGGGGCAGGCTCATCTCCGGGCCCAGGATGGCATGGGGCGTGTAGGTGCCCAGCAGGTTCTCGGCCACCCCGATGATGAAGCCACCCACCACCGCCCCAGGCACGCTGTTGAGGCCTCCCAGCACGGCAGCGGCGAAGGAGTAGAGCAGCACCGGGAGCATGAAGGCCGGGTGCAGCGTCACCACCGGCGCGATGAGGGCCCCGGCGATGCCTCCCAGCGCCCCAGACAGCGCCCAGCCCAGGGTCAGCATGTTGCCCACGTTGATGCCCATCAGCTGGGCCGCCAGCGGGTTCTGGGCCGTGGCCCGCATGGCCAGCCCCACCTTCGTGTAGTTGAACAGCAGCCCCAGCAACACCATGGCCCCAGCGCCGACGGCGAAGATGAGCACCCGGTGCTCAGGTATGCTGGCGAAGCCGATGTCCCACGAGTCCAGCACCGATAGGGGCGAGGGGAAGCTCTTAGGCAGCTCCCCTTGGGCCCAGATCCAGGTGGCCACCGAGTTCAGTACCAGGAACAGCCCCAGCGTCACCACCACGATGGTCAGGACTGGCTTCCCCTCCACCGGCCGGATCACCACCCGCTCCACCACCGCCCCCAGCCCCAGCCCGAACAGGCCCGCCAGCACCAGCAACACCCAGGGGTTGGAGAAGAAGGCCACCCCCGACAGCCAGATGGACCACATGGCGAAGGTCCCGAACATGGCCATCTCGCTCTGGGCGAAGTTGATGATGTCGGTGGAGCGGTAAATGAGGACGATGGCCAGGGCCACCAGGGCATACAGGGCCCCCGTCAGCAGCCCCAGCACCACCTGCTCCCCGAACAGGCTCCAGTCCTCCCATGGCTTGGGCGCCAGGAACACCGGCGCCGATAGCAGGCCGGACAGCAGGGCCTCCATCTCGACCCCCTCAATAGCCCAGGTAGGAGCGCCGCACCTCCTCGTTGCGGCGCAGGTTCTCGGAAAGGTCCGCCAGCACCACCCGCCCCGTCTCCAGCACGTAGCCCTTGCGGGCGATGTCCAGCGCCAGCCGGGCGTTCTGCTCCACCAGCAGCACCGTTATGCCCTCCTGCTCGTTGATGGCCCGGATGATGCGGAAGATCTCCCTGGTCACCAGGGGCGCCAGGCCCAGCGACGGCTCGTCCAGGAGCAGCAGCCGCGGCCGCGCCATCAGCCCCCGACCGATGGCCAGCATCTGCTGCTCGCCCCCCGACAGGCTCCCCGCCGCCTGCCGCTGCCGCTCGGCCAGGATGGGGAAGTAGCTGAACACCCGCTCCAGGTCCTGGCGGATGCCCGCCCGGTCCCGCCGCAGGTAGGCCCCCAGCTCCAGGTTCTCCCGCACCGTCAGGTTGACGAACAGCTGCCTCCCCTCCGGCACCTGCACGATCCCCAGCCGCACGATCTGGTCGGGGCTGAGCCGGTCGATGGCCATCCCCTCGAACTCCACCGACCCCGACTGCGGCCGCAGCAGCCCCGATATCACCCGCAGGGTCGACGTCTTGCCCGCACCGTTGGCCCCAAGGATGGTCACCACCGAGCCCGCCTCCACCTCCAGGGAGACGCCCCTCAGGGCCACGATGGGGCCGTAGGCGGCCGTCACCCCCTCAAGCCGCAGCATCTTCCTGCTCCCCCAGATAGGCCTCGATGACGGCCGGGTTGCGGGCCACCTCCTCCGGACTCCCCTCGGCTATCTTCCGCCCGAAGTTCAGCACCACCACGTGGTCCGATACGTTCATCACCAGGTTCATGTGGTGCTCCACCAGCAGCACCGTTACCCCCATCCCCTTGCAGATGGAGCGGATCGTCTCCCCCAGGGCCATCAGCTCCTCGTGATTGAGGCCCGAGGCCGGCTCGTCCAACAGCACCAGCTTGGGCCGCGCCACCAGCGCCCGGGCTATCTCCACCTTCTTCTGCACCGCAAAGGGAAGCGCCCCCGCCGGCATCTGCGCCACCCCCTCCAGCCCCAGCAGCGCCAGCGCCTCCAGCGCCTCCTCCCGCGCCCGCCGCTCCCTCCGCTCCACCCAGGGAGGCCTCAGCATCCCCTCCAGCACCCCCACCCGCAGCCGGTAGCTCTGGGCTACCATCACGTTGTCCAGCACCGACATGCTCCGGAACAGCTCCACGTTCTGAAAGGTGCGGGCGATCCCCGCCGCCAACACCTGATGGGGGGCCAGCCTCAGCAGGTCGCGGCCATCGAACCGCATGGAGCCCCCGTCGGGGTCGTAGAG
>DATLZD010000016.1:0-29768 GCA_035574155.1 Dehalococcoidia bacterium | reverse complement strand
ACGTGGTGCGCTCCCCTGAGGGGGAGACGATGCGGCTGCCTGCCGCCGATCTGGCCCTCTGGGGCCGCCCCCATGTGGACTACGAGGACTGTCGTCCCCTGGCCGGTCTGCCGCAGCGGGGGCCGGAACGCTGGCAGGTGGCCATGGCCCACGGGCACTACGTCCGCGACCGTCACGACCTAAGCCGCAGCTACCTCATCTTCCCCGAGGACATCGCCGCCTCGCGCCGCGATTACGTGGCCCTGGGCCACTGGGACCTGCACACCGACGTCAGCGCCGGCGGGGTAGTGGCGGCCTACTCCGGTTCCCCTGCCCGCACAGGCCACGTTTTGGTGGTGGAGCTGGGCGACCAGACCCGTTACCGTTTGCGCCCCATCTAACGGCGGCCGAAGCCCTTCGCCAACTCTTCGGCCCTGAGCTGGAGCATCGTCGGGCGCCCGTGGGGGCAGGTGTGGGGCGCCTCTGTCTCCTCCAGACGCCGCACCAGCTCCCGCATCTCCTCCAGTGAGAGGACCTTGCCGGCCCGCACGGCAGCATGACAGGCCACGGCCGCCGCCACCCTATCGACCCCCGCCGGCGGCCGGTCCTGGGCCATGCGGTCCAGGACGGCCAACAGGGACCCTGCCGCCTCATGGGCCTCCAGCAGCGCGGGCACCGCCCGCAGCAGGTAGCCCCGCTCACCGAACGCCTCCAGCAGGAAGCCGTTGGCCGCCAGAGCGTCCCAGCACTCCCGCAGCAGGGCCTCTTGCGCCGGCGACAGCTCCACCGTGACCGGCGTCAGCAGCCCCTGGGAGACGGGGCCACGGCCCTGCCGCCGCGCCATCACCTCCTCGTAGAGGACACGCTCGTGGGCGGCATGCTGGTCGATCAGGTACATGCCGTCGGGGCCCTCGGCAACGATGTAGAGGTTGGCCACCTGACCCACCACCCGCAACAGGGGCAGGGCACGGCGAGGCGTGGGGGCACCCCCGGGGGCCGTTGGTGCCGCCACCGCCCACAGGGGAGGTGCCGAGGGGACATCGTCGGCCGGAGGTGGCGGCGATGGGGCCGCCGCCATGGGCGCCCGTGCCACCGGTGCCCCCGCCAGCAGGGCCTCCCGGACCGCCCTGGCCACGGCCGAGAGGACGGCATGCTCGTCCTGGAAGCGGACCTCCGCCTTGGTCGGGTGCACGTTGACGTCCACCGCCTCGGGCGGCAGGCGGACGTCCAGCACGGCTATGGGGTGGCGGCCGCTCGGTAGCAGGCCCTGATAGGCCTCCTCCAGCGCGAAGGACAGCCGCCTGTTCTGAACCCAGCGACGGTTAACGAAAAAGCTCTGGTAAGTGCGGCTGGCCCGCGACAGCTGCGGCGGCGAGACCACCCCCTCGACCCTCACACCCTCTCGCTCCCAGCCCACGGTCAACAGGGCCGACGCCACTTGGGGGCCGTAGACCGCAGCCACGGCATCCCTCAGGCTGCCCGAGCCAGGGGTGGAGAGGGCCGTCCGTCCGTCCACCACCAGCAGGAAGCGGACCTCCGGGTAGGCCAGGGCGTAGTGGGACACCACCTGGGCGATGAGGGAGGACTCGCTGGCAGCGGAGCGCAGGAACTTGCGCCGTCCCGGGTGGCGTGCGAACAGCCGCCAGACGCTCACCACCGTGCCGGAGGCCATCCCGCGTTGCCCCCTGGCCACCGGCCTCCCCTCCTCTAAGCGCAGCCAGTGGCCCACCTCAGCGCCGGAGGGGCGGGAGGCCATCTCCACATCGGCCACGGCAGCGATGGACGGCAGCGCCTCCCCGCGGAAGCCCAGGGTGGCGATACGCAGCAAGTCGTCCCCGCAGGCCACCTTGCTGGTGGCGTGGCGGGCAAAGGCCAGCTCCAGCTCCTCGGGTTGGACCCCGCAGCCATCGTCAGTCACCCGCACCAGCTCCAGGCCCCCGCCCCGCACCTCCACCGCGATGCGCCGTGCGCCCGCGTCCAGGGCATTCTCCACCAGCTCCTTGACCACCGAGGCGGGGCGCTCCACCACCTCGCCGGCGGCGATGCGCTCCACCACCTCCCGCGGCAGCACACGGATGGGCATAGGCTAGGCGACAGTCTCAGACGGCATCGACCGCCTCCAGCTCGGCGATGGCCGAGACGGTGCGGTCCACCATGGCCGTGGCCAGGGCGGCCCCCCGCTCGTTGGCCCAGTCCAGGGAGCCGCCGGAGATGACGGCATACACCAGGCAGAAGAAGGCCCCCACACGGAACTCCTGCAGGCACTGCTCAAAGCTGTAGCCCTGCACCCCCTCCTCCACCAGGGTGCGGTGGTAGAGCCGCAGCAGGTCCAGGCCATGACGGCGCCTCAGCTCCACGTCCAGGCTGGTGCAGGTGAAGTAGGCCACGTCGAAGGTGGCCCTGCCACGACAGGTGATCTGCCAATCGATGACGGCCAGGCTGGGGCTACCGTCCTCGCTCCCGAAGAACATATTGTCCAGCCGATAGTCCCCGTGGAGGATGGTGCGTGGCTCACGGGCAAACTCGTCCAGGATGCCCTCAATATTGTCGCCCAGCTTACGCGCCGCCTCCGGCAGCCAGGAAGGGACGCGGTCAGCGAACCGCTGCAGGAAGGGCTCCCAGGACTGCCAGAACTGCTGCTGGGCTGCCTTGTTGACGGGGTCGTTGACGTAGGGCATCCATTCCAGGGCAGCCAGCTGTGGGTGCTGCCACCAAGCGGCATGGAGGCGGGCGGCCTCGCGAACGGCCAGCTGGGCGTCCTCCAGCGGGCAGGAGGCCACCTGGTCGCCCAAGCGCCTCGCCGGAGCCAGGTCCTGCAGCAGGAGCGCATAGTCGCCCCGCTCCAGATCCATGGCCGCGTAGTAGGGACGGGGCGTCGCGATGCCCACCCTTCCTGCCAGCTCCTGGTAGAAGCGGACCTCCCGCTCGTAGAAGCGGAAGAGGCGGCCTATCTCCCGATTCTCGGGCACGGCGGCGGGGAACTTGGCCACCAGGGAGGCGGGGGCACCGTCCTCGGGCCGGTCGTAACGGGGGCGGACGCGCAACACCTGGCCGATGAGGCCCACCCCCTCGCTGATGGTCTCGATGTCGAAGCCCGTGACCCGCGCCTCCCGCAGCGTCCCCGACTGGCGCAGCGCGTGGGTGAGCCAGTCCGTAGTCATCTCCTGCGGGCCGGCCGGAATGCGCAGCCGCGTCATGGCGCCCTCCCCGTTGCTCTGCCCTAGCGTTTGCCCTATTATACGCCTCTACGATGGGACTCAGCGCCCTCCCGCCCCAGCCCCCGGCGCGCCCGCTCCCGCAGCTCGTAGAGCCTGGTGATGGCCTCCAGCGGGGTCAGGGAGTCCACGTCCAGGGAGGCCAGCTCCTCCAGCAGCCCCAGTCCGTCCATGGCCAGCGGTAGCTGGACCGCCGGCTCGCCCCGTCCCCGCCGGCGCTGGAGGCGCTGTCGGGCGGCCGATTCCATCTCCTGCAGCAGCTCCTGAGCGCGGGCCACCACCGGCCTCGGCAGGCCGGCCAGCTCCGCCACCTGGACCCCATAGGAGCGGTCGGCACCGCCGGGCAGGACCCGATGCAGGAAGACGATGCGGCCCCCCTCCTCGGTCACGGCCACGTGGTAGTTGCGGACCCGCGGCAGGAAGGCGGCCAGGTCCACCAGCTCATGGTAGTGGGTGGCGAAGAGGGTCCTGGCCGCCACCTCGGGGCGGTTGTGAAGGAACTCCACCACCGCCCGGGCGATGGCCATGCCGTCGTAGGTGGAGGTGCCACGGCCGATCTCGTCGAACAGGAGGAGCGAGCGGGGGGTGGCCCCGTGCAGCATGGCTGCCGTCTCCACCATCTCCACCATGAAGGTGGAGCGACCGCCGGCGATGTCGTCGCTGGCACCGATGCGGGTGAAGATGCGATCCACCACGCCGATGCGGGCCTCACGCGCCGGCACGAAGGAGCCCATCTGGGCCATAATGACGATGAGGGCCACCTGCCGCAGGTAGGTGGACTTGCCGGCCATGTTAGGGCCCGTCAGGAGCACGATCTGGCAGTCCTCCCGCGACAGGTGGGTGTCGTTGGGGACGAAGGCCCCCTCCGGCAGCGTCCGCTCCACCACCGGGTGCCGACCGTCGACGATACGTATCTCGTCCCCCTCGTCCACCTGGGGGCGGACGTAGCCGTAGCGGACAGCGGCCTCAGCCAGGGCGCAGTAGACGTCTACCTCGGCGATGGCACCGGCCAGCGCCAGGACCCGCCCAGTCCAGGCGGTCACCTGGGCGCAGACCTGCCGGAACAGCTCCCGCTCCAGGGCCTCCTGCCGCTCGCGGGCGTGCAGCAGGCGGTACTCCAGGTCCTTCAGCTCCGCCGTCACGAAGCGCTCGGCCTCGCTGAGGGTCTGGCGTCGCTCGTAGTCGGCGGGGACAAGGTGCAGGTTGGCCTTCGTCACCTCGATGTAGTAGCCGAAGACCTTGTTGTAGCCCACCTTGAGGGAGCGGATGCCGGTGCGCTCACGTTCCCGGGCCTCCATCTGGGCCAGCAGCCCGCGGGCATCCCTCTGCAGCTCCCGTAGCTGGTCCAGCTCGGCGGAGAAGCCGGGACGGATGATGCCCCCCTCCTCAAAGGAGTTGGTGGGATCATCGGCGATGGCCCGGCCGATCAGCTCGGCCACCTCCTGACAGGGCGAGAGACGGGCCAGCAGGTCCTCCAGGAGCACACGGCAGCCCCTGGGCACCCCTTCCAGGTCGCA
Organism: Dehalococcoidia bacterium; assembly: GCA_035574155.1. GTDB lineage: Bacteria > Chloroflexota > Dehalococcoidia > SM23-28-2 > HRBIN24 > HRBIN24. The sequence goes on along the minus strand of DATLZD010000016.1, from coordinate 25,057 downwards.
GTCCAGGGCCTCCCGCAGGGCAGGGACCAGCGCCAGGCCACGGCCCAGGGCTGCCAGGTCGCGGGGCGAGGCCAAACCCGCCGTCACCCGCGCCATGAGCCTCTCCAGGTCAGGCAGGCGCGACAGGACCTGGGCCACTTGCTGGCGCCGGAGGGCCGAGTCGTAGAAGAGCTGGACACAGTCCTGGCGGCGCGCGATGGCCTCCACGTCCAGCAGGGGCTGCCCCAGCCAGCGTCGGAGCAGTCGCGACCCCATGGCCGTCCGCGTCAGGTCCAGCACCGAGATCAGGGAGGGCCCGTCCTCGCCCCTCAGGGGGCGGAACAGCTCCAGGTTGCGCCGCGCCGACACGTCCAGCAGCATGCAGGCGCCCGGCGCGTAGACCTGCAGCCGCACCAGGCCCGCAAGGGCAGGGCGCTGGTTCTTGTCCAGGTAGGCCAACACGGCCGCCGCCGCCCTGACGGCCAGAGGCCGCCCCTCCAGCCCCAGGGCATCCAGACCGGGCGCCCCGAAGTGGGCCAGGAGCAGCGCCTGGGCTGCCTCCACGTCGGCGGCCGGGGACGGAAGGGGCGAGGCATGGACGCCCTCGGGCACCTCCCAGCCCTCGCACAGCAGCTCGGCCGGCCGTATGCGCTCCAGCTCGGCCGTCGCCTCCGCGACGGGGAGCTGGCAGCAGGCGAACTCGCCGGTGGAGATGTCGGCATAGGCGATGCCGGCCCCGTCGCCCTCCGTCACCAGGGCAGCCAGGTAGTTGCTCTCCCGCTGGGGCAGGAGGGATTCCTCGACCACCGTGCCCGGGGTGACCACCCGCACCACCTCTCGGGCCAGGAGGCGCTTGCCCTTGCCCGGGGACTCCATCTGCTCGCAGATGGCCACCTTGTAGCCACGGGCGATGAGGCGGGCCAGGTAGGACTCCAGGCTGTGGTAGGGGATGCCAGCCAGGGGCACCCGCTTTCCCTTGCCCACCGGCCGCGAAGTGAGGGCGATGCCCAGCTCCCGGGCCACCACCTGGGCATCCTCGTCGAAGGTCTCGTAGAAGTCGCCCAGACGGAAGAGGACGATGGCATCGGGATAGCGGCGCTTTATCTCCAAGTACTGGCGCCGCATAGGCGCCTCGGCCATGTCCGACCCCCGCTCTCGCCTCCGCCCTGGGGCGCTGGCACCCTTTTGCCGCCCATTATAGGGCGGCGTGGGGCTACGAGTAACAGGCAAAGGTCGCCCGGGAGCCGACGGCGGGCGTCGGGGACCGGAGCTAACTGGAGGCGAAAGCGTCCACCACGCCGATGGCCCGGGGGGCCACCTCCTTACAGGCGTGGCAGCGTATGCAGCGCTCCTGGTCTATGCGGTAGGAGCCGTCGTCCTTGACGAAGGCCTGAGTGGGGCAGATGTCGGCCGCCCGCGCCAGCGACTCGTCCTGGGCCACGACCTCGTAGCGGACCAGCCCCCGACAGGCCTTGGCCGGGCAGCGGCGGTTCACCAGGTGCTCCTGCAGCTCGTCCTGGAACAGGTCCAGCAGGGAGAGGATGATGGTCGGCGCCGCCTGGCCGTGGGCGCAGTTGGCGTTGCGCATGGCGTTGGGCAACAGCCGCAGCAGCTCCAGGTCCTCGGGGCGGCCGCCGCCGCGGGAGATGCGTCGCAATATCTCCTGCAGCCGCCTGGTGCCGGCGAAGCAGGTGGTGCAGCGCCCGCAGGACTCGTCCTCGGCGAACCACTCGAAGTAGACGGCCAGGTCCACCACGCAGGAGGAATCGTCCAGGACCACCAGCCCTCCGGCACCCATCAGCATGCCGATCTCGCGGAAGGGTTCCGGCTCCAGGGGGAGGCCGTCCTCGGCCAGGATGCGGGAAGCGGGCGCCACCCCCGAGAGGGGGCCGCCGGGCTGGACGCCCTTGAGCTTCCGTCCCTCCGGTGGGCCTCCAGCCGCCACCATGATGACGTCCCGCACCGGTGTCCCCAGCGGGACCTCTAGCACACCCACCCGCTGGACCTGGCCCGAGAGGCTGAACATCTTGGTGCCCTTGTTGCGCTCGCTGCCCACGGAGGCATACCAGGCGGCCCCGTGACGCAGGATGAGGGGGACATTGGCATAGGACTCCACGTTGTTGACGTTGGTGGGCTTGGCAAACACCCCCGCCTGGGCCGGGTATGGCGGGCGGATCTTGGGCATTCCCCGCACGTCCTCTAGCGAGGAGATGAGGCCCGTCTCCTCGCCGCAGACGTAGCTGCCCGCGCCGCGCACCACCTCCAGGTCGCAGGACAGGCCCGAACCGAGGATGCCCCGTCCCAGGAGGCCACGCTCCCGCGCCTGCTCCACCGCCCGCCGCATCCGCTCCACTGGGAGGGGGTACTCGTCGCGGATGTAGATGTAGCCATAGGAGGCGCCGGTGGCCCAGGCGGCGATGAGCATGCCCTCGATGATGAGGTGCGGGTCGCCCTCCATCAGGCTCCGGTTGACGAAGGCGCCAGGGTCCCCCTCGTCGGCGTTGCAGATGAGATATTTGGGGGAGCCGCCGGCCTGGCGCAGGAAGTCCCACTTGCGGCCGGTGGGGAAGGCAGCACCACCCCGGCCCCATAGCCCCGAGTCCAGCACCTCCTTGATGACCTCCTCGGGGGTCATGGTCAGGGCCCTGGCCAGCCCCTCGTAGCCGCCGCGGGCGATGTAGTGGTCTATCTCCTCGGCGCCCACGTGCCCCACGTTGGCCATGAGCCGTCGGACTTGCAGGCGCATCCAGTCCGTCTGGGCCAGGTCGGGCAGCCCCTCCACAGGGGTTCCCCGGTAGCCCTCCAAACGCTCCTCCTCGTAGAGGACGACGCCCAGGGCCAGCTCTGGCAGGACCCTGGCCTCCCCCAACACCGCATCCAGGAGCCGTGGCACCTGGTCTGCCGTCACCCGGCCGTACAGCACGCGCGGCAGGCCGGGCAGGTGCACGTCCACCACCGGGTCGGCGAAGCAGAGGCCCGGGCAGCCCACCACCAGCACGTCGGCCTCGGCCCCCCGACGTGTAAGCTCCTCCCGCAGGGCCTTCAGGGTGTCCTCGGCGCCGGCGGCGCGGGTGCAGGTGGCGATGGCCACGCGGAAGAGGGGGCGCTGGGGCCGGGTCACGGCCTCCCATGCGGGCCGGGCCGCCTCCTGGAGCTGTCGGTAGGCGTCCAGGGGGCCAGCCATGCTAGCCTCCCCGCGCCTCCTGCTTCAGCCGCCGGGCCAGCTCGATGGCCGAGGCGACCGTCAGGGGGCCGATGTAGCGACCGTTGACGCGCACCAGCGGCGCCAGGTGACAGGTGCCGTCGCACTGGACCAGGCGCAGCCCCAGCAGGCCATCGGGGGTGCTCTGGTTCATGCCGCACCCGAGCTCCGCCTCCAGGGCCAGGCGGATGTTGCGGGACCCCTTCAGCAGGCAGGCGGGGCCGCTGCACCACTGGACCTCCACCTTGGGCGGCGGCTCGGTGCGGATCTCGGAGTAGAAGGTGATGGTCCCCCAGACCATGGCCGGGGTGGTCTTGAACTTGGCGGCCAGGAAGGGGACGGCCTCCCTGGGCACATAGCCCAGCTCATGCTGGATGCGGTGCAGCGCCTCCAACATTTGGGCACGGTCCGGCTCCAGGTCGGCGATGAGGGCCTGGACGCGGGCTGCTAGGCCGGTGTCGTCCTCGACGAAATCGATGGGCGTAAAGCGGGAGGCGTGGCGCGAGGTGAGTCCCATGGCCCTACGCTGGCATTGTAATTGTTTTCACCAGTCCCGGGCAAGGGCCGCGATAGGCCCTTCTGCCCAGGGTCGGGTCAGCCTATACTGGGGCCTGTGAGTGCTGTGGACGGGGCGATGCGGGGCTGGCTGCGCAGCGGGCGCCTCTGGCTGGGCCTGGCAGGCACCGCCCTCTTCCTGGGCCTCTTCTTCGCCCGCACCGATCTGGGGGAGCTGTGGGACGCCCTACGGGAGGCCGACTACCGCTGGGCCGTCCCCGCTGTGGCCCTTTGGTTCCTCTCGGCCTGGTTCCGCAGCCTGCGCTGGGGCCTGCTGCTGAGCCGCCTGGCCCGCCTGGGGGCCAATGCCCTCTACCCAGTCCTGGTCATCGGCTACATGGCCAACAACCTGCTGCCCGCCCGCCTGGGGGAGGTGGTGCGGGCCTACGTGCTGGGCCAGCGCTACGGCCTGAGCAAGATGTCCGTGCTGGGCTCCATCGCTGCCGAACGGCTGGTGGACGCCCTGGTCCTGCTGGTGCTCATGACCTCGGCTGCCGCCTTCGTGGGGCTGGAGGGACACCTGCAGGCCCTGTCCCTGGCGGCGGTGGCCGCGGTGATGGTCGGGTTTGCGGTGCTATACTGGGCCGCCTCCCACCGGGCGACGGTGGAGCGGGCGCTGGGCGTGGCCCTCCGACCCCTACCGTGGGCGCTCGCTTCACGACTGCGGGGGGCAGTGGACGCCTTCCTGGATGGGACAGCAGCCCTGCGCTCGCCCCTGCTGCTGGCGGCGGTGGCCCTGTGCGGCGGCATCGCCTGGCTGCTGGAGGCAGGCATGTACTACCTGGTGGGGCGGGCCTTCGACCTGGGCGAGGGGTTCGCCGTCTATCTCGTCCTAGCCGGCGCGGCCAACCTGGCCATCACTGTCCCCTCCACCTCGGGCGGCATAGGCCCCTTCGAGTGGGCATCGCGGGAGGTGCTGGTGGCGGCCGGGGTGGCCAGCGGCGCCGCCTCGGCCTATGCCCTGGCCCTGCACGGGCTGCTGCTGGTGCCCGTCATCGTGGTGGGCCTGCTCTTCCTATGGGGGGTCCAGCTCGCGCCCACGGCGGTGCTGGCACCCGTCGAGGAGGCAAAGGCGGAGGTGGGGGAATGAGCCTAGAGCGGAGGCGTGTCGCCGTCATCGGCGGCGGGGTGGCGGGCCTGACGGCCGCCTACAGGCTGCTGCAGCGGGGACACCAGGTCCACGTCTACGAGGCCGGCCCCGAATGGGGCGGCCTGGTGCGCACCTTCCAGGTCGGCGGCGGTCGGCTGGAGTGCTTCTACCATCACATCTTCACCACCGACACCACCATCGTGGCCCTGTTGGGGGAGCTGGGCCTCTCGCCGCGACTGGTCTGGCGCGACTCCAAGGTAGGCATCTACTACCAGGGACGCCTCTACCCCTTCGTGACGCCCATCGACCTGCTGCGCTTCACCCCCGTGGGGCTGACGGACCGCATACGCCTGGGCCTCATGGGCCTCTACCTGCGCAGGCAGCGGGACGGCGACCGATTCATGCGGGTCACAGCCCGCGAATGGGTGTCGCGCTTCGCCGGCCGGCGCAACTGGGACGTGGTGTGGGGGCCCCTCTTCCGTGGCAAGTTCGGCGACATGGCGGACCAGGTGAGCATGGTCTGGCTCTGGAACAAGGTCCGCCTGCGCTTCTCCTCACGCCGCGGCGGCCCCCTGCAGAAGGAGGTGCTGGGATACCTGCTGGGGTCCTTCGGGCTAATGGTGGACGAGCTGGTGGCCCGCATCCGCGCCCTGGGAGGTCACCTGCACGCCGCGACGCCCGTCCAGGGGGTCACGGTGGAGGACGGAAGGGCTACAGGCGTCGTCCTGGCCGATGGCACCCCTGTGCCCGCCGATGCGGTGGTGGCTACGGTGGCCAACCGTATCTTCCTGCGCCTCGTCCCGCAGCTGCCCCAGGACTATGTGGCCCTCTGCCAGGGCATCCCTTACCAGGACGCCCTGTGCATGGTGCTGGCCCTGCGCCGCCCCCTTACCCGCTTCTACTGGTTGAACATCAACGACCGTGGCTTCCCCTTCCTGGCCCTCATAGAGCACACCAACTTCATCGGCCCCGAGAACTATGGGGGCCAGCATGTGCTCTATATCTCCAATTACCTGGAGAAGGGTCACCCCTACTTCGAAATGAGCGAGGGGGAGCTGTGGGACGTCTACCGTCCCTACCTGGCCCGCATCAACCCCCAGTTCGACGACTCGTGGGTGACGGGGCGCTGGCTGTTCAAGGGCCCGGACGCCCAGCCGGTGTTCACGGTGGAGAACGCCGGGCGGGTGCCGCCCCAGCGCACGCCCATCGGCGGGCTCTATCTCGCCAACATGTCCCAGATCTTCCCCGAGGACCGGGGCCAGAACTACAGCATCCGTCTGGGCGAGCAGGTGGCGGACCTGGTGGCCCAGGACCTGGCCCGGGCCTCATCTTATGTCATCTAGCGTCTATTGGGCGCCGGCGGGAAAGAAGACGACCTCGTCCACCGAGCCGCACCATGGGCAGCGCACCCATACCCCGTCGTTGCGGTTGACGGGTGCCGGCGGCACCCGGTCGCGCAGGTAACGGCCCCAGACCTCCCACGTCCGCGGGCGGCCCAAGCTGCGCAGGAAGTCCCAGATGGCATCGCCGAGCCTCGGGCGAGCGATCTCGCGGTAGACCTCCGGGAACCACCAGCGCAGCGGGTAGCGGTAAGGCGGCCCGTAGGTGTCCAGATAGGGCTGCATGTAGCCGGCGTTCTCATAGGCCAACACCACCACCGATCCCGCGGGCGGCTGGAAGCCAGGCCCTGGGGTCACGAAGCGGAGCTGGCGGTAGTCGCGCAGGTACCATTGCCAGGGCCAGGCATAGGTGGTGTCCACGGCCAGGGGGAGGTCGCGGCCCAGGCCCGACTCCTCGGCCAGCCGGGCGATGCGTTGGGCCACGTCGGGGACTGCCGGCGACGTCTGGGTATAGACCAGCAGCTCCCGCGGCACGTCCCCGTTCTGGAAGGCAGCGGTGACCCCCGTCTTCACCCCGAACATAAGCAGGGGCGCCAGCAACGCCAGGGCCGTAGCGACAGGCGAGCGGACCGCCACCGACGGGGCCAGGGCGATGGCCGCCGTGGCGCCCATCAGGGCACCCTTCGCACCCATCCCCCAGGGGCCGTAGACGGCCAGGCCTGCCCCCACGCTCATGACCGCTGCCCCCCATAACAGGGCCCTGCCAGGGCCGCCGCTCCAGGCCTGTGGCAGCATGCGGCCCAGGGCATAGCCAGCCAGCAGGCAGAGGGGCAGGGCCATGTGGGTGGTGAGCCAGGGCATCTTCTCGCCCATCAGCGAGTAAGCGAAGAGGGCGCCGGATAGCCAGAAACAGAGGAAACGCTCGAACTGGTCGCCCCTCACGGCGGCATATAGGGCCAGCCCCGCCACGGGCACCAGGAAGGCCAACCGGTCGTGCCCCAGGGACGGGTCGTAGCCCTTGGCCCCGAAGAAGGCCAACAGGGAGAGAGCGGCCACGGCCGTCAGCAACCATGAGGCGACGCCCCCCCGCAGGCAGTAGTAGAGGAGGGCCAGCCCCCCGACCAATAGGGGCAGGTACTCGTAGGCCGGCAGCACCACCAGATAGTAATAGTCCGGCTGGTCGCCGCGGCGGAACTCGTGCTGGGCGATCCAGTAGTCCAGGGACCCCCAGATGCCCGAGGCGAAGCCATCGTTGTTGGTAAAGAAAGTGGTGTAAAGCAGCACATACGGCAGATAGAAGGCGGCAGCGGCCAGGAGCCAGCGCCGGCGGTCCCATGCCAGCCCCACCGCCGCGGTGGCCACCAGGAGGACCGCCACCGTGACGGTAGCGATGACATACTCCAGCAACACCCCGCGGAACCAGAGGAAGCGGTCCCAGACCACCCGCGACATCAGGTCTTCTCCCAGCCCCAGCGCCGCCAGGGGCATCTGGACGGCCGCCGCGAACTGGGGCGCTGACAGAGTCCCCAGCACCAGCATCAGGTCGGCGGCCCGGTGCCACTCCCTGATTCCCCACCGCTCCCGTAGCCCACGGGTGAAGGGCCAGAGGGCGACCACCGCCCAGGAGCCGGCCACCAACAGGGCCAGGGCGAGCAGCGAACCGGGGCCAGAGGGGCGGCGGGCCGTCGCCACCTGCTGCCAGAAGTGCTGGGCCAGCCACAGGTCCAAGAACAGCAGGAAGATGGCCAGGTGGATGTAGGTCGTCTCCATGGTGGCGAACCCCAGCCCCAGCAGCAGCGATGACAGGGTCAGATAGGCGGGGCCGCCGCTGTCCAGATATCGCCACATGCAGGCCACCAGGGCCAGGGTCAGGAAGGCGATGAGCATATCGTCCCGGTTGAAGCGGCTGAAGTAGACGAGCACCGGCGACAGGGCGATGAGGACGCCAGCCGCCAGCGCCCCAGCCGGCCCTAGGCGGTGTCGCAAGGACAGGGGCAGCAGCGCCAGTCCCGAGCCGGCCAGGGCAGTGGGCAGCCGCGCCGTGTAGTCGCTGGCGCCGAACACAAGGTAAGAGAGGGCGGTCAGAAAGAACTTCAGCGGCCCGTGCATCATGGGAAGGTGCTCGTAGCTGCCGTCGCGGTAGAGCAGGTAGGAGAAGAAGGCGTGCAGGGTCTCGTCGTGGTGGAGGGCGCGAGACCCTAAGTCCCATAGGCGCAGCCCCATTGCCACCGACAGCACAGCAGCCCAGGCCGCCACCTCGGGCGTCAGGGGCAGCCGGAGGGACAGCGCCCGCTCCAGGGCAGTCGGAGTCGCGGGGGCGTAGGCCGTCTCGTGCCTCACTGTGTCCTCACCATCGTTTGCACCCGCAGCTCCAGCACCCTCCCATATGGCTCCCGCAGCAGGAGCCAGCGCCAGAAGCGACGCCCGTCGTCGCCGTGCCAGCGCCACTCCCTGGCCACGGTCACGGGTTCGCCCCTGGGCGAGAACCCGCGGGGGACTGGCGAGGTCGCCTCAGCTATGTATACGCCGGAGCGAGGGGGAGGGTCCCCCACCGCCAGGGGCAGATGCCTCAGGTGCCAGCCCAGCACCTCGGCCACGCCCAGCGACAGGGCCAGGGGCGCCGCCGGCGCCGGCATCTGGGGCAGGATCCGGGCCAGCTGGTCCCGTCCGACGGTGAACCGGGCACCCAGCAGAGGCTCGGCCCCCTGGTGGAAGCCCACCGCCCAGACGGTGTGCGGCCAGAAGCCCAGGGCGAGCGGCGCCAGGGCCAGGGCGGTTGCCGCCGCCGCGGCCGTCCCCCAACGCCGCCAGGCCAGCCACAGCCCCCACATGAGGCTCACCGCCGCCAGCCAGGCACCCCACGCCTCCGCCGCCGAGACCTGGGAGAAGGGCCTCGACCACAGGGTCCAGAGCAGCCCCAGGGCACCCGAGCAGGCCACCACCAGGACGGCCGCCGGCCACGCCCGCCCCGCCTCCCCCCAGGGAAGGGCGACGAGGGCCCAGGACATGGCCACCGCCCCCAGCAGCGCCAGGGGCAGGGCCACCGCCAGCAGGGCGCCTTCGTGGGCATGGCTGCCGGCCAGGGCCACCAATAGCCCAGGCGCCAGCCAGCACAAGGACAAACGCTCCCAGGGGGAGAGGCTGTCGAGGCCCCTCGCCAGCCAGGCCCGTCGCAGCAGCAGGGCCGCTCCTCCCAGGCCCAGGAAGGTCAAGGGCCAGTCGTAGGCCAGCAGCGCCAGGAGGGTAAGCACCGGAGAGCGGTCGCCAGGGAGGACGAACAGGTCAGACCACAGGCGCGGCGCGGCCAGGGCACCTGACGGCCCGTAGCCCCAGTGGATGGCGCTTATGGCAAGCCCAGGGGCGAGGCCCAGCACCACCGCCCAGGGCCAGCGCCTGAGGGACTCCACGACAGAGGGCCAACGGTGGTCACCGGTCCAGACAGCCAGTGCCAGGAAGAGCAGGCAGCCCAGCAGCCCCGCCAACCCGACGGCATCGCTGCCGAGGCAGAGGGCCGCCAGGAGGACAGTCGCCCACAGGGTCTGTGGACGCGGCCGCTGCCAGTGTCGCAGGAGCGCCGCAGCCAGGAGCGCCGCCAGCAGGCCGCCCAGGGCACCGGGCAAGGCGGTCCGTGAGGCAGCCACCGTCAGGGGCGAGAAGGCCACCAGGAAGGACGCCAGCAAAGCCACCGTGCGGCCCTCGGGACGGGCCAGCAGATAAGCGGCCGGCACCAGGGCTGCCCCGGCCAGGCCGGAGACGAGCCGCGGCCAGGCGTCGCCGTCGGCGCCCAGGCGGAACAGGTAGGAGGTGAGGACGGAGGTCGCGTCCCCCACCCATTGGGGGGGACGGGCGCCCTGGGCCACCGCCCAGGCAGCGAAGGCCTGCCCTGCCTCCCGCACCGTCAGTCCGGTGGCCCCTAGTGCAGCCAACCGCAGGGCTGCCCCGGCAGCCACCAGGGCAACCAACAGCAAGGTGCCCAGCTCCACCTGCAGAACAGGGGCCACGGCGATGGGAGGGGCCGATGAGGGCTGGACCCTCGCCGCGGGGCGCTCTGGCCTCCGGGCAAGGGGGCGCGAGCGTCTCACGTCGCCAGGAGGGCTTCCACGAACTCCTGCGGGTCGAAGGGGGCCAGGTCGTCGGGGCCCTCGCCGGTGCCCACGAACAGGACCGGCAGCCCCAGCTCGTGACAGATGGGGAACACCACCCCCCCTTTGGCGCTGCCGTCCAGCTTGGCCAGCAGGACCCCCGTCACCCCTACCGCCTCGGTGAAGTAGCAGGCCTGCTGCAGCGCGTTCTGGCCGGTGGTGGCGTCCAGGACCAGCAGCACCTCGTGGGGTGCCGAGGGGACCCGTCGCTGGACGACGCGGTGGACCTTCCTCAGCTCCTCCATGAGATTGCTCTTGGTGTGCAGTCGGCCCGCCGTATCGATGATGACCACGTCGGCGCCACGGGCCTCGCCAGCGGCGACGGCGTCAAAGGCCACGGCGGCCGGGTCGGCCCCCTGCTGGTGGGCCACCACCTCGGCCCCCACCCTCTCACCCCACTGGCGGAGCTGGTCGATGGCGGCGGCACGGAAGGTGTCGGCCGCCCCCAGCAGGACCTTCAGGCCCTGGGCCCGAAAGGCGTGTGCCAGCTTGCCGATGGAGGTGGTCTTGCCTGAGCCGTTGACGCCCACCACCAGGATCACCGCGGGCTTCGGCCAAGGGCCTTCGCGGCCCCAGAGCTGGCCCCTAGGACCGTCCACCTCCAAGATGGCCACCAGCTCCTCTTTGAGGGCCTCCAGCGCCCGGTCCGGCCCCGAGACGCCCTGGGCACGCACCCGCTGCCGCAGGCGCTGCAGGATGGCCTCGGTGGTGGCAACCCCGACGTCGGCAGCCAGCAGCGTCTCCTCCAGCTCGTCCCATACTGAATCGTCCAGGCCCCGCTGGAAGATGCCGCCCAGACGCGAGAACCAAGCGCGGCGGGTCTGCTCCAGCGCCTGGCCTGTGCGGGGTGCGCGGCGGCCGAACAGCCTCAAGGCAGGACCTCCAGGGGCAAGGATAGCAGCGGCCTCAGGCGCGGCGCTAGCCCACCGCCACGTCGCTGAGGCGCAGGGAGATGACCCTCGAGGCGCCGTCGGTCCCCATGGATATGCCGTAGACCGCATCGGCGGCCTCGATGGTCCTGCGGTTGTGGGTCACGACGATGAACTGTATATGTCGCGACAGCTCCCGCAGGCCATCGGCGAAACGGCCCACGTTGGCCTCGTCCAACATGGCATCGGCCTCGTCCAGCACACAGAAGGGGAAGGGGTTCACCTCCAGGAGAGCGAAGAGGAAGGCCAGGGCCGTCAGCGCCCTCTCTCCCCCCGAGAGCTGGTTCAGTGTGCGGACGCGCTTGCCCGGCGGGCGGGCCATCATCTCCACCCCTGCTTCAGGGCCGTCGGTCAGGCGCAGCCGCGCCTCGCCGCCGGGGAAGAAGGAGGCGAAGTAACGGGAGAAGCCTCTCGCCACCGCCTCGAAGGTCTCGTGGAAGCGGCGCTGCAAGAAGCGGTCCATCTCCTCCATGGCCCGGCCCACTGCCACCTCGGCCGCCTCCAGGTCCGAGAGCTGCGCCACGAGGCTTTCGTGCCTCTGCCTGAGTTGGGCGTATTCGGCCTCAGCCTCGCTGTTGACCGAGCCCAGGCGACGGAGCTGGGCCCGGAGCCGCTCGATGTGGGCCTCAAGCCCCTCCGGCAGCTCGTCCGAGGGTGGCGCAGGGAGGGCATCGGGGTCGTAGCCGTCGCTGCGGGCCTTCTGGGCCAGCGACTCCACCTCCGACTGCCAGCGGCGCAGGTCGGCCTCGGCCTGGGCCAAAGCACGCTCGGCGGCAATGAGCCTCTCCTGGACCTCCAGCAGCCGCTTGCGGGCCTCCTGCTCCCGGGCCTCGGCCCGGGAGATGGCCTCGCCCGGTGGCCCCTCATCGGGAAGGGCCAGGAGCTGGCGGCGGGCCTCCTCCAGGCGCCGCTGGCAGTCGGCGAGGGCGGCCGCCGCCTGCTGCTCCTCCTGCCAGAGCCTGGCCAGCTGCTCTTCCTTCGTCCTGATGCGCTCCTCTAGCCGCAGGCGGACCTGCCAGCGACGCTGGGCCTCCTCGTCCAAGGCCCGCAGCTCCCCCTGAAGGGAGGCGAGGCGGGCGCTGAGGTCGCCCACGGCCGCGCTGGCCTGGCGCCGCCGTCGGGCGGCCGCCTCCAGCGACGGCTGCAGGTGGGCAGCGATGGCCTCGGCCTCCCGGGCCTCCTGGTGCAGGGCAGCGGCCCGCTCCGCCAGGGACTGGGCCTCCTGCAGCGAGGCGGCCTCCTGTTCGCGCAGCCGGGCGAGGGAGGCCATGATGCCCCTCATCTCGCCCTTGAGCTGGGCCAGCCTGGCCCTATGCTGGGCGGCGGCCTCCTGCAGGCGACGACGCTCGCCCTCCAGGGCAGCCGACTGTCTCCGCAGGGCCGCCAGCGCGTCCGACCGTTCCTGCAGGTGGGACCGTAGGCGGGCCAGCTCCCGCTCGCCCACGTCGATGAGGGCGTTGAGCCTCTGTACCTCCTTGACGACGTCCTCGCTGTCCCACTCGAGGCGCAGGGTGAACTGACGGGTGTGCTGCCCCTGACCGGCGCCGATGGCCCCCCAAGGGTGGAAGACGAGGCCATCCAGGGTGACGACGGTGCCCAGTTCCCGCCGGGCCATGCGCTGGGCCGTCTCCACGTCCTCCACCACGATGACCCGCCCCAGCAGGGCGTCCACCAGCCTTCGGTAGCGGGGATCGCACTTGACCAGCTGGGCGGCCACCCCCACCACCCCCCGCTCTCGCGAGAGGCTCAGGGCGTGGACGGGACGCAGGCCGTCCATCGGCACCAGGTAGGTCCGCTCGCCGCTGGAGTCGGCAATGCGTCGGGCGGCGGTCAGGGCATCATCGCTGCGGGCCACCACCAGCGCCCGCAGCCATTCGCCCAGGACCGCCTCGATGGCCCTCTCGAGTCCCTTGGGCACCTTGAGCACTCGGTAGAGGACCGTCTCCAGGCCCGGGACGGCTCCCCCCGCTTCCTCCTCCGGCAGGGGTGGGCGCAGCTGCCGCTCCAGGTCCTGGACGAACTGGAGACGCGAGCGCATCTCCTCCAGCTGGGCGCGACGCGCGGCCTGGTTGGACTCCACCTGCTGGACCTGGGCCGACACCTGGCGCGCCTCCCTCTCCAGGTGTCCTGCCTCCTGGGACAGCGCTTCGCTCTGGCGCAGGACGGCCTCCTCCTGGCGTGCCAGCTCGCGCAGGGCATGGGCTGCCTGGGCCATGCGCCTGACCAGGGACCGCCGCTGCTCCAGCAAGGACTGGAGGTGGCGGTTGCCGTCGCCGGTGCCAGAGCGCAGCCGCTGGGCACGGCGCTCGGCCTCCTGGGCCGACGCCCGCAGGGCCTCGGCCCGCTGACGGGCAGCACGGGCCGCCTCCGACAGCTCTCGCCACTCTTCTTCGGCCCGTCGCAGGTCGTCCTGGGCCTTGGCCAGCTCCCGCTCCAGCGAGGCCATGAATTCCTGGAGCGACTCTCTACGGCCCTCCTCGTCGTCGACCGGCGGCAGGGAGGACATCTCCTCGCGCAGCGCCCTCAGCTCCTCCTCCAGGTCGCCCCCACGGGCGGCCAACATGGTCGCCCGCTGCTGGGCCAGGGCAGCCTCCTGCTCCAGGCGCTGGACGGCCTCGCGGCGGCGGGCCCGCTCCTCGGCGACAGCTTGCGCGCGGGCGCGCAGCGCCTTGGCCTCCTCGGCCGCCCGCGACAGCTCCTCGGCACAGCGGGAGGACTCCTGCCGCAGCACCGTCTCCTCGTGCTGGGCCTGGGAGAGACGACGGGATGCCTCCTCCAGGGCCGAGCGGGCGCGATGCCAGGCATGGGCATACCAGGTGGCCAGGGCCTGCGACAGCTCTGCCGAGAGCCGGCGCTGTTCCTGGGCACGTCGGGCCTGACGCTCCAGCTGGGCCAGCCGAGGCCCTATCTCCCCCAGCAAGAGGCGCACCTTCTCCATGCTTTCCCGCGCCCGGGACAGGCGGGAGGACGCCTCCTCCAACCGCAGGCGATAGCGTTGGACATCGGATGCCTCCTCGATGAGCTGGCGTCGGTCCTCGGGGCGCATCTGGAGGAAGCTCTCCACCAGCCCCTGACCGATGAAGGCGTAGGAGGCAGCGGTGGAACCCGTCAGACGCAGCAGCAGCTCCTGCACATCGCGGTGGCGGGCGCGACGGCCATTGACCAGGTAATCGCTTTCCCCCCAACGGTAGGCGCGGCGGGAGATGGACACCTGTCCCCGGCCGTCGCGGCCGTCCAGCCCGTCCAGGACGATGGTGACCTCCGCCTTGTCGGCCGGGGGCCGGGAGCGGGACCCGACGAAGATGACCTCCTCCAGCTTGCGGGCACGCAGGACACGGCTGGAGGACTCGCCCAGCGCCCAGCGTAGGGCCTCCACTATGTTGGACTTGCCGGACCCGTTGGGGCCTACGACAGCAGTAACGCCGGGGCCGAACTCGAAGACGGTGCGGGAGGCGAAGCTCTTGAAGCCGGAGATCTCGAGGCGGCGCAGGAACATGGGCTAGCTGGCCCTGGAGAGGGTCTGCAGGGCCTGGCGAGCCGCCTCCAGCTCCGCCTGTTTCTTGCTCCGACCCTGTCCCCGCCCCAGGACCTGCTCACCCAAGACCACCTCGACGGTGAAGGTCTTGGCGTGGTCAGGCCCTTCGGCCTCCACCACCCGGTATCTGGGGATCTGGTGCCAGCGGGCCTGGACCACCCGCTGCAGCTCCGACTTGCTGTCCACCACCGGCTGCCCGGCTGCTAGCCGCTCCAGCTCCGGCTGCAGCAGGCGCAGCACCAGCTCTCTCGCTGCCTCCAGTCCGCCGTCCAGGTAGACGGCCCCGATGACCGCTTCCAGGGCGCCCGCCAGGTTGGAGGGGCGCCTCCTCCCCCCCGACAGGTCCTCGCCCTTGCCCAGCAGCAGGTAGCGCCCCAGGCCGATGCGCTCCGCCACCGCCGCCAGCGTGTCCCACCGCACCACGTGGGCCCTCATCTGGCTCAGCTCACCCTCGGTGCTCTCTGGGAACAGATGGTACAAGTGCTCTGCCACGGCCAGATTGAGGACCGCATCGCCTAGGAACTCCAAGCGCTCGTTGTCCCGCAGGCCCCTGTCGCGGACCTCGTTCAGGTAGGACCGGTGCACCAGGGCCTGCAGCAGGAGAGAGGCGTCCTTCATCTCCAGCCCCAGAACCCTAGCCAGCTCTTGCCAGTCCCTCTTCATGCTCCAGGCAAACTATATCGCCAAAAACCGCCCTCTAGAGCCCCAAAGAGCCAAGGGAAGCCCAAAAATCCAGCTTTGACGGCCCTCATGATAGGCTGCCAAGCCAGGCTTGTCAAGTCCGGGATATAATTTCTCGGGGTGCACAGTGCAAAAGGCAAACTTGACGCAAAAATTATGGGAACGTCTATCGCCCCAGCAGGCCAGGGCGCTGACTGCCCTCCTCTCCCTGGCCCCTGATCTGCCCATTTACCTGGTGGGGGGTGCGGTCCGCGACCTGTTGCTGGGCCTGGACAGCATCGACCTGGACTTGGTGGCAGAGGGCGACGCTGCGGCCCTGGCCACTGCTCTGGCGGAGGCCCTGGGGGCACGGGCCGTGGTCCACCGTCGCTTCGGCACTGCCAGCGTCCGTGGCCACGACTTCCGCCTCGACCTGGCCACAGCCCGCGCCGAGGTCTACCAGCGACCGGGCGCCTTGCCCACGGTGCGACCCGCCTCCATCGCCGAGGACCTGGCCCGCCGCGACTTCACCATCAACGCCATGGCCCTGGGACTGGCGGGTCCCCACCGACACCTCCTCCTGGACCCGCACGGGGGCCAGGCCGACCTGGAGGCCGGTCTGCTGCGCGTCCTGCACGAGGGCAGCTTCCGCGACGACGCCACCCGTATACTGCGGGCAGCCCGCTATGCCGCCCGCCTCTCCTTCCGCATCGAGGGGCAGACCTTGGCCTGGCTGCGACGGGACCTGCACTACCTGGACACCATCAGCGGCACCCGCCTCCGCCATGAGCTGTTGCGCTGCCTCCAAGAGGAGCGGCCCGAGGACGCCCTCCTGGTGCTGGGGGAGCTGGGGGTGCTGGCGCGCCTCCACCCCTCCCTCGCCTTCGACGCTGCCGCTGCCGGCACCCTGGTCCGTGCCCGCCGCGAGGCGGGGAGGGAGGCATCGCCCCTGCTGGGGCTGGCCCTCCTGGGCGCCCGCCTGCAGCAGGAGGAGGCGCTGGCCCTGGCCTCTCGTCTGGCCCTGACGAAAGCCGAGCGCCAGGTGCTGCTGGCCATGGCCCGCCTCCGCTCCCTGTCCCGAGAGCTGGCGACAGGGGAAGGGGCGCCGAGCCGCATTTGCGCCCTTCTGGACGGGGTGCCGCCGGCGGCCCTCTGGGCCTTCGCCTTCGTGACCGATGACCCGCTGGTCCGACAGCGGGTCCTGGACTACCTGCGCCATTGGCGGCACCGCCGCCCGCACCTGACAGGCCGCGACCTGGCCAGCCTGGGCGTCCCACCAGGGCCGGCCATGGGCCGCGTGCTGGCCCATCTGCGCGACGCCTGTCGCGATGGACGCGTCCGCACCCGCCAGGAGGAGGTGGAGCTGGTGCGGTCGCTGCTGGCGACGGGGCTGGGGACCTAGCCCCCGCTGTATACTGGAGTCGGAGATGGTCGAGGACGTCTGTGCCGTCTGCGGCGGCACCCTCAGCCCCGACACCACCGCTTACTGCAACGGGTGCGGGCGCCCGTTCCACTTCAACCATGACGCCGAGGCGGCTGAGACCGACTGCGGCCAGGCCTGGGTGCATATGCAGTTCCTCACCCTGGAGTTCGGCTGCAATGTCTGCTTAGGGAAGGCGCCGGGGATCGAACCGCCGGTGGGGCTGGGACACTGATGGACGGGACCTGCCCTGTGTGCGCGCTGCCCGTGAGGGTAGGAGAGGGGATCCGCTGCTACCTGTGCGGGCTGACCTTCCACCTCTCACGGGAACGCGAGTGCGGCTACGTGCTGCCGAACCCGTTGGCCTGCTGTGGACTGGTGCACCTCTGCCGGTCCTGCGCAGCCGCAACGGTGGGGGCAGCGCCGTCCTAGCCCTGGGCGAAGCGGCCCAACAGGGCCGCTACCGCCTTCGCGCCCAGCAGGAAGTCCTCCAGCCGCACGTTCTCGTCGGGGGCGTGGATGCGGGAGTCGGGGTAGCCCACGCCGAAGTCGATGACCGGCACCCCCAGCTCCCGCACGAAGGGGTACAGAGGGCCGGTGCCCGCCATGGACGGCACCACCACCGGCTCCCTACCGTAGACCTCCCGCAGCACCTCCCGGGCCATCGCCACCAGCGGGTGGGAGATGGGCGTGCGGGCGGGCCGCTCGCCCGACAGGTAGCGGACCTCGATGTCGTCGAAGCCCTGCTCCCGCAGGTGGCGCTCCAGCTTGGCCAGGATGTCTTTCGGGTCCTGGTCGGGCACCAGGCGGAAGTCCAGCTTGGCCAGGGCCTGCGCGGGGAGCACCGTCTTGGGGCCGGGTCCCGTGTATCCGGCTATGAGGCCGTCTACGGTGGCGGTGGGCTCGAAGATGTGCCGCTTGCGCACCTCCGCCCCCGTCAGGCCGCAGACGAAGGCGCGGGCGCCGTAGGCCCGCAGGGTCTCCTCCTCCTCGGACGGCATGGTCTCCACCGCCGCCAGCTCCTCGGGCGTGGGCGGTCGGACGTCATCGTAGAAGCCGGGGATGCGGACCCGCTCATCGGCGCCTTTGATGGTGTTCAGCGCCCATACCAGCCGCCAGGCGGCGTTGGGCAGCACCGTCCCCCAGGAGGAGTGGGCATCGCGGGCCAGACAGCGGACGGCCAGCTCCACATACAGCAGGCCCTTCACCCCCAGCGTCAGCTGGGGACGGCCGTCCCAGGTTACGCCACCCCCTTCCCAGAGGCAGGCATCGGCCTTCAGCAGGTCGCGGTGGCGGGCGACGAACTCCTCCATGTGGGGGCTGCCTATCTCCTCGTCGCCCTCGATGCAGAACTTGACGGTGCAGGGCAGGCCCCCTCCCGCTTGCTGCCAGGCGCGCACGGCCCACAGCCGGGCCACGATGTTGCCCTTGTTGTCGGAGGCGCCTCGGCCGAAGAGCCTCCCCGCCCGTATGGTGGGGCGGAAGGGGGGTGATGACCACTCCTCCAGCGGCTCCTCTGGCTGGACGTCGTAGTGGTCGTAAAAAAGGACTGTGCGGGGCGAGGCACCCTGCGCTACTGCCATCACCACCGGATGGCCGCCCTCAGGCTTGGGGAGCACCCGGGCGTCAAAGCCGAGGGAGCTGAGCCGGTCTGCCAGCCAGGCCGCTGTCTCCTCGATGGCCTCCCCGCGGGCACTGACGCTGGGCAGAGCGCACAGCTCCTGCAGCTCCCGCAGGGCGTCGTCCAGGCGTTGGTCCAGGTAGCGGAACAGGGCCTCCATGTCAGCCACCCCCCTGGCACCTCAACATGGTCATCTGTCCCTCCCGGCAGCCATCGGGCTGGTAGCCTAAGCGTAACCAAAAATAGAAGGCCAGGCCCATGCTCTCGGGCACCAGGGCCCGGAAGCAGCGGGTCCCAACGTTAGTTGCCAGCTGTCCCTCCAGCGCCCGCACAGCCTCGCTGCCGAGGCCGAAGCCTCGCCGCTCGGGGGCCACCACCGCCAAATAGAGGGTGCAACACCCCTCCCTCGGGTCGTGCAGCCGGTAGCCCAAGGCACCCACCAGCTCGCCATCGGCCAGGACTACGGCCATCAGCTCCTGGGAGCTGGCCCCATTATAGCCCGGGCACCAGATGGCCAGGTGGGGCCTCTCGTGAGGTAACAGGGGGCGGAGCCTCACCCTCGGCCCCGCGGTCGGGGCCTCCATCGTCAGCCACCGCTAGGTGGGGAGGAGGTGGGCGACCGTCTCCTCGAAGGGGCGCAGGTCGCCCACGTTGAGGCCGGCGGCCGGATAGTAGCGTCCTGCCCGCAGCAGGGCCAGCATGTGCTCCTGCGACTCCAGCTCCTCATCGAAGACGGTGGTGAAGCATCCCAGGCCATTGGTGGAGTGACAGTCACTGGCACCGATGCCCCGCTTGCCCAGGATGCGTGCCACCCGCAAGGCGAAGGCGTTCTCCCGCGGCGTGCAACCGCCGTTGGCCACCTCGATCTCGTCCACCAGCTGGAAGATGGGCAGCCTGGCCGCCTCCTCCGGCGTCATGTCCACGGCGGGCCGACCATCGCGGCGGTAGTGGACGGGGTCGAAGAAATGGCGGAAGGGGTGAGCAGCGATCATGAACCCACCGATCTCGTTCACCACCCGTCGCAGCTCCGTCGCCCTGCGGATGCCGGGCACGTAGCGGCTGATGCCCACGACAATGATGTGGCCCAAGTCGGTGGAGACCTCCATGCCCCGGCTGAGAAAGATGTCCGCCCTGCGACGGAAGGCCTCCCACTCGTGGTCGTCCCAGGCACGGTCATGCTCGCTGATGTTGACGCCGGTCAGGCCGATGCGCCGCGCCTCTTCCAGCAGCTGCTCTGGGGTCAGGGAGGAATCGGAGGCGCCACGCACCGTGTGCACGTGCATGTCGACGATGGTCCCCATCCTCGGCAGCCTCTCAGCGCTCCTCACCTATGGACTGTCCGCCTGTAGCAGACGTTTCGCGGATGCAGGGCTACAGGGGCCTCCCCAGTCCATGGTAAGGAACGGGCAAACCGCACTCAAGGGCCAGCCGTCGGTGGCTGCTCCTCGATGCCCACCGGCACCCGCAGGAGCCGCCCGTCCCGGACCAGCTCCAGTTCGTAGACCCTACCCACCGGCTCCTCGTCGAGGAAGCGGTGCAGGTCGTCGATGCCGGCGATGACGCGCCCACCCAGACCCACGATGACGTCCATGGGGCGGAGCCCTGCCCGTGCCGCTGGGCTACCAGGCACCACCTCCAGGACCATCACCCCCGTCCGCTGGCGCCCACCCAGGGCTGCTAGCAGCGGCGGCGGCAGCTCCCGCGGCTCCACAAAGATGCCCAAGTAGCCGCGCGTCACCCTGCCGCGGGTGATGAGCTGCCCAGCGATGCGCTTGGCCGTGTTGATGGGGATGGCAAAGCAGAGCCCCTGAGCATATGGTATGACGGCGGTGTTGATGCCGATGACCTCGGCTGTGCCGTTGCACAAGGGGCCACCCGAGTTGCCCGGGTTGAGGGCGGCATCGGTCTGGATGATGTTCTCCAGGAGACGCCCGGTGCGGCTGCGGAAGGCGCGCCCCAGGGCGCTCACCACCCCGGCCGTCACCGTCCACTGAAAGCCGAAGGGGTTGCCGATAGCCACCACCAGCTGCCCTACCCGCAGGCGGGCCGAATCGCCCAGGGCAGCAACGGGCAGGCCCGAGGCCGGCACACGCACCACCGCCAGGTCTGTGTGAGGGTCCTCGCCCACCAGCTCCCCGGCGAACTGTCGTCCGTCGTTGAGGGTCACCTCCAGGCGACGGGCGCCCGACACCACATGGCTGTTGGTCAGCACGAAGCCATCGGGAGAGATGATGACCCCGGAGCCGGCCCCGGTCCGCTCTCGAGGCACCGCCCGCTGGTAGCGATCCCTGACGAGTACCCGCTGCGAGACGGCTATGTTGACCACCGCCGGCCCCACCCGCTCGGCCACCGACACGACCACCCTCGAATAGGCGTCCAGGGGTTCCTCGTTGTCAGCCACGCTCCACCTCCTCGGCCATCAGGGCGCCGCCTCTGCCAGGTAGGGCAGCCCCCAGCCGAAGGCCCCCACCCACAGGACTACCGTCAGGACCAGCCACCACCACAGTCGCGACCAAACGTAGAAGACAGTCGCCAGGACCAGGCCCCCCGCTGCCACGACGCCGACGGTGAAGGCCCAGTTGGGGCTCCCCAGCCCGGCCCCGGGCAGGTTGTCCAGCGCCCCCCGGTAGATGACGCCCATTATCATCCCCAGGAGCGGCCCCCAGGCGAACAGCAGCAGCGACACGGGGACCGCCAGCATGGCCGGCCCCAGATTGGGAGCGATGGCCCGGGCCAGGGCAGGCACCTGGCCCCGCAGCCGCACCAGGCCCAGGCTCACCGGCCAGACCATCACCAGCGACAGACCGTAGCCCAGGACGGCGCCCGAGAAGACCTCGGCCACGGCTCAGCTCCCCAGAGCCTCCGAGCGGGTGACGGTGCGGGCGACGAAGGGCGCAAGCCCCTCGGCCCGCAGACGCCCTGCCAGCGCCTCGGCCTCGGCCGCATCGGCCGCCAGGGCGAAGAGGGCCGGACCACTCCCGGCCAGGTGGACGCGCCGGGCGCCGGCCCGCAGCAGCGCCCCACGGTAATGGGCCAGGTCGGGCAAGAGGGCGTAGGCCACCTGTTCGAAGGCGTTGTGCATCAGCCCCTCGTCCACGGCCCCTCGCTCTTCCAGGCGCGCTAAGAAGGAACGGGTGAAGGAGCCGTCGCTGTAGTGGGAGGGCGAGAGGCTGCGGTACATCCGCCCCGTCTTGCCCTCCACCCCCAGGGGTGGCACCAACAGCACCAGCCAGACGAGAGGGGCATCGGGCAGGGGAGAGACCACCTCGCCGCGGCCGGTGGCCAGGGCCGTGCCGCCGTGCAGGAAGAAAGGCACATCAGAGCCTAGACTGGCCGCCAGCCGGGCCAGCTCCTCGGTGCACATGGGCAGGCCCAGGAGAGAGCAGATGCCCCGCAGGACTGCGGCGGCGTCGGAGCTCCCCCCGCCCAGGCCCGCTGAGACCGGTATCCCCTTGCGCAGCCGCAGCCGCACGCCTCCCTCAGGGAGCAGGAGGCGGGCGGCCCGCAGCGCCAGGTCCTCCTCGCCGAAAGAGGGACCGCCCACCGTCTCCAGGTCGAGGCCGGGGGCCTCCTCCAGCTCGACCTCGTCCCATAGGGCGATGGTCTGGAGGACCGTCACCACCTCGTGGTAGCCGTCGGGGCGGCGCCCCAGCACCTCCAGCGTCCAGTTGATCTTGGCCGGAGCCAGCACCCGCACGGGCATCACGTCCTTGCCGGGGCACCACAGGCGACGACGGAGGCGTGCAGCCGCGCCCATTCCTCCAGGTCCAGCGTCCCGGGCCGTCGTTCGGGGTCTAGCCCGGCCCTGGCGATGATCTCGGCCGCCTGCTGCGGCGCCAGGGACATGCCAATGGCAAGGGAGTTGCGGAGCTGCTTGCGGGGGGCCGCGAAGCCCGCCTTCACCGTCTCGAGGAAGGAGTCCACATCGTCCACCGCCACCGCCGGCCCGTCCCTCACGTCCAGGCGCACCACCCCCGAATAGACCTTCGGGGGAGGCCGGAACGCACCCGGTGGGACGATGAACAGGAGCTGCGGTTCGGCCAGCAGCTGCATCTCCACGCTGAGGAAGGTCATGCGGCCAGGCGGGGCCGCCACCGCCTCGGCCACTTCCCGCTGCAGGGTCACCACCAGCCGGCGGGGTGGCGGCTGAGCGCGCAGGAAGTGGCGCACCACCGCTGTGCCCACCGAGAACGGGAGGTTGCCCACCACAACATAGGGAGGCCCACCGCCGGCCAAGGCCAGTAGCTCTGCCGGTGGCATGCGCAGCACGTCTCCAGCCACTACCACCAGGTTGGCCGGCTCCCCCAGTCGCGATGGCAGGGCCTCGGCCAGGGTCTCGTCCACCTCGACGGCCACCAGGCGTGAGGCGTGGCGCAGTAGGCGGCGGGTCAGGTTGCCCGTGCCTGGCCCCACCTCCACCACGGTGTCGTCCGGGCCCAGGCCCACAGCGGCAGCGATGCGCTCCAGGTAGCGCGGGGAGACCAGCCAGTGCTGGCCCAGGGCCCTTCGCCGGCGGCTTGCTTTCATGTTCCCTCCAACACCCCAAACAACATGATAGGTCACGTCAACGCGACGCGTATAATGGGCGGCGACGAGGTCGCCAGGGGCGCTGCGGAGGAGGCATGCGATGAGGGAACGACGACGGTCAGGCAAGGGGGCCGAGACGACCGGCCAGCCCTCGCCTGGGTTCACGCCCGAGGAGCGCGCCGCCATGCGGGAGCGCGCTAGGGAGCTGAGGGCGGCCAGAGCCCGGGGCGCGCGGGCCGACCAGGAGGGAGAGGTGCTGAGGGCCATCGCCCGGATGCCCCAGCCGGACCGCATCCTCGCCGAGCGGGTCCACGCCATAATCAGGGCCAGCGCGCCGCAACTCTCGCCGCGGCTGTGGTATGGGATGCCTGCCTACGCCAGGGACGGCAAGGTGGTGTGCTTCTTCCAGGGGGCCCACAAGTTCAACAGCAGGTATGCCACTCTGGGCTTCACCGACGGGGCCAACCTGGACGACGGTGCCATGTGGCCGGTCGCCTTCGCGCTGAAGGATCTGACTCCCGCAGAGGAGGAGAAGATCGCCACGCTGGTGAGGCGGGCCGTCGGCTGACGGGACCTAGTCCAGGATGTATATGGTCACATAACCGGTGCGCCAGTTGGGCACCACGCCCTCTGGATAGGCCAGGTCGATCATGTAGCCCCGCACGCCGCCGCCCGTGTCAGCGGCTACGGCCATGCCGTAGCCCGGCACACACAGGCGGGTGCCCAGGGGGATGACGCTGGGGTCCACAGCCACGATGCCGTAACCCACCCGCATACCGGTGGCGGTGTAGTAGCCGGCGCCTCGGCCGGGCGCATACCAGGTGGCGTATACCGTCATGGTGCGGCTGTAGGCGACGCCGGAGCAGTCCCCGCCGCCGCTGGCGGGCACCGCTATGGGCGGGGGCGGGGGCCGCCGGGTGCCCCGGACCACCACCCTGTCCTGGGCAGGGACCGTCACCTCGGCCACCAGGCGCCGCGACGTCTCGCGGCCGTCCTCGTAGACCACCTCGTATTCGCGCCGAACGAGGCCATCGGAGCCTTCCTGGGCAACGTAGCTCTGGCCCAGGAGCAGGGACGGGTCGTCCCTGTAGACGACGTTCCTGACGATGGCCTCTTCCTGCACGTCCCGCAAGACTTGCACCCTCACCACCTGCACCGACATGCCGTCGCCGAGCCGGGCAGTGGGTTCGGGCGACACCCGGTCCAGGGCGCCCAGGAAGACCCCACGCTCGGCCAACAGGTCACCCACGCTGACGGCGTGGGTGGCCACCCAGCTCTCCCCCCCGTCCACGCGCAGCAACACGTGCTTGGCCCGGCGGACCACCACCCTGAGGCCGGGCGTCAAGGGGGCATCGCGAGAGGGGCTCACCAGGTCGGCCTCGTCCAGCTGCACCTGCAAGTCGTCCAGGGCCTCCCCGACGGTAGCAGCGTCGGCCGTCAGGTGGAGGGCGAGGCCGCGGTCGTAGAGGACGAAGGGCACCAGGTTGGCCGGTAGGCGCTCCTGTGGGGAGGCCAGGGCCACCCCACCTTCCCTATGGGTGCTGCCCTGCACGAAGGCCAGGGCCAGCAACGCCACCGCCACCGCACATCCGGCCAGGGCCAGCGACAGGTGGTGCCTGGCTCCCGGCCGGACCGATTCCCACTTCCCTATGAGGCTGGATGCTGTCGTGCTAAGGCGGGCACCCAGGCGGGCCCGCCTATGTAAGTCCGGCCCCATCACCTCATTGTCTGCATTGCTGTCGTGCTGGCTGCCCAGGCATCGGTCAAGGGCAGCCAGGGCAGCCGTGCACCCGCTGTCGACCCGGCGCTACGGCCTTGCCGGCGGCCGTCAGCTCCGGCCGGGCCGACCTGCGGCGCCCGAGGCCACCACTTACCGCTGCTCCCTTCCGGGCCTGACGGGGTTCGTGGCGCCCCGTCGCGCAGGACCCGACCATCGACGCCTCTGGCCGACGGTAGCCTCCACAGCCCCGGGCCTCGAGCGGGAATTCGGCCCCGCTATGGCGGATTGCGGGTGCAGGGCACCGCCAGCTCCCCGCCTAGCACGGCCGCCCCGTTCA
>DATLZD010000015.1:0-41387 GCA_035574155.1 Dehalococcoidia bacterium | reverse complement strand
ACTTCTCCGAGCTGTCTGTGCTTTCAATCCCACTGTGGTGCGATTGGGACATCTTGGGCCGGCCCAGGGCCCGCCAGCCCAGCGCACTTTCAATCCCACTGTGGTGCGATTGGGACACCTCTCGCTCCGCCTCCTCCAGCTCCCGCGAGAGCCCTTTCAATCCCACTGTGGTGCGATTGGGACCCTGAGGCCCGAAATCTGGCGCAAGGGGCCGTCGTCCTTTCAATCCCACTGTGGTGCGATTGGGACTTACTCGGTAGCGCACCTTCTCGTCCAGCCTGCTGTCTTTCAATCCCACTGTGGTGCGATTGGGACGGGAAAAGCTCTTCGACTTCGTCGCTGACCCCCGCTACCTTTCAATCCCACTGTGGTGCGATTGGGACCGGGCATGATGCGGCGGCCCTTGGGGATGAAGACCAGCTCGCTTTCAATCCCACTGTGGTGCGATTGGGACCGCATCAAGTGGGAGGCCTACCAGGAGCGCCGCCCCACTTTCAATCCCACTGTGGTGCGATTGGGACCCGTCACGTAGGCCTTGGCTGCCTTGGCACTGGACGGCTTTCAATCCCACTGTGGTGCGATTGGGACCTTGGCCGTCGAGGAAGTGCTCCTCGACGACCCAGCCCTTTCAATCCCACTGTGGTGCGATTGGGACGTGTCCAGGAAGAACTGACCATCCAGAAGGGCCGCCTCTTTCAATCCCACTGTGGTGCGATTGGGACGTGCTCTGCGGGCCGCCTGGCTCGCGGACGTGGCGCCTTTCAATCCCACTGTGGTGCGATTGGGACCCCGCCGGACCTGGTCTTCGGGGCGTTGAAGCCCGCTTTCAATCCCACTGTGGTGCGATTGGGACGGAGAAGGCCAGGGAGGCCGCCTCGGGGGCCATGGCCCTTTCAATCCCACTGTGGTGCGATTGGGACCCGCTCCAGCTCGCCGTCGGGCAGCCGTCGCCAGAGGGCCAGCTTTCAATCCCACTGTGGTGCGATTGGGACCCCCCAACTCGGGGGCGTCCTTTGGCCTCACGCAGCTTCAGCGTCTGTCCCCGTGACCAGCTGTGCCGGAGCCATTGTGCCGTCCACCTCCTATCCGTGTCAAGCTGCCTTTGGTCGACAGCACCCCTCAGATGACCTGGTCCAGCGGTACCGCTTCCACTCCCAGCACTTCCCTGTCCAACCAGCGGCGATCCCGGGCCTTGTAGATATACACGGAGTCATACCGAGGATTGATGATGCGCCGTAGCCCCGCCTTTACTTTCTCGAGCCTCCCTTCGCTTATCTCGCCTTCGAATACGGATCGCTGGACCCAGTACAGGTGTCTCCTTAGGAACTGGCACACCTTGTTGACCCTGGCCTGCTCGACGTCGTAAACGATAACTACATACATGCGCCCTTACCCCTTTGAGAGCGCTACCATGCCGAAGCCCTGGGCATTGCGCTCGCCAAACCCCATGTCGTAGCCCAGGGCCAGTAGTGCGGGGTCGCCGGTGGCGCGGAACCGGCCATAATAACCCTTGACCTTGGTTTCGTTTACCTCCACTAAGCGGGAGCGCACTTCCCCCAAGGGCTCCAACCGCACCCAAGCACCGTCGGCCACCGGGAGGCCCAAGGCGTGGGCCTTGTTGGCCAGGTTCTGGGTCAGCACCCGTTGGAACTCGTCTTCCCAAGGTGCCAGGAAGACGTGGCTGAGCTTGTTCCCCCTCTTGGCTGCGGTGGACACCACGATGGGGGACAGGGTCTCTACCTCACAAGGCGGTGAAATGTCCGGTTGGGGCTCCACCTCCACCAGGGCCACCGCCAGCCGGACGTGGCCCAGCGTTATATGCCCTGCAGTCAGGAGAGGGCCTGCTACAGCCTCCAGGACCTGGGGCAGTGGCGACGATATCCACCAATAGGCAGGCGGCTCCATTAACAGGCCGTCGTCATGCTTGCGGGCAACCTTGGGATGCAGCCAAGAATAGGTGAAGGGCTTGTAACGGCGGCCCGCTGCCACGAGCCCTTGCCCGTGCATGGTCCGGGCCAGCTCGGGGTCCCAGCGGCGTAGGGCAGCGTAGACCGCCCCGCGCAACAGCTCCGGGTAACGCCAGGGCAGAAGGAAGGGCCCTCCGGCATCCAAGGTCAGCTTCAACCTCACTTCTCTCTCCCCCTCACCACCAGGCCCGCAGGGGCCTGTAAGGCTCCATGTCGATGAGGTGACGCACCAGCTTGTAGGCCTCCAGCCGCAGCAGCTGACGGTAGGACACGTTGCGCTTCAAGGCCCGATGGTGCACCGTCGTGGCCAGCGTTTCTTCCAGAGCGCGGATAAAGGTCTTGCGCCCTCTCTCACTAAGGTAAACGCCGCGGCTCTTGCCCAGCGGTTCCAAGTCCCCCTCGTCGACCATGTTGCGGTTGATGACCCGGAAAATAGTCCGGTCGACGATAAGAGGACGAAAGACTTCGGCCAGGTCCAGGGCCAGGGAAAAGCGCCGCTGGGACGGCTCGTGAAGGTAGCTGATGGTGGGGTTGAGTTGGGTTACGTAGATCTCGGCCAGGACGGCGGTGTAGAGCAGGGTGTTGCCAAAGGAGAGAAGGGCATTTATGAGGTTATCGGGGGGGCGACGGACCCGCTGCTGAAAAGGTTCCTCCAGGTCCATTATGCTGTTGAAGGCAGCGTAGTAAGCGTCGCGGGCGCGCCCCTCCAGGCCCATAAGGCTGGGAACGTCCGGGCAGGAGGTAAGCTCTGCCAAGGAGCGGTCGATGCAGGCGATGGCATCGTCCACCTGCCGGCCGCGACGCTTGTAGTAGGCCAGGTTGCGACGCAGATGGAACAGCGCCCCGTCCACAAATTGCCCGGCCAGGTAGAGGCGCTTGGCGGGATCAAGGTAGTGCTCCACCTGCCGCACCAGCAGATGGCCACTGACGTTGCTCTCCCGAGGATAGAAGGTGCCTGTGTAGAAGCCGTAGTAGTTGAAGCAGTGTAGGAGCACGCCGTGCCGCCCGAGAAAGTTTAGCAGCTTGGTGTTCAGGTCTATCTCCCCGAAAAGGTAGAGGTCGCGCACGTCCTCGATGGGGATGGGACGCCGCTCACCATCCCCGGCACCCTCCAGGTAGAGGGTGTTCTGGTGGCGACGGAGGCGGCCGCTGCGGAAGAGGTAATAGCTGCGCGCCACAAGCTACCCCCAACACAGCTCAGCGTAGGCACACGCGCGGCAGATAGACATGTATTCGACGCGAGGCGGAGAGGGGAGGGCCTCCACCCGGGCGACGCCGCGCAGGGCCTCCGCCACTTGGGCCTCCAGCTCGGGCGTAAGGTGCACTTCCTCGCGGCGCCGCTCCTTGGGAAAGCGCAGCTCGCCCACCAGGTCGCCGGCACCCAGGTGCCGCAGGTAGAGCAGGTAGTAGCCCACCTGCAAACGGGCTGCTTGGAGCAACCGACGCGAGTGCTTGATCTCCAGGACCCGGCCCTGCCCCTCCAGGACGTCCACCCGTACCAGTTCGTCCAACATCACCTCGCGACGCGGCAGGCGCGCGTAGGCGTTCTCGTGCAGAAGGCGCCCCAGCAGCACCCGGTCGGAAGCCGCCTCCAGGCGGACGCCCTTAGCGAAGAGCCACAGCTTGCGAGGACACACCGCCCAATAGTTGACCTTGATGCCATTGGTGCGCAGTGCCGCAAACTCCTCGTCGCTGATGACCTGGAGTCGGGAGCGGTCGGGAGCGGGGCCCATGGCCTTCTCAGTCCAACACATAACCGGGCGGCGGTTGCCCTAGGGCCTCTTCATGAAAGCCTGTCTCCTGGTCGTAGGGCAGGGAGCAGACCAGCCAGGTTCGACTGCCGCGGCTGTGGGTGTAGAACAGCCCGAGCCCCTCCCGGTTGGACTTGCCCACCCACCACAGGGGTACAGGTGCCAGATAGATGGGGTCCAAGCCCTCCTCGCCCAGCTCTTCGAGCACCGCCTGCGGGATCACGTCGATGGTGGGCATGGCGACCTGACGGGGGCGGTAGAGCTTGCCCTCCTCCTCGCTGAAGCGGACCTCGTCGTGGCTGGGGCCGAAGAGGGTGCACTCGGCAAACAGCCGGGGCAGGTCGGCGAGCCCCAGGGACACGTCGCGGTAGACCTGGTCACAGGCCTCCCGCACCCACCCGTAGGAGACGGCCAGACCGTCCTGCAACAGGCCCCACGTCCGCTCCAGGTAGGGCAGGGGATGGTCGCGCCGTTCCAAGTATGGCTCTGGCCCGTCGGCCGGAAAGACCACCAGCTCGTGGCCATCGGGGTCCGCCCCGCCGCGATGCAAACGCCCTGCGCGCTGGGCCAAGGCATCGATGGGGCACAGCTCGCTGAACATGCGCTGGCAGGAGATGTCCAGGCTCACTTCGATTACCTGGGTGGCCACCAACAGCAACGGGCCAGCCCCCTCCTTCAGCCAGTCCATTACCCGCCGCTCCTTTTGCCGCCGGTGCTGGTAGGAGAAGCGCGAGTGAAGGCATACGAGGCGTTCGTCTGCGCCTAGCTTCTCCTTCAGGGCGCGATAGAGGGCCCGGGCACGGCCAACGGTGTTCACCACCACGAACTGGACCAGCCCCTGCCGGTGGCCATCCAGGAGCTCCGCCAGCGCCGAGGGCGATGGCCGCCAAGGGGTATCCTTGTCCTGTCCCTTGCGCAACAGCGGCTCCGATCTGGTGCCGAGGGAGAAGGGACGACGGACCAGTCCTTCCTCGTCGCAGACCTGCTGGTATTCGCCAAGGCGGCCCTCCGAGAGCAGGAATGAGGGGAGGGTGCCGCTCATGAGCAGGTGAGGGATCTGCATCTGGCGCAGCAGGCGGAACAGCTCGCGCAACTCCGCCAGCATACGTCGGTCGTAGTAGTGGACCTCGTCGAAGACGATGGCAGCCGTCTGCAGGACGCCCAGCGACATATCTGCCTGGCGGTAGCCGTGGACAAAGGTGTAAAGCACGTGGTCCACAGTAGTGACGGTCACGGGAAGGAGAAAGTGCTCGCCTAGGTAGTTCTCGCTGCGGGCGGCTTCCCTCTCTGCGACGGGGTCAAGGTCGTCCCCGCCCCGTTCCTGGGAGAGGGACAGGCGCCACAGCTCCCGGTGCTCCAGATAGCTACGTCCGTGATACAGCCCCACGGCCTCGTGCCCCAATAGGCCAGCGAGCCGCTGCCGCATGGCGTTGGAGGTGACCTGGGTGGGCATGGCCAAGATGATGCGGTCGATATGCCCCTCTTCCCAGAGGCGGAGGGCCCAGAGGAGGGCTGCCTCCGTCTTGCCACGCCCGCAAGGGGCCATGAGGACGACGTAGGGACAGTCCGTCTCGGCCAGCCGTCGCTGATAGGGATGAAGGCCGGGGACGGAGGCCAGCACCCGTTCGCGGGCGTCCTCCGGCAGCCGCCAGGGCTGAGGGGGCGGGCCCAGGGCCTCGGCCAGATCCACCCTCAGCCCTGGTGCCACCCTCTCGAAGTGGTGGCTGGCCCATTGATCGGCCCGCTTGAGCAGCGAGAGGAGGAAGGAATAGAGGCATTTCAGGCGGACGGTGGCGGCGTCTCCACCGTTGGCTCGCACATCCAATGCCACCCTTCCCAGCACGTGGTGCAGGTGGTCGCTGCACCGCCCCAGGGTCAGGCCGCCCCAACGCTCGACCGGCCAGTCGCCGACGGCACCCACGCGGTCGTCACCGAGCCTATCCCTCAGCCAGGACAGAGCCGCGTCCAGCAAGCGGCCGGTGTGCGGCAGGTAGCGCAGCCTCTCCTGGGGCCGGGGCAGGGCCTTGTAGAGCCCCGAGTATAGGCCGCTGTGATGGCTGACCACGGCCAGGGCTTCCAACAGCGGGCCGCCGGGCCACAGGGTGGGGAGTGGCAGCCGCTGCCAGACCTCCAGCACCAGCGGCAGGGCCACCAGGGCGTGGGGGAAATCGGT
Organism: Dehalococcoidia bacterium; assembly: GCA_035574155.1. Taxonomy (GTDB): domain Bacteria; phylum Chloroflexota; class Dehalococcoidia; order SM23-28-2; family HRBIN24; genus HRBIN24. Next base: position 35,496 of record DATLZD010000015.1, on the reverse strand, counting down.
CGAGTGGCGGCCCTCCGCGATGGCCCGCTGGAAGGGCTGGGCCGCCTTACCCCAGTCGTGCAGGAGACAGACCAGCGAGGCCACCAGCTCTAGGTCGCGGGGGCTGATACCCCAGCGGCGGCAGAAGGCGGCGACGCCCTGCTCTTGCAGCAGGTGTCCCAGGGCCACCACCGTGTCCTGGCTGTGGCCCGAAAGGGACTGGTAGCGCACGCCATCGCCGGTGGCCACCATCTTGGCCAACACAGGCCCGTTGCCAGTCATGGGCCATCTCCCTGGAGCGACAGTAGGTGGACCGTCTCCCTTGCGAAGCGCCACAGGGGCTGAGGCTGTGGCAGGTGAACTGGAAAGGACTGGGGAAGCAGCAGCAGGGGCGAGTGCACTAGGTCACGACCGGGCCGGAAGGCGAGAGGCAGACGTATCAGCTCACCCCCAGATGGCTCGACCCCCGAGCTGGGGACCAAGGCCCAGGCATCCTGGGCCTCTACCCGTTCCACCTCGCCTTCCCAGGCCAGATGGGCCACCACCGGATCGTCCGAGCGGCCCAGAAAGAGGGGCCTGGCCGGGCTGGCCAAGGCCAGAGCTATGTCCTCCACCATTGTCTTATCGCCGCTGGCCACGAAGAGCCGGAAGGCCGGCCGCACCAGGAAATAGCGGAACACGGGCGACGAGGGGAAGGACGTCGGTCGTCGCACCTCCCGCTCCTCGCCCACCAGCTTCAGCAGCTTGGCCAACTCCCGCGACGGTCTTTCCAGCCTGAGAGGACGAAGGTTCAGGTACAGTGCTGCCTGGAGCTGCTGGACAGCGCCCTCGTAATCGGCCCAGTGGACGCCCAGCGCATTGGCCATCAGGCCCACCAGAGTGGTGAAGGGGGGCACCGGATAGGTCAGAACGACGCTGGTGCTGGTGGGCCGCCGGAAGGAGGCGAAGTAGGGCAGCTCCAGGTCTACGATCAGACCCCGCATAGGCCTCTTCACACCCCCAGGGCAGCCTTGGCAGCCTCGATGGCCTGACGAGGGGTGCTGACCGGCACTCCGACCTGCCGCAGGGTGCTGGCCACAGCCTCGGCATTGGCGATGGAGCCGTCCAAGAGTCCCGCCCATATGGCCGGGCGGCCGTCGATGGCCAGGCAGTCGGGCCTCACCTCGTCCAGGACCTGGGCCAGCCGGGCCACGTTGACATTCGCAGAGTCATCGGTCTCCAGGGACTTCTGCAGGCGGTGGGAGTAGTTGTGCTGGAGGGCCACCAGCACCACGTCGGGGGCGAAGTCGGTGAGGAGACGGGCCTGTTTGGAGTAGTCGCTGAAGTCCAAGATGGCATCCAAGAGCAGGCCGACCCGTCGGGCCCGCTCCTGCGCGTCTATATGTTCTCTAAAGCGGAGGGAATAGTAGGCCTTGGGACGCCTGCCCCCTGTCTCGCCTAGGACGTAGCGCTCTTCTTCTCGCCCTACCCGCTGCACGTCCAGGCAGAGGCCGCCCTTGTAGACGTTTACAGCCAGCTCCACATTGACTATGTCGCCCGTCATTTCTCCTTCCTCTCGCGCACCGCGGTGGCGGCGGGTGAGGAAGTCCAGGGTCAGGCTGCCATCCAGAGGGACCAGCCCCATGGCCGGCGAGACCTTGACCGGCGATACGCGGGTTACCGCACCCACATCGGGAAGGGTGGTCATGAAGCCGAACAGGTCGCAGAGGACGCACTCCCCGATGCGGCCGCAGGTCTCCCCCTGGTCATCGGCCACACAGGTCTGGTCAGGGGGCAGGTGGCGGCGCAGAGCCTCCTTCAGGTAGAAGCGCATGGCCTGACCACTGACATAGGGGTACTCCTGGCCGGCGAAGCGGTACTTCTTGATGTCTACTAGATTGCTGCCCCCCTCGCCGCTATTAAGGTTGGTCAGGCCGGTGCGGCTGAGCCAGACCACCTGCACCGCCTTCACGTCGTCACGCATCGCCCTCACCTCCTTGCTGGCTTCTAGCCTGAGCTATGACCTTGCGGGCGTAGGCCACCCCCGCAAAGACGAAGAGGGTGTTCTTAAGGTCCTCGAAGGGCACGGTGTCCCTGTGGGCCAGCTGTACCAGGTCTTCAAGCGCCGCTACTGAGATATAACGCATATCATCGGCACCCAGACCAATGAGGCGGTGGACGGCCTCCTTCAACGTCGACAGCAGGTCGGAGCGAGTCCGGACCCGCTCCAGGTTGTAGAGGATCACCGGCTGGCGGCGGCTGGCAGCTATCTCTGCCAACGCGTAGCCAGCCTTGCGCACCGTCTCCAGCTGCTCTTCCATTCCTCTCCACCTCCATTCCGTAACGATGGCCTGTATAGGGCCTTCTAGCGCACCGTAGAGGCGCAGTTGCTGACGGGGCCTGGGCAGAAAAGCACGAGCGAAGATAACGAAATTGCCACTGAGCAGCCCCTGGGCCATGGCCTCCCGCATGTTGGCCTGCATCTCGCCCAGGGGACGCCCTCTGTCATCGGTCAGGCCTATCTGGGCCAGCACGTGGGCGTAGGGCTCGATCCCCATCTCCACTAGACGCACCAGCAGCTGTAGGGTAGGCTCATCCAGCACGAGGTCGTGGACCGTAACGTTCTTCATACGGCCCTGGGGCATGCTTATGAAGAGCCATCCGTTGGGCACTTGGCGACGGACGTCCCCGATTTGGAATGGCTCCCCTGGCCCCTTGTCTGCCACCTCCTTCAGACATCGCTCCAGGAACGCCAGGAGCAGAGAGAAGCGGCCTTCTCTGACCGGACGTTCACCTGCAGCCTCCGCCGTCTCCGCCTCTTCCTCGTCCTGCTCTTCCTGCTCGCTAGCCGAAGACGCTGCAGAAGCGGGACGATAGTATACATTGGTGCGCCACAGGCGCTCGTGCCTGAGCTGCCCCCTGTACTGCTCCTTCTGGCGGTGCAGTCCCAGCAGATCGGCAGTGGGAGGAGCCGGTAGGACAGCTACCGCCAGACTGCGATCGGGCCCCAGGCCGCAGAGGTAGAGGAGGCCTTCATCGGCCCAGGTCAAGGCCCCCAGGAGGTAACAACGGTGGCAAACAGGGACATTGGTGGGCCTTCCCTCAAAACCGTTCCCGGTCCAGAGGGTCCGGGCACCGGAAAAGGCCTTGTTCTTGGTGACGAGGGGATATACCGACAGGGTAAGAGTGGGAGGCTGGCGCCCCAGGGGGGAGCCGCAGAGCGGACAGGCGCGAGACCCCCCGGACTCGCCACTGAGGGCAGCGCGAAGCAGGTGCTGCCTCTTGGCGGCGTCGGACAAGTATAGCTGGGGCCACTGTTTGGGCGGCTGCTGGTTGAAGCCGATGAAGTCCAGCAGGCGCTGTCCCCTCTCACCCCGCCGGTTGACATAGGTATAGAAGAGGTTGGGCCGGAGTTGGCGCTCGAGGGCGTCGTCCACTATCGGAACCAGGGCGTCGACGTCCTGCAGCTCGACCAGGAGGCCGTCCCTGCGCCACTCGAGGCGCAGCAGTTTAGGGTGCTGGCGGGAGACCTCCTGCAGCAGGCACCCCCATCGCTCCAGGCCGTTGTCCAGCCAGGGATCATGTCGGAGGGGCCAAAGAAGGGTGCGCACCATCGCTCACCTCGATGAGTGGTCGAAGATAAGCACCTCGCCAGTGACGGGGGACGAATAGAAGAGGCGTCGCGCCTTCCCATGCAAGGCATGGGCAACGGCTAAATAGAGCCACACAGGCGCCTGACCGGTGAGCAGGACGTCGTTACCTTCACCTGCCTGCTCTAGCACCCGTGACACATAGACGCGCAGCTCGTCCAGCTTGGCTACTTCTCCGTACAGCTCCTTCAAGTCGATGACCACTTGGCCGCCTTGTAAGGCCCGATCCGGAGCCCATTCCAGCAACGACCTGAGGTCCTGAAGCACCTCGTAGGCATAATCACGGATGGTAGACATGTTCGGGGCGTTCTTTCTCAGGCCGCAATGGGCTACATCGTTGCGCAGACTGGTAATCCGCTTCCAAAGATTCGCGAGCTGATCTCCTTGGGGTAGCCGAGTCGCCCACTGGAGCACGTCAGACGAGCCCTTTTGCTCTTCGTCTATCTGAGCCAAAGCTTTCGCTAAACGATCTCGGACATTTATGGCCAGCCAATCGCCGCTTTCATACTGTAGAGCAGCAAAATTCACCAGCCACTCCCTGGCTAGCAGGACAGATTGGAGGACAAGTCCTGTCCGTAGGAAATGCTCCATTAGCGCCAGTTGCTTGGCCAAGGTCTCCTGGTCCAGGCGATCCGGGTCGTCGAGGGACAGCTTGGCAGCCTCTTGCCGAGTTCGGTGCAGTATAGCTGCGAATGGCTTCGCCCACGCCTCGGCCTCCGATGCTGCCTCTTCCAGCATAGGGACAAGCTGTTGTGCGTGACGGGCCACATCGCGTGGCCGGGCCAGCTGCATCGCCTGGGACAGAGAGATCAACTTGTGGCCTACTGATTGCAGCCGGCGCGGCAGCTCACCTTTATCTCGTTGTCTCCACAACCGTTGCTGGGCAGCTTCCAACCTTTGCCCCAACAAGCTAGCGTCGCCATGTTGGAGGAAGAACTCAATGCCACTTAGCCAATCGACCAACTCCAGCAAAGGGGTGAGATCAAAGATGGGAGCACGGTCCGACGGATTAACTGGCTCTCTTAGCGGTCGCCTCGACTCGAAGCCCCCATAGACTATGTAGCGAACATTAACGTTCTTGGTGCGGCGCAGAAAGGTTGCCACCACGAAGACCACTAGAGGCAGGGAGCGAAATGCATGGGTAATGTCGAGGAGGAGCTCTTCCTCCTCACCCACAACCTGGACACAGCGGTCGAAGATCTCCCACAGCTCCGCCTCTGTCCTGCCTTCGGGGATAGGCACAAGGCGCACCAGGTCTCCTAGGCGTTGGCTCAAGGTCCGAATATTGTTATGTTTCTGAACCTCGGGTGTGGCCATGATCACCAACTGCTCTGGCTGGAAGATTTTCGCCACCGCTTCAGGGAAGAGGTGGGTAGTGCAGGTGTATTCACCCACTGCGTCCTGCCAAACGTACGTGACCGTTTGATAAACGCTGGTACCGAGGAAGGAAATGGCCTTCACTTCTTTGCCCCCCTGTCAGAACTCTCGAACCAGTTGTACCGGGCTGATTACCCGGACTGGCGCCGCGATAACATTGCAAGCCGTTAACCGCTCCATGACCCGTGTCCACTTGGCATCAGATGTGACGATGTAATCGCACATGGCGATACCGGTGCCCATAAGAAGGCTGTCAGGTAGAGCACTCCTCCCCAAAGGTGAATGACAATATTCCAGGATGTGGAGGGCAAATTTTTGGGAAGTAGAGGAGCAGGAGACGATCCTAAGGCTGAGTTTGGAGCGCAACGCATAGACACGCTTTATTTCCTGTCTTATCTGTTCATCCGGTGGTTGTTTGGGGCCCTGGCCCGACGATGGGTTCGTCCGTCGTCTACACGACATGTGCCTTGGTAGCCATAGCTCCAACAGGGTGATCTTGCTTATATAGACAGTGCCCAGCTCCGATGCCTTAAATAAGGCATCAGCGGCGACATCGTCGCCTCGTAAGTAGTCAATGATTACACATGTTTCAAAAAGAAACTTGGTCATATGTCTTCAATAGGGCCTTGGCTCGATCCGCGAACGGTTTTAATCTGTAGAAGCCAAGCCACGAACCCCAGCACCCTACTTAGCTCGTTCTCAGTGAGCTGCTGCAACTCGCTCTGCCTCTCGCGCATGGCCTGGGCGATGAGGCGGTTGGCACGCTGGAGGGCGGGTCGCAAGGTCACGTCCTGGGATAGACGCTGGGCGTGCTGGACAGCCTGTAGTACCCCGTAGCGCTCCACCAGCTGCAGCCAGCGCATCCATTCGTTGCGTGTGACCTCTGGCAAACGTTGGGCGAGGGCCTTTGCTAGGTTGATCTCCTGTTCGAGCGTCGCCATCAGTACAGCTCCGGCGGACATATGTCTCGGACCCTGATAGCTTCCCTGCGGAATAGCTCCCACGCCTCGCCGTCAACCAGCGTGGAATCAGCCAACCATTTGGTCAGCGTCTCTTCAGCGGGCATGGCTCGTCCTCCTGCTATCAGGTCGTCGATGATGTTTGGCCCACCGCTGATAAGAATCAGCCGATGTGGTGTGAACTGCGCAGCCCCCAGGCAACGGGGCTTGGCACCGCCCAGCTTTAGGGGGAAGGCACGGAGGAGACGTGGAGGATCGTCTGGGGTCCGCTCGAAGCCCAAGGCCCTGAGCAGCAGCCCCAGTTCATCTACCTGCATGTTCTCGAAGTGGAGGGCCAGCGAAAAGGTTGACCCCTTGGGCACCGCCTCAATAAAGCGAAAGTTCTTAGCTGGCGTCAGGTCCAAGCGACGGAAGGGACCACTGCTGTAGAACTTGCGTCCCTGGGACCTGCGTGGTGGCCACAGGTCAGCTACCTTGATGACTTCCGTTCCAACTTGGCCCGCCGGCACGGCATCGGAGAAATGGACGCGACCTCGGTGGTCAGTAGTGCCAAAGATTCGACAGGCCGGGCAGAGGAAACTTATTTCACGGCAAGGCGAATGCTGGCGTGGTATCTGCTCGCTATGCATAGACTGCTTCACACAGGAGTTGGAGATGGCCTCCACCACGCTGCGAACCGCCCCTTTCACCGCTGACCCGGGAATAATGGGTTCCCCGCTTCTTCGGACGAACGAGTAATAAGCCTGTTCACGCCCGGCTATGTTCGCCAACTCTATCTGCCCGCTTCCCACATAGAGATAGTCTGAGATCACCTCCAAGGACAGCTCTAGGCGCCCGGTATAGCCGATGAAACGATCGTGATGAGGCGGTTCAGACTTTCTGGGCTGTTTTTTAAGAGGCAGGAAGAAAAAGGGCTTGGGCGTAGCAGATCGCGGTCTCACAGTTGTCCTCCCTCTAAGGTCCGCAAGCTTATAAAAGTTATAATCCCGTCCCGTTTATAAAGCTTAGCGGTGAAGCAGCCTTTCTCATGTCCATGGGGGTATTTATCGAAGTTGGGTCTCACATTCGCTGCCATTAGGTCTTGTAAAAAGAACTTTAACGCTGCCTCATCGGTGGTCCATGAGCCAGACAATGGCCGCAGGTCAGGAACCGGCCTCTCGGTCAGAAGGATCCCACGATATTCATCACCGTCCTTCCACCAGCGCAACTCTCCGTCACTACCGAAGATGGCACCCTGTCCCTTCCACTTACGGGGAATCCCGCGGCCCATCGTTAGCTGGGAGGCATCGGCCACCCAGTAACCGATGCCTGTACCTAATTTCTGTGCCCAGCGCCCGAGTTCAGAGGCCGTCCCTCTAACTGCATAGGCATAGCATGGCCTTTCCTGCACTTGGCACCCCCTATGCCACGGCTCTGAGCAACCTTGCAATAGCATTTGCCCATAGTTGAGCGTCGTATCTTCGGCGGACGTATAGTGCTAAGTCGTCTTGGCGTGCGGGATTTGGAAGCCCTTCCACGAGGTGAGGCTCGTAGAGCCCATAATCTTTGCACACTCCCTGGTCGAGGAGAGCGCCTGTGCCCCGCCAAACATCAGGCTTAAAGTCCCGTGCCACCTCATCTAGAGTGGCCTCCTGTACCTGGACTGTCACTTCGCCGAAGCCACGGTTCTTGCCGTACCCCACTTTTACAAGGCCGCTTTCCATGCTGCTCAACGCTAAGCTCAGGAGCGCCAACTGCCACAGCTCGAAGTTTTCCAGCAGGAGATGGCCCTCGAAGACCCCGGAAACTACCGCCTCCATTTCGAAGGGACCCTGAGCCACGGCGTGGCTGAGCCGGGAGATGGCCACTCCGTAGCGAATCTCGGTCTTCACGTTACTGACTGGGAAGAAGTCGGTGAAAGAGACTCTGCCTCGAAGACGTGTGTGACCGAACATGCGGCAGGCTCCGCATGACTCACGGTAGATACGAGAGCTCGGAACCTCCGCCTCGTGCCATTTCCTGCCACAGCTGTTGGCATCAAAGGTCCCACATGCCCAGCGCCAAGAATTTGGCTGATCCAAGGTGCGCAGCACCTTCTCTATAAAGCCGCGCACGACTCCTTTTAGGGATGACCCCGGTATATAAATCGTTTCTCCGCGCTCCGGATGATAGGTTCGGACGAACTGCATATCTGGCAACGAGGGATCCGCCGAGATGGCACCTGACTTTATGAGCAGCGGCCCTTTTGGTCTTAGGTGCACGACAAGGTGAAGAGCGTTATAACGGGCCCTGTGCATTACCCTCACCTCCCCTGGCCGAGCTTGCTCCTGAAGGCGGCCAGAAAGGTGGCCGGCTCCACCGTCTTCTTAACGCCCTGGGTCAAATAGTCCAGCAGGGTGTCCTGGTCTACCCGTTCCAACCTGATCTCGGCCAGCTTCCCCCACCCCAGGCCCCTGGTTGACTTCCCTCCCAACGCCACTTCTCCCTCCTCCCACAGGCGCAGCACTATCAGGAGCAGCCCTAACTCCCAGTCCTCCAGGTTCTCCGCCACCATCTCTATACCGAAGCGAGTTCCAGGTATGACCACCTCAAAGTCATACTTAATCTGTGCGCGGGCAGCCCCCAAATCACGATCAATGCCGACGCCGTCTCGTATCTGTGTGACGCTGACTAAGTGCTGGGTATCGATTAGGTAGGCGTCCTTGATGGCGACTCTCCCGGCGAACCAGGGCGACCCGAATAGCCGACAGGCGGTGCAGCTAGCGTCCCAGACCTTTTGGGAGAACGTAGCATCCTCACCCTTGGAGTCATCCCAGAGGTCCTCTCGATCTTTATCGGTCACGCATGGAGACGCGAAGGGATCGCAGGCCCAGAGGTCTGGCTTGTGGTTCCACCCGCGCAGTAGCCGTTCCGTCTGGAAGCGTATGACGCCCTTGATCGATGAGCCCGGAATGAAAGGCGAGCCATCCGGACCTTTCATTACGGGCAGGTCGGTTCCGGTCGGCTGAAGAGAGAGCCTGGATCCTATCGACAGGGCCGTCTCTATGGTGAGAGCACAGCGAATGAACGTTCTGCTACTGAACTTGTCAAACATGCTCATGACCTCTCTCTCCGATCCTTCGACTGGGCCGCGGACTGCCAGACATACCACCAGATGGCATAGCCCAGCACTCGCTTGACCAATTCTAGGTGCAGCTCTGCTACGATCTCTGGCTGTTTGTCAGGAGCTATGCTCCTAGCCAGCTGTTTCAGTCCATCCAACTCACTGATGGCCTTCTCGGTCCAGTTAGCATTCAGCTGGCGTCGGCCCGCCTGGTAGCGCATAAAGAGCTCCACCAAGGCCCACGATCTGCTCCCTTCCGCTATAGCCAGGATGTTGCGCAACTGACGCTCCTTGTCGCTTCCTAAGTTGTGGGCCAGCTCCCTGCCCTTCTCTACCAGTTCCCTTTGGTGCTGCTCCAGTTTGTCCATAAGGACGGGGTCCAACAGGGCCACCCTGCTCATCGCTCCTTCACCTCCTGATGAAAGGGATGACAGACGATGCATTCGCCGAAGCCCTCGTCGGTGCGCTCCCCGATACCTTGCTGTTCGATAGCGGTGAGAGCGGAAATGAGGTCGTGTTTATCGCCCATCCAACAAAAGACGTAGACGCTGCCCATGCGCGCCGCCAAGTTGGTCGGTTTGGGTAGGCCCCAGGCAGTGGACCAGCCACTGGCGATGTCAGGACGAGTAACCCACAGCAGTGGCTCCAGGACTGCATCGCCAACCACAAGGGTGGGTCGCAAAGAAGGCACACCATCCGTTAAGAAGACAGCCGGCGATAGCAGGTCGAGAGTAAAATACGTCCCCTCAGGCATTACCCGATCGGGAGTATTAACGGCTAGACGTCTCAAGTCGTTCCACAGCTGAGCTAGAGTGTTGTTGAAGGCTTCCAATCGTTCCGCCAAGGGTGGCAGATGGATGTCGCAGTCCTCCACCCTAACCCTGCCGTAGCCACGGTTGTGCATCGCCCCAATAGCAGTTCTACTTAGCGCCTCTCTCAACCGGTCTATGGCCCACGCTTCTCCTTCAACACGGCCTACGAAGACGATAGGACAGGTTCCCTGTTCGTCCGGACTTTTCACCTGCGGAGCTAGGGCAGAAGCTGTATATAACATCCCCTCGAAAGACGCTTGCCTGTGCCGGCTCAATGCCACCCTCGTTTGGGCGTGAAGGACAGGCTCCACCGCCACGTACAGGATCTGACCGTCCTGTCGATGCACCGAATAGAATGTGTAACTTGATTCCATACGTGCACGACAGTCTTCGCGAGCACACTCGAACATGAAAGGGACGCGGAACTGAGCGCCAGCCTGCTGGAGCAGGCGGTAGGCGAGAAACGGGATGAGCCAGTCAATGACCCCATGTCCTCGTGTTGCTGGTGAAGGGGCATGGACGAACCCTGGGTTTGTCTTGCAGGTAGCAGCAGTGAGCGGAAGGGGTAGAGCATACTCTATGCGGTGCCAACCGGGAGCCGGGAAGAAGTTCCAGATGCGGATCGCTGTTACGATCTGCATAAGCTCAGAGCTTGTTTTGCCTTCCCGCAGCATGTCTAAAGCGAGGGCCCCTCGTAAAACACGTCCAGGCACGTAGGCCCGACCTGCCAGGAACTGACTGTCGCCGCGAACGTCACCCAGCAGGAGAGGCTCTTCGGGTTTAAGGAGTAGCCACATGGGGCGCTACCCTCCACGCCTGCCAGACAGTGATTAGGTCTTGCCGTTCGACGGGAGCCCCGTCGATTTCAATCAAGAGGTCAATCTCCCGTATCCAGCCGAGGCCCCGAGTCTTACCGCTACCTATAGCCAATGGCCAGCGGCAGGCCAGGTCTATGAGCGCCGCAGCCTCCCTGGCTGCATTCACGTCGCCGAAATAGCCTCGACAGGAGCAACGCCAACTGCTGGGTCCAGGAGGCGTGGTCTGAACGAAGAACAGCCGCTGGGGAATGGCGGCTCTCCTGGATCTGCTGATAGCCACCCCTGCTCGAGCCTCTTCCGAGAGCTCGTTAGTTGGAACGGCATCGGTGAACCTGATGGCAGCATCCATCCGACCATTGCCGAACACCCTGCACACACGGCAAACGCTCGTCTTCCAGCACTCTGGTTGGGGGCTCCGGCAGACGCTTTGCCCCAGTGCCATCAGCAATTGCTCGGCTCTATCTCGTAGAAAGCCCTTGATGGTTGTAGCAGGGATCACAGGCTTACCACTGGCCCCCAGCGCCAACGGGCGATCTACGCCCAGCACGCGCCGATTGCCTGTGACATGAAGGGCAGACCCAAGCTCCAGGCGGATCTGGATCTCCAACCTTATCATTCCTCTACCTCCCGTTGCCGGTCAGGACGCATGCTATGAAGTTCCGCCAACTCAAGAGCGTCCAGGAGGGCTGTTCGCCAGATCGCCTCGCCATCGCGGCTGGGCGGGTCCAACACCCATACCGGAGGAGACAGCTGACGGCTGCCCGTGCCATCCGGCGAGAGGGTCTTGGCCAGGCGCTCTAAGGCGGACAGCACAGCCTGCTGCATCCCTTTGCGACGGGCAATGTCGTAGGCGATGAGGGAGGTGGAAATCATGACGCCTTTCGGCAGGATCTCTTGCCAGCGGTGACGCAAGCTATGGGGCCAGCTGGCCAATTCTTTGCTCAGCTCCAACAGATCGTGTGCCTGCTCAAGTGTGTAGGGGCGACCGAGCAGGTTTAGACGCTCAGCAGTACCATGACGGAACTCGTATGCGGAGAGGAGCGGCCCTACATGCTCGGAGGCTACAGGGCCAGGCAGCCAGAGGAATGTTACCGCACTCGACTTTTTAGTCTTGGCAACGTGTTTGGCTTGGCCCAGCAAGGCCTTCGTAAGACGCTGCATATACCGTATAGGGAATTTGACATCGGCGACGACAAAAGCGCACGAGGCGGTTATACGCTCGTTCGCATCTCCATCTTTTTTGTGTGCGAGCCCCACAGGCAGCTTGACCTCGCACTCGAACCGCTCCAGGAACCGAACTGCTACCTCCCACGCATAGCCGGCATGCAGTAAGATGGTGACGTCGTCGCCGCCTATGTTCAGGATGTCAAACGGCCAGGTTTGCCGTTGCCTAATGGCCTCGCCGCAGACCGCATTAATGGCCTCGTAAACCGCCGTCTTCGTTCCCTCCATTAAGGCTTGTGACAATTGCTCGTATTCGTCCTCCAGTTGGACCCGTCTTAGAAGACGACCGATGTCATTGCCGTCGGCATAGAGGAAGGCTAGATATCCCCGCTCGTGTTCCCCGACGAGAGCGTCCAGGTCACTGGGGAACTTGACTTTTACATTAGGACAATATTTTTCCCAGAATTCGCGGTTAAATTTGCCCCGCACGGTCTGTCCATCGCTATAGTCCCGCCCCACACGGTCGCGGAGGTCGCAGACCGGACAGAGCCGCTCCCCTAGGTTCTCCTTAATGCGAACCACCATCCTCTTCCCGCACCGGTTGCAGCGCTGACCAAAGGGGAGCGCTTGGAAAAACGGGACAGTAGTCCTGGAGTGCTTTGCCTCACGTAGGTGACTCATCAGATGAGCGATGCGGAGGTGGAATTCTATACCATCGCTATCATTGGCCGCCTTCACTAATCTCTCGGCCCAACCGTCCAGTCTGTCTCTATGTGGAAGGGGGCCTCCGGGAAGCTCACCTTCTTCGTGGACCAGGCTGACAGTGACGACCAAGGTCTTGTCTCTATAAAGCTGCTCGATCTCCCGCTTCACTTGTAGAGCAGAGTCACGCTTAACTTTCAGCAGGAAGGACCCTCCTGCACAGTAAAGGACCTTATATCCGTATCGCTGACGAAGTTCTCCGCTGATCAGATCCTCGCATCGTTGCAGCAACTCACTGCCGCCCTTTATCTGGGGGAGGGAAGAGGTCTCAAAGACGTAGTCCTGTATGGAGTCAACGTCACCCGCGAGGTAGACCTCGTCCATCTCGGCTCCTCCGATCTCTACGGGTTCGACACATCGCCCCACTTAGACTCTAAACATGGACTTCATGGTCAGCATGGGTCGAGCTGCCTATGCCGGTTTGGGCATCCCTTTCGAGGACGTCGAGGTAGGGGAGAAGATCGGCCATGAGGCGCTCCCGCACCCGTCGCCCCTCGGGCAGGCCCGTCCAGGCCCGGTACTTGTCGTATACGGACTGGAGCTGGTTGGCCACCGTCTTGGGCGAGCGCCCCAACGCCTGGGCCAGCTCCTCGTTGGTGCCGCCATGCCTCACCAGCGCTGCCAACACCCTGCGCTCGGCCGCGGTAAGCTCCCGCCAGAAGCCCCACAGGAGGCGACGGCGCAGTCCCTCCCTCACCTGCCGCTGACGCTGGATGGCACGGTAGGGATCGTCCCACACCAATAGCTCCGAGAGCGTCGAGGGCAACAGGCTCCAGCGCAGCACGGGCACCGGCACCAGCACGGCCCCATCGGGGGCATGCATCTGCCGCGACCGCAGCAGATCAGGAGGCGACAGGAGGTGCCAGACACAGTCGTCCTCGTCCAGCAGCAGCTGGGCAACGGCCATACTATAAGCAGCCATCACCTTCCTGCCGCCAGCGATGCACAGGTGGACCCTACGCCTCGCCCGCTTCAAGGAGACGACCTCGCGATAGAGGACCCGCAGCAACAGGGCCGCGTCCTCCTCGCACACGATGTCCGCCGGGTAGTGGCGCCCGTCCCGCACCGGCACGTAGCGGAAGCGGACAGGCGGGGTCCGCTGTGCGTAGTGGTGCTCCTCGGCTCGGAGGCGATGGAGCGAGTCGCCCAGGGCCGACGGCTGCGTGTGCACCACGGTCACGTCGGCGATGGGGTAGCCGCGGGCCAGAAGGGCGTCGAGGGCGATGGTCACGACCTGGGGTTCGGTGCCGAGGGTGGCCACCACGGAGTCCATAGCCACAACTCCCTTGGTGGCGAGAGTATAAAACGTCCGTCGAGAGGAAATCAACCACTACACACGAGCGAGGCGCGGGAAAGGTGTCGGAAGTTGACGAACCAGCGGAAGGTGTCGACAGCGGGGCTCAGGCGCGCTGCAGAAGGGACGAGAGGTCTAGAGGGGGCCGGGGACGCGGCCGGTAGTCGGGGTCGGGATAGCCCAGCTCCACCAGGAAGGCGGGCTCCCAGCCCTCAGGCAACCCTAGGGCAGCCCGCACTTCGTCCTGACAGAAGAGGGGGGCACCCATCAGGCAGGAGCCGAGGCCACGGGCATGGGCCGCCAGCATCAGGTTCTGGAGGGCAGCCCCCAAGCTCTGGACGAACATGTCGCGTTCGGCCCGCCGACGTCGCTCGTCGGGCCAAGGGCGGGCGCCCGACAGCTCAAGACAGGCCAACAACAGGACCGGTGCCGAAAGGATGCGGCGCCGGGAACGCTCCAGCAGTCCGCCGGCGTCCTCCGGCCGATGGCCGTCGGCCTGCAGGTCCCTCAGCCACGCCCCTTCCATTGCCATTACCAAACGCTCGCGGGCAGCCGACGAGAGGACGAGAAAGCGCCAGGGCCGGCTATGATGGGGTGCCGGAGCGGCCGCCGCCAGCGCCACCAGTTCCTCCACCAGCCGGTCTGGCACAGGTCGGGGCAGGAAACGCCTCACCGACCGGCGCCCCAGGACCACCTGCTCCAGCAGCAGAGAGGGGGTGATGGTCACTCGGACGCCTCCTCGCCCGCGCCCAGGCGGCGGGGCAGGGAGAGGTCCTGCAGCAGCCGCTTCGTGTTCTCGGCACCAGGTGCCTGGGAAAGGCGCAGCAGGTCCTGGGGGCTATCTATATCGGCCGTAAGGTCCTCGCGGCGCAGGACCGCCGTGGGTACTGACCTGGCTACGGCCTCCCGCCGGTGGGCGGTGAAGCTCTTGGGCCCGAAACGGAAGGGGATGGCATCGGGCGGGCGCAGGGCCAGGACATTGGTGCCCCCTTCGACTGAGGGAACGATGGCCACCCCTTTGGGGGAGGGGAGGGAGGCCAGCACCTCCTCCACTGCCGCCGGCGTCAGGGTGGGGAGGTCGGCTGGCACTACCAGGATGGTATCGGCACCCTCGCGGGCCAGCTCCGTCGCCCCGTAACTGAGGGCAGCGTTGATGCCCCGGACCTGGGGCGGCTCGGGCAGGGGGCGGGCCCGCAGGCGCTCCGCCTCCCGCAGCACCGCCTTGTCGGGGCTGATGATGGCGATGTAGGCGATGGAGGCGGCCCCCAAGAGGGCCGTCACCACATCGGCCAACATGGCCAGGGCCAGCCGCCTTCGCTCCTCGGAGGTGAGGACGGCGGCCAGGCGGCCCTTGGCCTCCGACAGGGCCTTGACCGGCACTAGGGCTGCGATCACGCTTCCACCCCCAACGACGCCAGCACCGCGCGGGCCAGGGCGACCTTCCTGTCCATCGAGGACATTATCGTATCGGTGGCGACAGCGTCCAATCCCAGGGCCTTGACTTGCGGCAGCATATGGGCGTCCCGCTCGTCCAGGACCATCACGTCCAAGAAGTCGGCGTAAAGGCGGGCCACACCCACCGGGCTAACCTCCATGCCCAGGTCGCGCATGATGCGGTCGGCGGGGCCCTTCAGGGTGGCCCCGCCGACGATGGGGCTTATGGCACCCACCCTCGCATGAGTCGAAACCAGGGCCTCCCTTATGCCCGGCACGGCCAGGATGGGTCCGATGCTGAGGACGGGGTTGGACGGCGCGACAATGACCGCCTCTGCCCCCTCAATGGCCTCCAGCACCCCCGGCGCAGGCAGTGCCGCCTCGGCACCCTGATACACCACCCCCAGCACCGGCACCTCTGCCCGACGTCGCACGAAGTAGTCCTGGAACTCCAGCAGTCCATCGTCGGTCCGGATGCGGGTCCGCAGCGGGGCCTCGGTGGCGGGCAGCACGGTGCAGGCGAGGCCGAAGGCGCGGGCGATGCTCGCCGTGGCCTCGGACAGGCCGGCGCCGCTGCGCAGGAGGTTGGTCCGGTGCAGGCAAGTGGCCAGGTCGCGGTCGCCCAGGCGGAACCAGGTCTCGTAGCCGAAACGGGCCAAAGCCTCCACCACCGCAAAGGTGTCGCCCCGGACGCCGAAGGTCCGTTCCTCGTCAGCGACCCCTGCCAGGTGGTAGACGACCATATCGATGTCAGGCGACACGTGGAGGCCATACATCTCGCAGTCGTCGCCCACATTGGAGACGATGGTCACCCGCTGGGGTGGCACAGCCCTGACCAGCCCCTGGAGGAAGCGGGCGGCACCCGTCCCCCCGGCCAGGACGACGATCACTGGGCCACCTCCACCACCGTGACGCCCTCGCCCCCCTCGCGGGGCTCAGCGGGACGATAGGACTTGACCAGCGGGTGGGACGAGAGCAGCTCGCGCACGGCCCGGCGCAAGGTGCCCGAACCCTTGCCATGGACGATGCGCAGGTGACGCAGGCCGGCGCGGAAGGCCGCGTCCAGGTGCTCCTCTACCAAGGGTAGGGCCTCGTCCAGGGTCATACCCCGGACCTCGATCTCGTCCTTGGCCCGCGTGGGAGGCGGTGGCACCCCGACGCCTGGCTCTCGGGCCACCTCCGGGCGCTCCACCCTCAGCACATCGGCCAGGGGGACGCGGGCGCGCAGCGCGCCCAGGCGCACCTCCAGGTCCCCGCTCTCGTCGGGCCCCGAGAGGACCTCTCCGGGCTCCGTCACGCCCCGCAGCCAGACGCGGTCGCCGGGCCGCACCTGGGCCAGCGGGACGGCCGGTGGCCTCGCCTCCTCCGCCAAGGTCCGTTCCTGGGAGGCCACCTCCCCCAGCAAGCGACGGGCACCTTCCAGGGCACGGCGGCCGCGGGCCGAACGCTGGGCCCGCTCGATAGCCCGCTCGGCCTGCTGTAGGCGGCGACGGGCCTGGGCCAGCTCCTCCTCCAGGAGGCGCCGCGTACGCTCCAGGAGAAGCCGCCGCTCCCGCTCCAGGGCCTGCAGGCGACGCTCCAGCTCCTGCCGCAGGGCCTCGGCCTGGCGCCGCTCCTCTTCCAGGGCATGGCGCTCGGCGGCGGCCTGTTGCCGCTCCCGCTGCAGGTCGTGCAGCAACCGCTCCACCTCCAGGTGTCCCGGGGCTAGGACACGGCGGGCCTCGGCCAGGACCTCTTCAGGCAGCCCCAGGCGCTGGGCGATGTGAAGGGCGTTGGAATGCCCCGGCACGCCGATGCGCAGGTGATAGGTGGGGGCCAGCGTCTCGGGGTCGAACTCCACCGAGGCGTTCATCATGCCTGGTGTGTCGTGGGCCAGGGCCTTCAGCTCGCCGTGATGGGTGGTGGCCACCGTCAGGCAGCCCCGCTCCCGCAGGTGGAGCAGGACGGCGCGGGCCAGGGCCGCGCCCTCGGTGGGATCGGTGCCGGCCCCCAGCTCGTCCAGCAGCACCAGGCTGCGCTGGGTGGCCCTCCGCAGGATGTCGACGATGTTGCCCATGTGGGAGCTGAAGGTGGACAGGGACTGCTCGATGCTCTGCTCGTCGCCGATGTCGGCGTAGATGCCGTCGAAGACGGGCAGGACCGACCCCTCGTCGGCCGGCACCGGCAGGCCGGCCTGGGCCATCAGGCATAGGAGGCCCACCGTCTTCAGGGCCACCGTCTTGCCGCCGGTGTTGGGACCCGTGATGAGCAGGACGGTGAACCCCTCTTCCCTCCCCAGCCACAGGGAGATGGGCACCACATGCCCCCTCAGCAGGGGATGGCGGGCCTCGACCAGCCGCAGTCGGGAAGGCTCCGCCAGCAGCCAGGGCTGCTCTGGCCCCTCCAGGGGCAGGGGGCAGCGCAGCTCGTCCCCCAGGCGTGCCTTGGCCAGGGCCAGGTCGAGGCGGGCCAGCGCCTCCACCGCCCGTCGTATGGCCGCTGCCCGGTCGCCCACCAGGGCCGACAGCCGGCGCAGGACGCGCTCCACCTCCCGCTGCTCCTCCAGCTGTAGCTCCCGCCAGCGGTTGGCCTCCTCCACCACCTCCAGGGGCTCCACGAAGACGGTGGCCCCGGAGGCGGATACGTCGTGGACGATGCCGGGCAGCAGGTGCCGCATCTCGGCGCGGACAGGCAGCACGTAGCGGCCCTCGCGCATGGTGACCAGGTGCTCCTGGAGGGCCTGGCGCCCTACCTGGGACGCCACGATGCGCTCCAGTCGGGCCATTAGGCGGTCGTGGGCACGGCGGACCTGTCTACGCAGCTCGCCCAGGACAGGGCTGGCGTCATCGGTGACCTCGCCACGACGGTCGAGGCAGCGGCCTATCTCCTGCAAGAGCGGGCCGAAGTCAGCGATGCGGTCCGCCAGGCCCGCCAGGATGGGGAGCTGCTGGCGCCAGCTCCCCACCAGGCCCCGCACCTGCTGGGCCAGCTGCAGGGTACCGGCCACCTCCAGCAGCTCCGCGGGCTGCAGGACGTGGCCCTTGGCCGCCTGCCGGGCCAGCTCCCGCACATCGCGGGCCGAGGCCAGGGAGAGGCCCGGCCTCAGGGCCAGGAGCCTGCGCGCCTCGGCCGTCTCCCGCTGGCGGCGCAGGACCTCCCGGTAGTCGGTGGCGGGCTGCAGGCGACGGGCCAACTCGCGGCCCGGCGCGAAGGTGCAGAGGGCCTCCAGCCGCGCGATGACCTTTTCGAACTCGAGGGCCTGCAGGTGCCGGGGCGTCAAGGTCAGGTCAACCTCTGCACAGTGAAGCGGTAGATCTCGACGCCCTCCTCGTCGGGGTCCAGACCGGCCTTGGCCTTGGCGATGGAGAGCTGCTGGTCCACCGTCTCCACCCCTTCGATGTCGGGCAGCAGCAGCCCCCGCTGCAACCCCTTGCGCACGATGACCCCGTAGCGCTTGGGGTCCAGGGCCTCGGGACCGGACACAGGCTCCGGCGGCGACAGCACGTCCACCGAGTAGACCAGCCCGTCCAGCTCCTCGGGCGCAACGGGCGGGAAGCGGTGGTCGTTGGTGGCGCTCTCGATGGCGTAGGCCACCACCTCCTCCGCCAAGGTTGGGCGCGTCGGGTAGACGGACCCGATGCAGCCCCGCAGCCGGCCATCGGCCGTCTTGATGGAGACGAAGACCCCTGCCCGCTGCGGGAGACCGGCCAGCGCCTCAGGCGGCAGCGAGGGCTGTATGGCCTTCCCTTCCCGCACGTAGGCCTCCACCGCCTCCTTGGCCAGGCGCACGAGGGGGTGCGCCGGAGCGCGGACGGCGGTGCGGGGAAGGCCGTCCTCCAGCCCCTCCCGCCGCCCCAGCACGTCCACCGCCGCCACCATGTAGCCCACGCCCCAGGGCCCCTCGTGGGAGAGGACGCGGGGCTGCACCGCCAGGCCGTCCAGGGCGCCCATCAGGAAGCTGAGGGAGGGGACAGCGTCGTCGCCGGCGCGCTCGCGGAACTCCAGGGGCAGGGAGAGGACCGCCTCCACGTCCCAGCGGGCCACCGCCTCCTCCAGGCAGCGGTCCAGCTCCGGCCCGGCAGGGTCGAAGCCGTAAGGCCCCTCGGGCGACAGGCGGTGCGACAGGTCGGCGCTGGCGATGACTACCGTCCGCCTCCCCAGACGCTCCACAGCCGCCCGCACCGCCTGCCCCAGACGGAAGTGGTCGCGGGGCGGCAGGAAGGAGATGTTCAGCAGCACCAGCCGGGCCCCCTCCAGCCCCGACCGCAGGTAGTAGAGGGGGACGGTGACGGACCAGTCCAGGTCCCAGCGGGAGACGGTCCGCAGGGGCAGCCCCCGGGCCGCTGCCTCCTCCCGGACCGCCTCCACCGCCTCCCGGTCCACCGGGAAGGAGAGCTGGACCTGGGGCGCCCCCCACTGGGCGAAGTCGCCCTCGGCACGGTCGGCGTCCAGCAGGGTGAAGGAGGCCGGGTGCAGGGGGCCGTGGACGGCGGCCAGCACCGCCAGCTCCGGGCGGTGGGAGGCCATCTCGGCGGCTACCTGGGCCAGGGCGTCCAGGGTGCGCCGGACCTCCCGCTCCCGCCCCCGTCCCACCTCGGGGACGATGATGGGCGGGTGGGGCGATACGCAGGCATAGACGATGCCCATGGCCGGTGCTTTCGGCATCCCATTATAAGGCCGCGGCCTGCAGGGCTGCCCGCAGGGCCTCCACCACCCTGGCGTCGTCGCGGGGGTCCACGGTGCGGGGGTCCAGCAGCAGGGCGTCGGCCTCGATGCGCCCCACCACCGGTGGCTCCCCCAGCCGCAGCCTGCGGGCCACCCGGACCAGCCAGGACCCCTCGCCCGGGATGGCCAGCACCCGCGTCGGCAGGCCCTCCTCGGGCAGGCTGCCGCCCCCCACCATGGACCGGGAGGGCATCACCCGGGCCGGCGGCCCCAGCGCCCGCGCCCAGCGCCGGGCCCGCCTCTCCACCTCCCGCAGGGGCGTGGCCACCATCCGCCACACGGGGACCTTCGTCAGCGCCTCGCCCCGCAGGTAGTGGAGCAGGGTGGCCTGGAGGGCGGCTATGCTGGCCTTGTCCAGGCGCACGGCCCTCGCCAACGGGTGGCGACGGAGCCGCTCCACCAGGTCGCGGCGGCCCAGGACGATGCCCGCCTGCGGCCCCCCCAGCAGCTTGTCGCCCGAGAAGCAGACCAGGTCGGCGCCGTCCCGCAGGGACTCCTGGGGCATGGGCTCGTGGGCCAGGCCGAACTGCGCCGTGTCCAGCAGGCATCCCGACCCCAGGTCGTCAATGACGATGAGGCCGCGGGAGTGGGCCAGGGCCGCCATGTCGCGCAGGGGCACGCTGTGGATGAAGCCGACGATGCGGAAGTTGCTGGTGTGGACGCGCAGCAGGGCGGCCGTCTCGGGGCCGATGGCCGCCTCGTAGTCCTGGATGTAGGTCCGGTTGGTGGTGCCCACCTCCACCAGCCGCGCCCCCGACTGGCGCAGGATGTCGGGGATGCGGAAGCCGCCCCCGATCTCCACCGCCTGGCCACGGGAGACCACCACCTCCCGCCCCTGGCAGAGGGCGGTGAGGGCCAGCAGGACCGCGGCGGCGTTGTTGTTGACGGCCAGGGCCGCCTCGGCCCCCGTCAGGCGGCACAGCAGGCCCTCCAGATGGGCATGCCGCGAACCCCTCTCGCCCGACTCCAGGTCCAGCTCCAGGTTGGAGTAGCCCCGCGACACGGCCTCCATGGCGGCGATGGCCTCCTCCGACAGGGGCGCCCTCCCCAGGTTGGTGTGGACGATGACGCCGGTGGCGTTGATCACCGGACGCAGGGAGGGGCGCAGGACCGCCTCTGCCCGGTGCAGGACCGCCTCGGCCAACTGCTCCCCGCTGGGGGCCGCCCCCCCGCGGCCGATGGCCTCCCGCGCCTCGGCCAGGACCTCCCGGACCAACTGGGCCACCACCTCGGGCGGGGCGCCGGCCCGCAGCGGCCCCAGCAGCGGGTGGGAGGCCAGGCGGTCCACGCTGGGCAGGGCGCGGAAGGGGCTCTCGGCCGTCATGGCGGGCGGGGCCTATTTTACCACCGATGCCGCCACGGGCCAGCGCTGGCCGCCAGGCCAAGGCCACGCATATAGACACAACACCGGGCACCCGTGACCGTGCCATAGACCCCGACCATGCCAACGGGCGGCCATCTGTTAGGGCAGCTTAGCATTACGCCATTTGACTGACAGGGAAACTGCTCACCAGACCTCGCATTACGCCGTTTTACGGACACGCTCCGGGGCAAAAATACGCGGTTTTACTGACAGGTCCCCCCTTGCCCCGGGCCGCCCGGGGGCGCTACCAGGTGGACTGTCTGGGGGCGCCTGCCCCGGGCCTGCCTGCCTCTCCCGCCCGCGCCGGCGCCCCCGGAGGGACACCGTGACGAGGGGGTTGCCATGAGCTGGAGGGCTCTTGCAGCGAGGGTGCTGGCAGGGGCGGCGGTCCTGGCCGCACTGGCGACTCTGGGCGTAGGCGTTGGTCCCGGGGACCACACCGCCCACGCCCAGGGCCAGACCGTCACCTTCCATGTGAACATTACCGTAGATGAGCCCGATGCCGACCTCACCGACGGCCGCTGCGACTACGACCCTGACACCGAAGGCGACCAGTGCTCCCTGCGGGCGGCCATCATGGAGGCCAACGCCCAGGCCGGCCCTAACAAGGAGTTCATTATCAACCTGCAGGGGGAGACCTATTCCTTGCCCGCCCCTTCGTCCGACAGCGACACCGACCAGGCCGACAGGGACGACCTGGACGTCAGGGCCAAGGTCACCGTGGCGGGGCCGGAGGCGGGCCTGGCCGTCATCCAGCTGGCAACTCCCCCATGGACATGCATGCGCCTGTTCGAGGTCTGGCCCGGCGCCGAGCTGACGCTGCACAACCTCCGGGTCAAGGACTTCTGCACGCCCGAAGGTGCCGCCTCAATTAACTCCGACGACGGCGGAGCCGTCTACGTCCACGCCGACGCTGCCCTGACGGTCCAAGGGGTCACCTTTACGGGCAACTGGGCCGATGACGAGGGCGGCGCCATCTACAACGCAGGCACCCTGTCGGTCCGGCAGAGCTTCTTTGGCCCGGTAGAGGAAGGTGAGTTGCGCAACATAGCCGGTTACACCGGCGGAGCCATCTATAACGCCGGCACGGCCGCGGTCGAGGACAGCCAGTTCGTCTACAACCACGCTGACTACTACGGCGGGGCCATCTTCAACGATGAAGGGGGGATCCTTACTGTAACAGGGTCCACCTTCAGCGACAACTCTGCGTCCTATGAGGGCGGGGCCATAAAGAACGACTCCGACGGTATAGTCACCATCGACGATTCACAGTTCGACGGCAACTGGGCCGACGATGGTGGCGCCATCTACAACTACGGCATCCTCCACGTCAGCCGTTCGACCTTCGTCGGCAACGAGGCCGATGATTGGTCCGACGATGGGGACGGCGGGGCCATCTATGACAGCGGCGACGGAACGGTCATCCAGACGTCGACGTTCACCAGTAATTCGGCCAGCGGAGACGGCGGCGCCATCAGCGGGGACTCCGACACGCTCATCCTCCGCTCGACCTTCACCTATAACCGGGCGGAGGGCTGGGGAGGGGCGGTCGACGGCGGTCTAATAGTGAACAGCACCTTCTTCCGCAACATAGCGGAAGTCGGCGCCGCCGTAGCCGACGCAGACGTCCTCTTCAGCACCGTGGCCAAGAACGGGGACTGGTTCGACACCGAGTCTGGAGGGGGCGTCGCCTACGCGACGGTGAGGAACAGCATCGTAGCCGAGAACATCCCCGACAACTGCGATAGCGATAGTGTCTATGACGAGGGTGGCAACATCAGCGATGACGACTCGTGCGAGGAGTTCACCCAGGTGGACGACGCCGGCCTGGCCGACGCGGTGGCGGAGGACGGCACGCTGCACCTGGAGGACGGCAGCCCCGCCATCGACGCTGTCGCTGTGGACGAGTGCACCGACTTCGAGGACCGGCCCGTACCCACCGACCAGCGCGGGATTCTTCGCCCCCAGCCGAGCAACGGCCAGTGCGATGCCGGCGCCTACGAGAAGGACCAGGGGGCCGCGCCCGTCCTCCACACGCTCACGGTGAGCGTGGGAGATTCGGCGGTGGGGACGGTGCGGAGCAGCCCGGCCGGGCTCGCCTGCCCCAGCACCTGTTCCAACCAGTTCGAGACGGGGACGGTGGTAGCCCTGGTCGCCACGCCGGCCTCCCTGTTCCTGTCCTGGTCAGGAGACTGCTCAGGCACGTCCCCCTTCACCACGGTGACCATCGACGGCGACAAGATGTGCTCGGCCCGGTTCACCTCCCAGCCCACGCTGACGGTCCAGCTGCAGGGAAGTGGCCAGGGCACCGTCGCGAGTGAGGATGGAGGGATCAACTGCCCGGCCGACTGCGAAGAGGGATACGATGTCGGCACCCAGGTCACCCTCTCGGCCACGGCCGCCGAGGGATCGCTCTTTGTCGGGTGGGACGGCGCCTGTTCCGGCACCGACCACACCGTCGTCGTCATCATGAACGCTAACAAGACGTGCATCGCCCGCTTCGAGCTGGCCCGCACCCTCACGGTCCAGGTCAGCGGGGACGGGACGGTTACCAGCAACCCCGGAGGCATCTCTTGTCCCCCCACCTGCAACGCGACGTTCCCGGATGGCACTCCCGTGACCCTCGTTGCGGAGGCGGGGGACCACGTCTTCACGGGCTGGTCCGGCGCCTGCTCGGGCACCTCCTCCACAACGACGGTCATGATGGATGCCAACAAGACGTGCACCGCCACCTTCGAGCCGGCCCAGGTCCTCTTCTCGGAGGACTTCAGCGACGGGATACCCTCCACGTGGCAGGTGGAGGACGGCGGCTCCGGAGGCGGTAACGCCGCCACCTGGACCACGGCCAACCCGTGCAACCTCAGCATCGGGTCGCCCTTCACCGCTCCCTTCGCCATGGTGGACTCGGACTGCGCCGAGGAGGATGCCACCCAGGACGAGTCCCTGATTACGCCCGAGATACCGGCCGCCGACTGCCTCGGGAGCAACGGCCGCATCCTCCTGGAGTTCGCCAACCAGTTCCGGTGGTGGGAGGAGGGTGACGATGAGAAGGGGGACGTCGACGTCTCTATCGACGGTGGGGCGACGTGGGCCAACGTGCTGCGCATGCAGGGCGGCGATGACGGCTATCCCACGCCCAACGTCAAGTCCCTGGACCTGACGTCCAGCCTGGCGGGCGCCAGCTCCTTCCGCATCCGCTTCCACTACTACGACGGCAACTATGACTACTGGTGGGCCATCGACAACGTGCGGGTGCTGTGCGTGGGCGTGACGGGCGGCGGCGGTGGCGGCGGTGGTGGCGCCGGCGACGGTGGTGGTGCCGGCGGCGGTGGTGGTGCCGGCGACGGTGGGCCGACGCCCCCGCCGGAGCAGCCGCCCCCTCCGCCCAGGGAGGAGACGGTGAGCAGCCCCACCGGCAGCGGCCAGCTCACCTTCCAGGTGGGTGAGGGGACCTCCTTCACCAACTTCGACGTGCAGCCCTTCGGCGGGGAGCCGCCGGCGCCGGTGCCCGCGGGCTACGAGCTGCCCCACGGCCTCTACAGCCTGGTGGTGGGCGGCCTCACGCCGGGGGCCAGCGTGACCATCCAGGTCACCCTGCCGGCCCCGGCCCCGGTGGGCACCGTCTGGCTGAAGCTGGTGGGCGGCTCCTGGGTGGCCCTGCCCGTGGGCAGCGACGACGGCGACGCCCTCATCACCCTCACCCTCACCGACGGCGGGACGGGCGACGCCGACGGCGCCGCCAACGGCGTCATCACCGACCCCGGCGGCCCGGCCTTCCCGCGGCCCCAGCAGCAGCCGTCCCAGGCGCCCTCTGCCCCCTCCCTCGTCTCCCTCTGGCCCTGCGGCCAGGGCCTGGCCTGCATCTCCTTCCAGCCGCCCCAGGGGGCCACCAGCTATCGCCTGGAGAGCGCCCTCAACCCCGAGTTCACCTTCGGCCTGAACGAGGTCCAGGTCCAGGCCTCCTCCCTCCTCTTCGGCAACACCATCGTGGTGGGGATGCCCGATGCCGAGGGGCTGGCCTTCCACTACCGCCTCTCGGCCTGCAACGAGGCGGGCTGCTCGGCGGCCGTGGCGGCGGGGGCCATGGCCGCCCGGCGCTTCCCCGCCGGCACCAGCGAGCACTGGGCCCTGGTGGTGGGAGGCTACCGCTTCCTGGGCACCACCTACGCCTGGGCCCAGAGCCAGGTCACGGTGCCGGGCAAGCTATCGGACCTGCACCTGTATGACGGGGTCCAGGGCTACGGCGGCAGGAGGGTCCACTCCTGCCAGGGGGTGGCCCCTGGCGGGACCTGCTCCTTCAGCTGGGCCGGGGGCGAGGCGTGGCTGAGCGGGTCCCAGGAGTTCCCGCCCTACGGCGAGGTGGGGGTGGCCATCAGGCTGCCGTAGGCCACTTCGGGACCAGAAGGGGGCAGGGCGCAGACATCTGGCCCTGCCCCCTAGCCTTCGCCCCGGTCGGCGGGGCGGCCCCCGCCCTGGCCCTCCTGCAGGTAGCGGGCCACGGCGGCGGCCCTGCCCGGCACGGCCAGCTTGCGGTAGATGCGCTCCAGGTGCTTGCGGACGGTGGCCTCCGACAGGGAGAGCTGCTGGGCGATCTCCTTGTTGGAGAGGCCCTGGGCCAGCAGGCGCAGGACGTCCCGCTCCCGCTCGCTCAGGGCGCCGAGCCCCGTCCCGTCGCGGCCCATGGGCAGGGGCGCGGGGGCGCCCCGCCAGGCCGGGAAGGCGGTGGTGGCCACCAGCAGGGCCATGGCCGCCATGAGGGCCGCCGCCTGCTCGCGGCCCTGGGCCAGCTCCCCAGCCGGCCCGCCCAGGACCATCCCCGTGAAGATGGCCAGGACCATGGCGCCCAGCCCCAGGGCGTAGGCGACGCGGGGCTGCCCTTGCTCCCCCAGGGCCGTCCAGAAGAAGACGTCCAGAAGGGCATACCCTCCCACCACCAGCACCTGGACCACCACGTCCCTGCCCGCCCCAGAGACGAGGGCCGAGGCGGCGAAGCCCACCCCCAGCAGGGCCGGCCCGGCCCTGCCCGGCCAGCCCATCCCCAGCCTGACCACGGCCAGGGCCGAGGCGGGCAGGAAGGCCATGTAGGGGATGACCCCCAGCCTCAGCCCCAGATGGCCCAGCTCGGGGGCCAGCACCCCATACATCAGGCCTCCCACCAGGTAGATGCCCCACAGCGCCAGGAGAAGGGGCAGAAAAGCGGGCCACTCCAAGGGCGGCCCCTGGGGCCTGGGCACCCCCCGCACGAGCAGGGGCAGGGGGGCCATCCCCAGCGCCAGGACCACCGCCAGAGGACGGTCGGGCAGCGGGTGCTCCGGCAGGGCGGCCAGGTAGAGGGGGACGTTGGCCACGAGGGCGCCCAGGGCCACCGCCCAAGCACGGGCGGCGACGGGGAGGGCGGCCAGGGCGGCCGTCACGGCCAGGACCGCCGCGGCGGAGGTGGCCCCTGCCGCCGTGAGTATGGGGCCCCAGCGCGAGGCGGACGAGGCCGCCAGGGCCAGCGCCAGCAGGCACGTGAGGGGGCCTCCCCAGGGCAGGAGCCTCTCTAGCCTAGGCACCCGCGCCGCCGCCAGGCCGGCCACCACCAGGACGAGACCGTGGGCCAGGGCGAAGGCCTCGGCCGCTGCCAGGGGCCCCAGGGAGGGGGCCTGGGCCCGGGCCAGCAGCGGCCCGGCCAGGGCCAGGGAGAGGAGCCAGGCGAAGACGGATCCCAGGGCCACGGCCGGCCGCAGCACGGCGCCCACCTGCGGCCATAACCACTCGCCGTCGCGTGCAAGCCCGTAGGCCGAGAAGGCCGAGTTCGAACTCGACAAGTCCGCACCTGGTAGCGGAGGGCAGAACAAGAGGAGGGACCTCCCCAGGCCTGCCTGCCTCCTCCCCCTATTGTAACTACTGCGTGGCAAATTGCATCGGCCTTGGCCAGCGGCGGCAGACGGCCCGCCGGCTGCGCCTGGGTCATAAGTTGGGCCGATGCTATAATTCGGGCCGGAGTGGACTCCCACCGGATCCGCGAGTCCTTTCTGCGCTTTTTCGAGGAGCGGGGGCACCGGCGCCTCCCCAGCGCCCCGCTGGTGCCCATCGGCGACCCGACGCTCCTCTTCACCAGCGCCGGCATGGTGCCCTTCAAGCCCTACTTCATGGGCCAGGCCCAGCCGCCCCACAGCCGCCTGACGACCGTCCAGAAGTGCTTCCGCACCACCGACATCGACTCGGTGGGCGACACCTCCCACCTGACCTTCTTCGAGATGCTGGGCAACTTCTCCATCGGCGACTACTTCAAGGCCGAGGCCATCGCCTGGGCCTGGGAATACGTCACGGGAGTCCTGGGCCTGGAGCGGGAGAGGCTGTGGACGGCCGTCTACCTGGACGACGACGAGGCCTTCCAGCTATGGCGGAAGGTGGGTGTGCCGGAGGAGCGCATACGCCGCTACGGGGAGGAGCACAACTTCTGGTTCTCGGGGCCGGTGGGCCCCTGCGGTCCCTGCTCCGAGATCCATTACGACTTCGGCGAACGGTTCGGCTGCGGGCCCGACTGCGAGCCCGCCCACGACTGCGGCCGCTTCCTGGAGGTCTGGAACCTGGTCTTCATGACCTACTTTCGGCAGCCCGACGGCTCCTGCACGGCCCTGCCCAGGAAGAACATCGATACCGGGGCCGGCCTGGAGCGGCTGGCCTCGGTGGCCCTCTTCCAGAGCGGGGGCTGGGACAGGTCGCGCCGCCCCAGCGTTTACGACACGGACCTGTTCCGGCCCATCGTGGCAAAGGTGGAAGCGCTTTCGGGCCGTCGCTACGGCCATGACGAGGCCACCGACCGGGCCCTGCGCATCGTGGCCGAGCACGGCCGCGCCGTCACCTTCCTTCTGGGCGATGAACGGACGCCGGTGGTGCCCTCCAACGAGGAGCGGGGCTATGTGGTGCGCCGTGTCCTGCGGCGGGCCGTCTACTTCGGCTACCGCTACCTGGGGCTGGAGGAGCCTTTCCTGGACCGGGTGGCCCAGGCCGTCATCGACCTCATGGCTGACGTGTATCCCGAGCTGCAGCGCCAGCGGCAGTTCGTGCTGCACAACGTCCGGCAGGAGGAGGAGCGCTTCCGCACCACCCTGGAGAGGGGGCTTCAGCTGTTGGAGGAGCGGCTGGCGGGCGCCCGTGGCGTCCTGTCGGCCCGCGACGCCTTCGATCTGCACGACACCTACGGGTTCCCAGTGGAGCTGACGCGGGAGATAGCGCGGGAGCGGGGGATATCGCTGGACGAAGAGGGGTTCGAGAGGCTCATGGAGGAGCAGCGGGAGCGGGCCCGGGCTGCCGCCAGGGGGACGGGGGCAGACGCCAGAGCCCAGGTCTACGCCTCCCTGTCAGGGGCCGAGACCCCCTTCATCGGCTACGACACCCTGGAGGCGCCGGCACGGGTGGTGGCCCTCATGGCCCGCCGAGACGGCTCCCTGGCCCGGGCGAGCAGGCTGTCGGCCCCGGCCGAGGTGGAGGTGGTCCTCTCCCAGACGCCCTTCTACCCCGAGGGAGGCGGGCAGGTGGGGGACCGCGGCGAGATCGTCGGGCCCAGCGGCCGCGTCCTGGTGCTGGACACCCAGCGCCTGGGCGAGGGCGTCATCGTCCACCGCGGCCAGTTGAGCGAGGGGGTCCTGGCGGAGGGAGACGAGGTCCTGGCGCGGGTGGACCGCCAGCACCGCGAGGACACCATGCGCAACCACACGGGGACCCACCTGCTGCACGCCGCCCTGCGCCGCGTCCTGGGCAGCCACGTGCGTCAGGCCGGGTCGCTGGTAGCCCCCGACCGTCTGCGCTTCGACTTCACCCATCCCCAGGCCCTGACGGCCGAGGAGATCGCCCAGGTGGAGGCGCTGGTCAACGAGAAGATACGTCAGAACCTGCCGGTGGAGGTCCGCTACACCACCTTCCAGCAGGCCATGGAGGAGGGGGCGTTGGCCTTCTTCGGCGAGAAGTATGGCGAAGAGGTCCGGCTGGTGGAGATCAACACCGTCAGCCCACGGTTCAGCCTGGAGCTGTGCGGGGGCACCCACTGCCGGCGCACCGGTGACGTGGGGGCCTTCGTCATCGTCGGGGAGTCGGCGGTGGCGGCAGGCATCCGCCGCATCGAGGCCCTCACGGGGCGGGGTGCCACCGAGTTCGTCCGTCGGACCCTGGACCACCTGGAGGCCCTGGCCGCCCGCCTGGGCACCTCGCCCCAGGGGCTGGCCGCCAGGTTGGAGTCGCTCCTGGAGGAGCAGGACGCCCTGCGACGGCGCATCCGTGAGCTGGAGCGGGCACTGGCCAGCGGCCCATCGGCCGAGCGGCTGTTGGAGCGCTCCCAGCAGGTGGACGGGGTGAGGCTGGTGGCGGTCCGGGTGGAGGTGCCCAGCTTGGACGCCCTGCGCTACCTGGGAGACGCCCTGCGCCAGCAGATGGGGTCCGGCGTGGCGGTGCTGGGTGCTGTCATAGAGGGACGGCCCTCCTTCCTCACGGTGGTGACAGGTGACCTGACGGGCCGCCTGCACGCCGGCGAGCTGGTGCGCAGGGTGGCGGCCGTGGCCGGTGGCGGCGGCGGTGGCCGTCCCGACCTGGGCCAGGGAGGAGGCAAGGACGCCGCCCGCCTTGACGAGGCCCTGGCCCAGGCCGGAGATATCGTCCGCCAGATGCTGGAGCAAGCCTAGGCGCGGGGCGACTCGGGGCATGCGCATCGTTGCGGTGGACATCGGGGAGAGGCGCATAGGCGTGGCGGTGGCCGACGACCGCGCCCTGGTGGCGGTGCCCGTGGGCACCGTGCAGGCCGGCGCGGACATCGTGGAGACAGTAGCTCGCATCGTGCAAGAACAAAGGGCAGACATGTTGCTGGTGGGCCTGCCCCTGTCCCTGACCGGCGCCCTGGGACCCCAGGCCCAGCGAGTCATGTCTCTGGTGGAGGAGCTTTCGGGCCGCCTGGGCATCCCCGTGGAGACCTGGGACGAGCGGCTATCGACCCTGGAGGCGGAGCGCCGCCTGGGACCCGGGCACCCCAAGGAGCGCCGCGATGCCCTGGCCGCCGCCATTGTCCTCCAGGCCTATCTCGATTCCCTACGCGGCCTGCGGAGATAGCGGCGGATGGGATGGCCGGGGTCCTTCGGCGCAGCGGCCAGGCGCCTGTCCTCCGTCCCACGTTCCCTGGCAAAAGGCCTGCCATCGCTGTGGGTGGGACTGATGGGGTCGGCGGCGGCCCTGGTGCTGATGGGCCTGGCCGCCTGGCAGATCTATGAGAGCCCCGCTGCCATCGCTGAGCCGGCGGCCCCTCCTCCCAGCGCTGCCACGGCCCAGCGGGGAATCCTGGTGGACATAAAAGAGGGGGAAGGGGTAGCCGAGATCGCCCAGCGCCTGGAGGAGTTGGGGATCGTGCGCAGCGGGCTCCAGCTCCGCACCCTCATCGCCTTGCTGGGATACGAGGGCCTGCTTCAGGCCGGCACTTACGAGTTCCGTCCCGGCAGCTCGGCCCTGGAGGTGGCCCAGCGACTGCGGCATGGGCGCTTCGCCACCATCGTGCTCACGGTCATCGAGGGATGGAGCCTGGGGCAGATCGCCCAGAAGGTGGAGGAGCTGGGGGTCGCGCCTGCCCTGGACTTCGAGTTGGCCGCCCTGGCCGGTCCCTACCGCCAGCGTTACTCCTTCCTGCAGGACCTACCCCCCGGTGCCTCGCTGGAGGGGTACCTGTTCCCAGCCACATACGTGTTCCCCCGGAGCATCACCCCCGAGGAGATGGTCCAGGCGATGCTGGACAAGATGGACCGGGAGTTCACGCCCGAGCTGCGGCAGGAGGCGCGCAGCAAGGGGCTCTCGGTGCACGAGGTGCTGACGCTGGCGTCCATCGTCGAGCGAGAGGTGGCCACGCCCTCGGAGCGCCCAATAGTGGCACAGGTCTTCCTGCGGCGGCTGCGCCTGGGGATGCCCCTAGAGGCCGACCCGACGGTCCAGTACGCCCTGGCCCAGGACCCCGACAACGTGGAACGCTACGGCTTCTGGAAAGCGCCCCTTACGTCCCAAGACCTGCAGGTGGACTCGCCCTATAATACCTATAGGAGGCGCGGTCTGCCGCCTGGGCCTATCGCCAGTCCGGGCCTGGACTCGATCCTGGCGGTCATAAGGCCGGCCGATACCAACTACCTGTATTTCGTGGCCAAGGGCGACGGGACTCACGCCTTCGCCGAGACGCTGGCAGAGCACCTGCGCAACGTGGCCCAGTACCAGCGCTGAGAGGGGGAGAGGTGTCGGAGACGAAGCTGGTGGGGGTCATCGGCTACCCCCTCGGCCATAGCCTTTCACCTGCCTTCCAGCAGGCAGCCCTGGACGCCCTGGGCATCGATGCCCGCTACGAGCGGTGGGAGACGCCGCCCGATGCCCTCGAGGAGCGTGTCGCCGCCCTGCGGGGCCCACGCTATCTGGGGGCCAACGTTACCGTGCCCTACAAGGAGCGGGTCATCCCCCTGCTGGACGAGCTGGACGAGGTGGCGAACCAGGCCGGGGCTGTCAACACCATCGTCAACCGCGGCGGGCGCCTCGCCGGCCACAATACCGATGTGAGTGGCTTCCTGCGGGCCTTGCGCGAGGCAGGGGACTTCGAGCCGCGGGGATGCATCGCCCTCGTGTTGGGGGCAGGCGGGGCGGCGCGGGCGGCCGTGCTGGCGCTGGTGCAGGCGGGCGCCTCCCTCGTCTTCGTGGCCAACAGGACATATCACCGGGTCTTCCGCCTGGTGGAGGACCTGCGCCCCCTGGCCGCGCGCACGCGCCTGGTCTCCCTCCCCCTGACCTATGCTGCCCTGCAACAGGCGTCGGTGGGCTGGGACCTGGTGGTCAACTGCACCACCCTGGGGATGCCGGGGACGGTGGACGCCAACAAGTCGCCCCTGCCGGCGGAGCTGATCCCCTCCGACTGCCTGGTCTTCGACCTGGTATACAGGCCGGAGCCGACCCCCCTGCTGCGGGATGCCCAGGCCCGCGGGGCCCGCGTCCTGGACGGCCTGCCCATGCTGGTCTACCAGGGAGCCGAGTCGTTCCGCCTGTGGACGGGGCAGGAAGCGCCCCTGGACGTCATGTTCCAGGCCGCCCGCGAGGCGCTGATAGCGGGCGCGACCGGAGGCCGATAGCATGGAGTGGGCCGTCCTGGGCCTGTTCATCGTCTTCCTGTTCATCGCCTACGTCATCGTGCAGGGGACACGGGGCCAACTGGCCTACAGGAAGGCCATAGCCCAGGGCGACGTGGATGTCATCCGCGAGGTGGTGGACCAGACGCTGGAGCAATGGCGCTCCATGAAGAGGCCCAAGGAGGTGCCGCCCAACGTCTGGCGCGGCATCCAGGGCATGGAGCTGGTCTCGCTGGACGCTGCCCACATCCGGGTGGGGGTCAGCGCCGAGGGCGAGTTCCGGCTGGTCAACGGGCGCTGGCAAGAGGTCAGCAGCCCCCTGGACGAGGCCATGGCCATCACCGCCAAGGCGCTGGAGATGCTCCTCTACGACATCCCTAACGTGCGGCTCCCCTGGGCGACGGTGGACGTCTACACCACCTTCCGTGGCGCCGATGGCCGCCCCGAGCGGCGCTGCATTCTGACCACCACCGCCTCGCGACAGGCGGCCCGCAACGTGGACTGGGACAACTGGCCGCCGGCCCAGATCGTGTCCTACCTGGAGGGGCGCTACCGCTTGGACGAGCACGGGCGCCCCCTGCCAATACAGCCGGAGGGGGGCCCCCAGGGCAACGCTGAGGCGGGGGCGGCATGACGGCCCTGCGCTTTCTGACGGCCGGTGAGTCCCACGGCCAGGCCCTGGTGGTCATAATCGAGGGCCTGCCGGCAGGCCTGCCCGTCACCGCCGAATACATTGACCGCGACCTGCGGCGACGCCAGATGGGCTACGGCCGCAGCCGCCGTCAACAGATAGAGGAGGACCACGCCGAGATCATCGCCGGCGTCCGCCATGGCCTGGCCCTTGGCAGCCCCCTGGCCCTCCTCATTCGTAACCGCGTCTGGGACGACTGGCGGGAGGTCATGCAGGTCGAGCCTTACCGGGGCAAGGTGACCAAGGTGACGCGGTTGCGCCCAGGCCATGCCGACCTGGTGGGGGCCATGAAGTACGGCTTCGACGATGCCCGCAACGTCCTGGAGCGGGCCTCGGCCCGGGAGACGGCAGCGCGGGTGGCCGTGGGCGCTGTCTGTCGACGGCTGCTGGAGGAGTTCGGCATCACCGTGCACAGCCACACGGTAGCCATCGGTCCGGTGGAGGCCCCTCCCTGCCAAGGGGAGCCAGACTGGGAGGCGGTGGAGGCATCGCCGGTGCGCTGTGCCGACCCCAGGGCCTCGGAGGAGATGGTCAGGGCCATCGATGCGGCCCGCGAGGCCGGCGATACCCTGGGGGGCATATTCGAGGTGCGGGCCAGCGGCGTCCCCATCGGCCTCGGCTCCTACGTGCACTGGGACAGGAAGCTGGACGGTCGGCTCGCCCAGGCCGTCATGAGCATCCACGCCGTCAAGGGGGTGGAGATAGGCGCTGGATTCGCCGCGGCCCGGGTGCCCGGCTCCCAGGCCCACGACGTCATCCTTCCCCCCGACGAGTGGAGGGGACGGCCCTGGCGACGGGCCACCAACCGGGCCGGCGGGCTGGAGGGGGGCGTCAGCAACGGCGAAGACATCATCGTCCGGGGGGCGCTGAAGCCCATCGCCACCCTTGCCAACCCTCTGCCCTCGGTGGACCTGCACACGGCCCAGGAGATCCGCGCCCACTACGAGCGCTCCGACGTCTGCACCGTCCCAGCCGCCGGGGTCATCGCCGAGGCCATGGTCTGCATCGTGCTGGCCCAGGCGCTCTTGGAGAAGTTCGGCGGCGACTCCCTCGACGAGACCAAGCGCAACTATGAGGCCTACCTGCGGACGGTAGGCCCCCGCGCAGCCAGCGACTAGGCCATGAGCGACCGCCCCCAGCGCATATTCCTGGTGGGCCCTTCGGGCAGCGGCAAGAGCTTCGTAGCCCGGTTGGCCGCCCAGGCCCTCGGCTGGCAGGCCCTGGACACCGATGCGCTGGTGGAGGAGGCTGTAGGCCTGCCGGTGCCGGAGGTCTTCTCCCGCTGGGGAGAGGGGCGCTTCCGCGACCTGGAAGCGGAGGCGCTGCTGCGGGCCTGCCGCTCAGGGCCGGCGGTGGTGGCCACCGGCGGCGGTGCCGTGCTGCGGCCGGCCAACCGGGTGGCCATGTTCGACAGCGGCCTAGTGGTCTACCTGGATGCCCGCCCGGAAACGCTGCTGGAGCGCCTGCGGCAGGCAGGCCTGGAGTACCGACCCCTCCTCCAGGGCGGCGACCCCTTGGCCCGCATCTCGGCCCTGAAGGCCCAGAGGGAGGCCTACTACCGCCTGGCCGACCGCACCATTGCCACCGATGGGCTTTCCCCGTCGGAAGTGGCAGCGGCGGTGGTGGAGACGTGGCGGTCGTTCCCGACCGCCGCCCTGGGCGATAGGGAGAGGGTATGGCGGGCGGCCTCCGAACCGGTCCCTGTTTGGCCGGGGGCCGCCTGCGTTGTGAAGACATCGGGCGGCGCCTACCCTGTCTTCGTCGGATGGGGCTGCCTGGAGGGCCTCGGCCACACCGTGGCCGGGCTGGGCCTTTCGGGACGCGCCTTTCTGGTGAGCGACGAGAACGTCTTCGCTCACTACGGGGAGCAGGCGGTGGCATCGCTGCGGGCCGCCGGCCTCCAGGCCATCGCCCGCACGGTCCCCCCCGGCGAGGCCACCAAGACCCTGGAGACGGCCTCCTCCCTCTACGCCTGGCTGGCCCAGAACAGGGCAGAGCGGGGCGAGACGGTGGTCGCCTTGGGAGGGGGCATGGTCACGGACCTGGCCGGATTCGTGGCGGCCACCTATGCCCGTGGCCTGCCGCTGGTCCACGTGCCCACCAGCCTGTTGGCCATGGTGGACGCCGCCATCGGCGGCAAGGTGGCGGTGAACCTGCCCCATGCCAAGAACATGGTGGGCGCCTTCTATCAGCCCCGTGCCGTGGTCTGCGATGTCGCCGTCCTGCGCACCCTGCCCCAGCGGGAGCTCAGGTCCGGGTGGGCCGAGGCCATCAAGCACGCCCTCATCGCCGACGGCGAGCTGCTGGGACG